>NZ_CP124576.1:4347500-4506188 GCF_000281715.2 Sphingobium sp. AP49 | reverse complement strand
GCAACCAACACCAAAAATCACCGCCCGGCGTTCAGCCGGGCTTTTTTTGTGCCTGCACTCTACCAAATCAAGGGCAGCAGTTTAGGGCCGACAACACCGCCTGGCCAATAGCTGATCTGGCTATCCGGCGGCACCGCAAAGTCGGGAATGCGATGCAGCCATTCCTGCAATGCAACCTTCACCTCCAGCCGCGCCAGATGCGCACCGATGCAGCTGTGCACGCCGCCGGCAAAGGCCAGGATGGGCTTACGTGGCCGGTTGAAGTCGACCCGCATCGGGTCGGGAAAGACATCCGGGTCGTAATTGCAGGCCGGCAAGATGCTGTTGAACTTGTCCCCCTTTTTCATCTGCACCCCGCGCATCTCGAGATCCTGAGTGAGGGTCCGGCCAGAGAAGGTAACGGAGAAAACTCGCAGCAATTCCTCCACCTGGGCGTTGATCTGTTCGGGATGGGCGATGATCTCGCGGCGGCGGTCGGGATTTTGCGCCAGCCACAGCCAGATATTGTTGAGCGTCGCGAATACGGTGTCGAGTCCGGCGATGAACAGGAAGAAGGTAAAGCCAAAAATCTCCCGCTCGGTCAGCGGCTCGCCACCAGGCCGCGCCTGGATGATCGTGCTGATGACGCCGTCATCGGGCTTGGCTGTCTTCTCGACGATCACCTGCGCCAGATAGGCTTCGATCCCGCGCATGGCCAGGCCGGCGGTCATGCGATCCTGCGAATGGAGCAGGTCGACGGCCCAGCCGACGAAGGTATCCCGCATCTCCTGTGGCAAACCCATCAGGTCGAGGAAGATCGATACCGGCAGCGGTCGGCCAAAGGCGGTGGTGAATTCCACCTCGCCCGCATCAATGAAGCCGTCGATAAGGTCGTTGGTGAGGCTGCGCATATAGGCTTCGAGCCGCAGCACGCTTTGCGGCGAAAAGGTCGAATCGAGGATCGCGCGATATTTGCGATGATGCGGCGGATCGATCTCCAGCGGAATGAAATGGAAATAATTATTGGGATCGCGCGGGAAGGGCGTGGCTCCGGCGGTGGTGAAATATTCAGGGTGGCGTAGCGCGAAAAAGGCATCCTCATGCTTGATCGTGCACCAGCTGTTCCCAATCAGCGGATTGACGCTGTAGAAGATCGGCGGATGCGTCTCGTGCAGCTTTGCCATGAAAGCATGGGGTGCGGCGAGAAATTCGGGGCCGGTGGTCAGGCCGATCTCGCGCACCAGTTCGGGCGGGACATGAGCCGGAATTTCCGTAATCGACGATGCTTGGGTCGTGGCCATGATCCGGATCCTCAATATTGCGCCGTGGGCAGGTGAACGACCAGCCCGTCGAGCGCATCGGTAACGACGATCTGGCAGCCCAGGCGGCTGCTGGGGCGGCGTTCGCTGGCCGTGCATTCGAGCATATCCTGCTCGGTCTGTGCGGGCGGGGGCAACCGGTCGGCCCAGTCGTCATCGACATAGCAATGGCAGGTCGCGCAGGCGAGCCCGCCGCCGCATTCGCCGACCATGCCATCCAACCCCTCATTGAGCGCCGCGCGCATCAGATTCTCGCCCGTCGGCACATCGATCCGATGTTCCGCGCCGCTGGCCTCGACAAAGAGGACCGTCGCCATTTCACTCTCCCATAATTTTAATCGCGAAGAGAACAGCGTTCTCAATGCTGGCACTATAGCTGCGGCCTGCTAGATGGAAAGCGATTAATGCAAAGAGGATCGACGAGGATGTACCGGGCGTCGCAGGCGGACCACGCGATCATGGAACTGGATGATCGCAACCAGCAGATCGTGGCGGCCGCCTATGACTTGCTTGACGAGGAGGGGCTGGAGGGGCTGACGATCCGCGCCGTGTTGCAGCGGACCGGGCTTGCGCGGCGCGCCCTTTATGATCGATTCGCGGGCAAGGATGATCTGGTCCTGGCGGTGTTCGCCCATACGCTGCGCCGCGCGGCCGAGCAGTTTGGTGACCAGGTGCGTGACCTGCCTGATCCGCTCGCGCGTTTGCATCATATCGTGGCGGGCATCGTCATCGGCCGGGCGGCGATGGGCGGGGAATGGCAGGTGGGCCAGCGCCGGGGCGCCGCGCTCAGCCGCGAGCATCTGCGCCTGGCCGAAGCGCGCCCGGTTGAACTGCAAAAGGCGGTAAGCCCGCTCATCGACCTGATCGCCACGATCCTGTCGCAAGGCATGGCGCAGGGGCAAGTGCGGCAGGGGCCGGCCCCCTGGATGGCACTGCTGGTCTATAATCTCGTTTCAACCACGGTGCACAGCCAGTTGCTGGCCGAGGAGGCCGCCACACCCGACCGCCAGCATCGCGAGGCGCTGGCGGCCGAGATCTGGGAATTTTGCCGACGGGCGATCGCAGCCTAGCGCGCCAGCTTCAGCCGGTCGCGGAAGAAGGCGGTCATGACGTCGAAGGCCTCGCGCGATTCCGGTAGGGTAGGGTCGTAGAAAAAGGCATGGCCCAGGCCATCCCACATATGCAGGTCGGCATCGACCCCGGCCTTCACCAGCTCGCGATGGGTGTTGACCGCTGCGCTCATCTCGAAGGCTCGGGTGCCGGTGATCAGCAGCGTCGGCGGGAACAGCTTGAGCATCGCGGGTGCCAATATCGGGGATACCAGTGGATTGGTAAGGTCAGCCCCTTGAAAATAGGCGCGAACATCGTCGCGCGGCGGCAGTGCCTGAAAAGGTCGGCCGAAAGCGCGGCTGTCGCCGCCCCAGCGCGCATCGCCCGAAGCACAGAAAATGCCGATTGCACCGGGCAGCGGCAGCTTCTCATGGATGAACCAGGCGACCGCCTCGGCCGTCAGCAATCCGCCGGCCGAACAGCCGAAGATGCCGATATCCTGCGGCTTGTAGGCTTTGAGCAGTTCGCGATAGACTTTGGTCACATCCTCGGTCGCTGCAGGCCAGGTGGTTTCCGGCGCCTGGCGATAGGTGATGGAGATAATATCCACCCCGGCCAGGCCTGCGAGCGGGATCGATTCCATCATGCCGGTGCCGCCGGCTACCCCCATGATGAAGCCGCCGCCCGGCAGGTTGAGCAATATCTTCCTGCGGTTGCCCGGCGCGACGCCGGCTGCCGGGGTCGCGCGCACGGCCGAAATACCGGCGATCTGCTCGTCGCGTATCGTCACCTTGTACATCGCTTTCAGCGCATCGATGCGCGGCGCGACCAGTTGCGGCATGCGCTGGCGCAGCGCGCCGGCCTGCCCGGCGGCGACTGCGCGCATCATTGGTTCTTCCGGATCGGTCGGCGTGCGCGGTAGCGCCTTCTTGGCCGCCTCGCTCAGATAGATGGAGGGCGGCAGGCGGAAGGCGGGGACGTTGACCGTGCCATCCGGATCGATCGTGCCGGAGGCGGCAGGACTATTGGGCGGCGTCTGGGCCGGTGCCGTACCGGCCAGGGCCAGCAGGACAAACGGCAAGGCAAATCGTATCGTCATGACTGTCGCTCCTCTCCATCTTATATTATGGTGCATAACATATCGACTTGAGCCGGCACGGCAAGAGGGCTAGACCGGCGCAGTGATGATCGATCCCGACAGCGCCTTTGCCGACCCGCTCGACCGGATGCTGGGCTTCCATTTGCGCCGCACCGCGGCGGCGGTTACCGGCGCACTGGGCGAGGCGCTGGCGCCGCTTGGCCTCAATCCGGGCGAGGCGACTTTGCTGCGGCTGATCGGCGCCAATCCGGGCTGCAGCCAGAGCGACATTGCCCGCGCACTGCGCGCCCAGCCGACCAATTTGGTGCCGCTCATCAACAAGCTGGTGCTGTCCGGCATATTGGAGAAGGGGGCAGGCAAGGGCCGCGCGATCCCGTTGTCGCTGACCGTAGAGGGCCTGGCGCTGCACGGCAGGGTCTGCGCGGCGTTCGATGCACATGAGGCACGGATCGGCCGGTCCATCCCCGCCGAACGATGCGGCGACGTCATCGCCCTGCTGCGCCAGATCTGCCTCGACGCCTGTTGCGGCCCGGCCTAGCCGGTCTCCGTCTCCACCCATAACGGATGTCTCACCATCGCGCGGGCGAACAGGTCGGACCCCAAATGCCCGGCCAGCCAGTTCCGCAACGCGGCCCAGGGTCGCGCGGCAAACCACTCCGGCTCGACCGCCGCGAATTGCCGCACGAAGGGAAAGATCGCCATGTCGGCCATGCCGCGCCGCGCGCCACAGAGTTGGGCCTGTTTCCGCAACCGCGCGTCCAGCGCATCCAGCAGTCCCGCCGCCTCGGTCCGATGCGCGATCGGGTCGCTGCCATGGCGCTCGGTATATTTGTAGCGATCCAGATGCCGTTTGAACGGCCCGTCATTGATCGCGATCAGTGCCGCATCGTCGCCGTTCAGCCAGGCTTCGGGATCATGCCGACCCAGCGCCCAACGCATGATCTCCAGGCTTTCGTCGATCACCCGACCATCGGGCAGGATCAGCACCGGTACCGTGCCCTTGGGGGAGGCTGCCAGCATCGCGGCGGGTTTGGCGCGTAACAGGATTTCGCGATGCTGGACCGCCTGCCCACTCGCCAGCAGCGCCAGCCGTGCCCGCATCGCATAGGGGCAGCGGCGAAAGGAATAGAGGATTGGGCTATCGGCCATGCCCCGCCCTAACCGAGCGGTCAGCCAAAGAGTAGTCTTACTCCGCCTCGACCCATTTCGTCGTCAGTGCGCGCGGCGAGAGATATTTGGTCGAGGTCCAGCCGCCATCCACCACGATAGTCTGGCCGTTGATGAAGGCGGCGCCTGGCGAGCAGAGGAAGGCGATGGTGCTGGCCACATCTTCCACCTCTCCCAGCCGGGGAAAGGGGGTGGTCTCCACATTCACCCGCTTGAACATTTCGTCCTCGAACCGGTGGCGCACCATATCGGTCATGGTGACGCCGGGCGCGACGCAATTGGCCCGGATGCCCTGCGGGCCGTAATCGCAGGCGATATGCTTGGTCAGCGCGTCCAGGCCGCCCTTGGCCGCCGAATAGGCGCCGCCGCGCCGCCCGCCGATCACCGCATAGGTAGAGGTGACGTTCACGATGCCACAGCCCTCGCCCATATGGACGATCGCCTCGCGCGCAAGGCGGAAGGGCGCGCGCAGCATCAGGTCCAGGAACCCGTCCAGCGTCGCGTCGTCGGTTTCGTGCAGCGGCTTGGGGCTACCGGCGCCGGCGTTGTTGACCAGGAAGTCGATGCGACCGAAGCGATCGAGTGCCAACTGCACGATCCGCGCCGGGGCATCGTTAGCGGTGACGTCGATCGACAGGGTCGCGACCCGCGCCGGATCACCGATTTCGCTCTCCAGCGTCGCGAGCTTAGCCGGATCGCGGCCGACGCCGACGATCGCCATGCCGGCGTCATGCAGCATCTTCGCCGTGCACAGCCCGATGCCGCTGCCCGCACCGGTGATGATCGCTACCTGCATCCGTCTTGTCCTCTAGCCTGTCCTGCCCCGCTCTTATCCGCTTCGCCGGGCATCGGCGAACCGCCGTGGCGATGCCTCACCGCCTTGGCTTGAACCCGCGCGCGCGTCGCGTCACCCCTGCGCCATCATCTGCATAATCAAGCGAAAGGCCCGCTCATGTCCGAACTGCGCTACGACGATCGCGTCATCGTCATCACCGGTGCCGGGCGGGGGCTTGGCCGCGCCTATGCGGAGCTGCTCGGCGCGCGTGGCGCCAGGGTCGTGGTCAATGATCCGGGCAGCGCGGTGCGCGGCGAGGGGATCGATGCCGGCCCGGCGGCCGAAGTGGTGGCTGCGATCAAGGCGCAGGGCGGCGACGCGATCGCCTCGACCGACAGCGTCGCCACGCCGGAGGGCGGCCGCGCCATCATAGAGGCGGCGCTCGACCATTATGGCCGGATCGACGGGCTGATCCACAATGCCGGCAATGTCCGCTACGGGTCGATGCAGGACCTCAGCCAGGAGGATTTCGACGCCGTGCTCGACGTCCATCTGCGCGGTGCCTTCCACGTCGCCCGCGCCGCCTTCCCGCACATGTGCAAGGCGCGCTATGGCCGCATCGTCCTCACCAGCTCGATCGGCGGCCTGTATGGCAACAGGGATTGCGTCAATTATGGCATGTCCAAATCGGGCATGATCGGCCTCAACAATGTGCTGGCGCTGGAGGGGGAGGCCGAAGGGGTCAAATCCAACATCATCGTGCCTGGCGCCGTCACTCGTATGGCCGAAGGGCTCGACATCACCCAATATCCGCCGATGGGGCCGGAACTGGTATCGCCGGTCGTCGCCTGGCTGGCGCATGAAAGCTGCTCGGTCACCGGCGAGATGCTGGTGTCGATCGCCGGCCGCGTCGCCCGCGCCTTCATCGCCGAAAGCAAGGGCGTCTATCAGCCCAGCTGGACGCCGGAGGATATCGGCGCCCGGATCGACGCAATCATGGACAGTCAGGATCCGCTGGTCTTCGGGCTGGAGGGTCATGTCGATCATATCCGCTACAGCTTCGGCCGCGCGGTCGCGGGGGAATAAGCGCACAGGGCGCGCCCTGTGTGCGCCCCGCCACCATCCCTATTCGATCGTCACCCCGACGATGCGCCAAGCACCATCCTCGCGATCCAGCGTCACCGTCTCGATTGCTTGGGCCTGCTTGGCGTAGCTGGCGCGGAACTTCACCACTTCATAGCCATGCGGCGGGGCGGGCAACTCTTCCTGGCTGAGCAGGCTGCGTGACATGGGCGCGCCGAACCTGCCCCGCATCTTTTGCGAAACCTCGGTCCAGACCTGCACCGTGTTGAGCTTCTGGAAGGCGCTGCCGGTACCACGATAGCTTTCTTCCCATTTGTCCTGATCGATCAGTGCCAACCATTGGCGCGCTGCATCGACGACCTCCATATTGTGGGCTTGGGCAGCGGCCGGGGGCGATTGCGGGGCGGGGGAGGCATCGGGCAGGGCGGCCAGCGCCAGCAGGCCAAGGACAAGCGTCATGAGCAACACTCCGAACAGGATCAAGGGCCGGCGACCGGCCGGCCCCACGCCGACGATCGGCGCCCCGACCTGATCCGCTTCGGCCGGGACGGCGTCTGCCCCGATTTCTCTGTCCCCCAGAAAATCGGGGGACGAAATGTCGGGCTCTCCCTCGACCTCCATCAGGATGCGGGCGGCCTCCCGGCTGCTCGACACCGCCATCTTGCGTCGCGCATCGCGCAGCCGTTCGTTGATGGTATGGACCGACAGGTCCAGGCTGCGCGCGATCGATTTCGCGTCATGGCCCCGGACCATCAGGCGCAGCGTCTGCTTTTCCTTCTCGGTCAGCGCCTGGACGCCGTCTGTCATCCCGCTGTTCATGGGGGCAGGTGTACGAAGCCCCGGGGGCGCCAGCTACCCCAAAAAATTCGTAGCTTGGCTGGCCCGCTTAATCCGACAGGCTGCGCAGATAGGCGATCAGGTCGGCGCGCGCGAGCGGGTCGGGGATGCCGCTGAACTGCATCTTGGTGCCAGGCACAAACTGTTGCGGATTGGCGATCCAGGCGTCGAGCGCCTTGTCGTCCCAATGGCCGCCCTTGGCGCGGAGTGCGGCGGTATAGCTGAAGCAGGCGCTGTGCTGGCCGATCGGTTGGCCGTAAATGCCATGCAGATTGGGGCCGCCGGTATCAGGGCCGCCAGTACTGGTGGTGTGACAGGCGGCACAGGGACCGAACAGTCGCGCACCCGCCTTGGCATCGGCCACCGTCATCAGCTTTTCCAGCGTCGGATTGGGGCCGGCCGCCTTCAGCCGCTCGGCGCGGTGATCGTCGGCACAGCCGATCAGGCTGAGGGTCAGCAGCAGGACAGCAGAGGCTTGGCGCAACATGGCGGCGGCCATGCCCGATAGCGCCCGGTGCGGCCAGCGGACCAATTGTCCTACGACGCCGCCGGCGTAGCTTCTGCCACCAGCCGGGCGCGGATCTGCTGCTTCAGCACCTTGCCGGCGTCATTCTTGGGCAGCGCATCCCATAGCGCCACCGCCTCGGGATATTTGAAGCGGGCAACACCATGACCGGCCAGATGGTCGGCCAGCGTGGCAACGTCGGGCCTGGCGCCGGAGCGCGGCACGATCACCGCCACGGCCCGCTCGCCGGTGCGTGGATCGGGTATGCCGACGATCGCGATTTCGGCAATGGCATCATGGCCGACCAGCAGATCCTCGATCTCCTTGGGCGCGATATTCTCGCCATTGCGGATGATGAGGTCCTTGATCCGGCCGGTCACCACCAGATGGTCGCCATCGATCCAGGCGCCCTGGTCGCCGCTGCGATAATAGCCCTCCGCGTCGAAGCTGGCGGCCTCATCCTCCTTGTGGATATAGCCGACCATCATCTGTGGCCCGCGCGCGCGGATCTCGCCATCTTCGGCGATGCGGACGGTGGCGATGGCGGGGCGGCCGTCGGTCTCGGCGGCATGAATGATATCGGCCCGGTCGATCACGCCCACCGTGGTAACCGGCAATTCGGTTGATCCATAGACGCGGCTGACCACGGCGCGCTCGAAATAGGCGGCGGCTTCGCGGATCAGCGCCGGTGGCACCGACGCCCCGCCGCAGATGAACAATTTGAGTGCCGGCAGCCGCGTGCCCGCCGTGCGCGCCGCCGCCAGCAGATGCTGCAGGAAGGGGGTGGCGCCCGCCATATGGGTGCAGTCGGCCTCGGCCATGATCCGCACCGCATCCTCCGGGTTCCACTGTTCCATCAGGATCGCCGTCGCGCCCAGCAGCAGCGGTGTTTCGAATGCGTAGATAGACCCGCCAATATGGCTGATGGGGGACGGCACCAGGAAGCGATCGCCCGGTGCGACCAGCCAGTGGCGGCCGATCTGGCGGATCAGCGCATTGATCGAATTATGGCTGTGCATCACCCCCTTGGGCCGGCCGGTGGTGCCGCTGGTATACATGACCATCCGCACCTCGTCGGCGTCCAGCACAGGCAGAGGCCGGCCGGTCGGAGCCGAAGTCAGCAGCGCGTCATATGCACTAGCTTTGCTGCCTTCCGCCCGAACGATTACGATCTCCGGCGGCCTTTCCATCTCCCCCGCGACCCGTTCCAGCATCGCGCCATAATCATGGCCGCGGAAGCTTTGCGGTACGAAGATCATCCGGCTGTCCACATCCGCCAGGATGAAACGCAGGTCATGGTCGCGCAGCGACGGCAGGATCGGGTTGGCGACCATGCCGGCCAGGGTCGCGCCCATATAGATGACCGCCGCCTCCTGCCAGTTGGGCAGCATGAAGGAGATGACACTGCCGACCGGAAAGCGCGCCAGCAAGGCCTGCGCCAGTCGCTGGGCCTGATCGTGCAGGCCGGCGGCGGTCAGGCAATGGTCGCCGTCGATCAGCAGGATGCGATCGGGCGTGTCGCGGGCAGCGTTCGCCAGCGCATCGGCAGCGGTGTCCGATCGCCACCAGCCATCGGCATAGGCCTGCGCCGCCTGATCGGCGTCCCAGCGTATGTCCCATCCTGCGGCGGTGATCCGCCGTCCTGCTCCTGTCCCGGCCATGCTCGCTCCGCTGTCGATCCATGAGCCATGCGAAAGAAGCGCCGACCGGGCAAGCGCAGCGCCGATCCACCGTCCCCGCGATCAAATCGGCCAGCCGGTTCCGGCCCTTCCGATCCTCCTTTATGGCCGGGGCGATCCGTTTCGAGAGGGCAGTATGCGCATAGTCGACAATTTCATCGGGGGGCAGCATCGCGCATCGGCGTCGACGCGCCTGGGCGACATCTTCAATCCCGCCACCGGCCAGGTGCAGGCGCAGGTCCGCCTGTCAGCACCGAGCGAGCTGGATGAAGCGGTTGCCAATGCCCAGGCCGCCCAACCCGCCTGGGCGGCGATGAACCCGCAGCGCCGCGCCCGCGTGATGTTCAATCTCAAGGCGCTGATCGAACAGCATATGAATGAACTGGCCGAACTGCTGTCGGTCGAGCATGGCAAGGTCCATTCCGATGCCAAGGGCGATATCCAGCGCGGCCTGGACGTGGTCGAATTCGCCTGCGGCATCCCGCATCTGCTGAAGGGCGAGTATACCGAAGGGGCGGGGCCGGGCATCGACGTCTATTCGCTGCGCCAACCGATCGGCATCGCGGCGGGTATTACGCCGTTCAACTTCCCGGCGATGATCCCGATGTGGATGTTCGCCCCGGCGATCGCCTGCGGCAATGCCTTCATCCTCAAGCCCAGCGAGCGCAATCCCTCGGTCCCGGTGCGCCTGGCGGAACTGGCGATGGAGGCGGGACTGCCGGCCGGTATCCTCAACGTCGTGCATGGCGACAAGCAGGTGGTGGATGCGATCCTCGACCATCCCGCGATCAAGGCGGTCAGCTTCGTCGGCTCCTCCGACATCGCCCAATATGTCTATGGCCGTGGCGCATCGAACGGCAAGCGGATGCAGTGCATGGGCGGGGCCAAGAATCACGGCATCGTCATGCCCGACGCCGATCTGGACCAGGCGGTCGCCGACATATTGGGCGCGGCCTATGGTTCGGCGGGCGAACGCTGCATGGCGCTGCCAGTGGTGGTGCCGGTGGGTGAGCAGACGGCGGTGGCGCTGCGCGCCAAGCTGGAGGCGGGCATCGCCGGGCTGCGCGTCGGCGTGCCGAGCGATCCCGACGCCCATTATGGCCCGGTGGTGAGCGCCGCGCACAAGGCGCGGATCGAAAATTATATTCAGATGGCGGTCGATGAAGGCTCCGAGCTGGTGATCGACGGCCGTGGCTTCGCGCTGCAGGGTTATGAGGATGGCTTCTTCCTGGCGCCGACCCTGCTGGATCATGTGAAGCCTGACATGAAGAGCTATAATGAGGAGATTTTCGGCCCCGTCCTGCAGATGGTTCGCGCCGAAAGTTTCGAGGAAGCGCTGAGCTACCCGACGAAGCATCAATATGGCAATGGCGTCGCGCTCTTTACCCGCAATGGCGATTTCGCCCGCCGCTTCTGCGCCAATGTTGAGGTCGGCATGGTCGGCATCAACGTGCCGATCCCGGTGCCGGTCAGCTATCACAGCTTCGGCGGCTGGAAGCGTTCGGGCTTTGGCGACATGAACCAATATGGCATGGATGGCGTGCGCTTCTACACGCGGGTCAAGACCGTGACCCAGCGTTGGCCGAGCGGCGGCGCGGTGCTGGATCAGAGTTTCGTCATCCCGACCATGGGCTGACATTTCCTTCGGGGGGAGGATGACGGGGGCAGGCCGGGCGACCGGACCTGCCCCTGTGCCGTCCGGGCGAAAAACTGGCACGGCGATGGCGGCGGGCTATAAGGCGTGGATCGACCACAGGAGAGAGGCGATCCATGACCCCAAAGGGCGACCAGGCATTATATGGGCAGAAACGGCGTTCGGCGCAGGAAGCGGCGGCGCTGATCCCGTCGGGCGCCAAAATCTGCATGGCGTTGGGGACCGGCCAGCCGCCCGCCCTGCTCACCGCCCTGGCCGAACGCGCCCAGTCCGGTTCGGTCGCCAACCTGCGCATTTATTATATGCTCTGCACCGGGATTGCCGGGGCCAGTGTGTTCGACTTCGCGCTACGCGACCGGATCGCGCCGATGAGCCTGTTTCACAGCGGCGTCGAACGGGCGCTGGATCGCCAGCATGGCGAGGCGCATCTGCCGATGGTCGATTTCCTGCCCTGCCATTTCAGCCAGGTGCCGCGCGCCATGGTCGAGCATGTCGGCGTCGACACGCTGATCGCGACGGTCGCGCCGATGGATGCGGACGGCCATTTCAGCCTGGGAACCGATGTCGACTATGCGCTGGCGGTGGCGCGCAAACCGGGCACCCGGATCATCCTGGAGGTGAATGCGCATATGCCCTATGTACGGGGTGACTGCATGATCCCCCTGTCGGCGGTGACCGCGCTGGTCGAGCATGATGTCGCGCTGCCGACTCTGCCGGCCATCACCCGCACGGCGGTCGATGACGCGATTGGTGCTACCGTCGCCGGTCTGATCCGCGATGGCGACTGCCTGCAGATGGGGATCGGTGCGCTGCCAGAGGCAGTGTGCGCCGGCCTTGCGAGCCATCGTCATCTGGGCATCCATACCGAGATGATGACCACGGGCCTGGCCGGGCTGATGCAGTCGGGCGTGGTCGACAATAGCCGCAAGCAGATCCATGCCGGCAAGGCGATCTACACGTTCGCGCTCGGCGATCAGGCGCTGTACGACTTTCTGCACGACAATCCGGCCGTCGAGGCGCATCCGGTCGATTATGTGAACAACCCGTTCCTGATCGCGCGCAACGACAATATGGTCTCGGTGAACGCGACGCTGCAGGTCGACTTCCACGGCGCCTGCAATTCCGAATTCGTCAACGGGCGGCAGTTCAGCGGCACAGGCGGACAGGTGGATTTCGTGCGCGGCGCCTATGCTTCGCGCGGCGGCCGATCGATCATCGCCTGCCATTCGACCGCGGCCAAGGGCACGATTTCCCGGATCACCCCGCGTCTCGACGGGCCGGTGACGACGCCGCGCATGGACACGCATCTGATCGTCACCGAATATGGCCTGGCCGACCTCAAGGGCAAGTCGGTGGGCGAGCGGGCCAGGGCGCTGATCGCCATCGCCCATCCCGATTTCCGTGAGCAACTGGAACGCGCGGCATTCGACGCCGGGCTGTTTGCCGGCTGATCAGCGCGGGCGGATCGTTAGCCATTGCGAGACAGTGCCGATCGCACCCTCACGGTCATGTAGGATGCTGTGGGTCAGGCCGATGCCGTGGGCGCCGAACGAGACGGTGACGTCGCAGCCCAGCCATTCGCCGACCGGCGCACGGAAGATATGGGCGGTAAGATCGAGATTGGGGAAGGCCGCGTCGGCGGTCGACACCAGTGGCGCGAGACCATTGGCGGTATCGACCAGTCCCATGGCACGGGCGAGCGACGATACCGCTTCATCCTCGATCAACGCATGGGGTGTGCGGATCCAGCCAATGGCGCGACCCGGCGCGACAGGCTGGCGGCGGGCATCGATGCTGGCGATGAAGCCGCCGGGCCATTCGCCGGTGCCGTTCCACGGCGCCATGGTCTCGGGGCCGGGAATCGACGCAAAGCCGCCGCCGGCGATGGCGCTGGTATCATAGGCCTGGGCCAGCCAGGCATGCAGCAGGATCGCCGTTCGGCCGTTGTGACTGAGCCGTGCCTCGACCAGTTCGATGGTGCGGCCGGGGCGGATGACGGTGACGTCGATCTCGACCGTGTCGAGCGGGATGGTGCCCAATATGTCATAGGATAGGCGACCCAGTTGCAGTGGATCGGGTCGACGCGCCTTGGCATCCACCTCGATCGCATGGGCCAGCAGACCGATCGCAGGGGCAACATGTTGTTCCGTCACGTTCCAGGCGCCGCCGACCAGTTCGGTCGGGGTGAAGTGCCGGGCGTCAACACGCCGGAAATAGGCCATAGGATCCTCTTCATTACCGTCTGAACGGGTGGACCTTCGCCCTATCAGCAGGATCCTGTGGGCGGCAAGCCGACAGCGAAGATGACAGTCCCGCGTCGCTCCGATGACCATTGCCGCCTTCAAAGTTTAACCCGGCTGCCGCGCGAACGACACCGGCATGACTCATCCGCTCGTTATGACGGGCGCAGGGGAATGAGGGATGGCGAAGCCTTTGCGTGCCATATTGGTCGCGAGCCTGGCGGTATTGGCCGCCACGGGATCGCAGGGTGAAAGCCGGCAGAGCGACGCTGCCGGACCGGCGGTGACCGCGCCGCAGCCGGACATGCCCTTGTCGGTGATGACCTATAATGTGATGGGCCTGCCCTGGCCGGTCGCCTTTGGCCGGGACGAGGCGCTGGGCCGCATCGCCGAACGGCTGGCGGCGTTGCGGCGGGCCGGGCGCCAGCCGCACATCGTTTTGCTGCAGGAGGCTTTTTCGCCGGAGGCCGTGCAACTGGCGCGTCGTGCCGGCTATGCGCATGTGGCGATCGGGCCGGACAGCGGCTTGCGCACGGCGATTGCGGCGAGGACGGACGACCGCAATTTTCTGCAGGCGGCGCGCTGGGACCGGGGCGAGACGGCACCCAAGCAGTTGAACAGCGGCCTTTTGATCCTGTCCGACTATCCGATCGTTGGCATCGATCGCATGGCCTATCCCGATTTCGCCTGCGCCGGCTTCGATTGCCTGGCGAACAAAGGGGTGCTGATCGCCCATCTGGCGGTGCCCGGCTTCGATCGGCCGGTCAGCATCGTCAACACCCATCTCAACGCACGCAAGGCGGCGGGCGTGGCGATCGCCCGGTCGCAACAGGCGTTCGATCGACAGGCCGGGTTGTTGGCCGATTTCGTGCGTGCCCATGTGCTTGCCGGACAACCGATGATCCTGGGCGGCGACCTCAATATCGGCGGCGACAGCAACCGCTTCCAGGCCTTCTTCGCGCGATGGGCGCGGGTGGGTATGGGTTTTGTCGCGGCGCATCTGGGCGGTGCGCGAAGGGCGCTTGCCGATCGCGTCCTGACCGATGTCGGCAATCATGCCGATCTGGAACAGGCGAGCGCGCGCGGCAAGGACTGGCTCTTTGCCCGCGACGGCGGCGGTCGGCCGATGTCCGTCGTCCATGCCGCCGTGCCCTTCGGCACGGAGGCGGAGGGCGCGCCGCTGTCCGACCATTTCGGTTACATGATCGCCTATGCGCCGGACGGTGACAAAGTCCAATTGGCCAGTCGGGAGGCCGTGGCGTCATGGCGCTGATCCGCTGGATGTTGATGCCGCTGGCAGCACTTGCCATCCCGGTATCGGCGCAGACGATCGCTCCCGACCATGGCAGTTTCATGCTGAAGCGGCCGCTGCGTTTCTCGCTGCTGCCCGCACTGGTGGGGGGCACACCGAAATCGGCGCGCATTTATGCGGTCGAACTGGCGCCTTCTCCGGCCGAACCTGCGGCGATCGGCATCGCCGTCCAACGCAAGCGCAACCGGATGATGGCGCTGCCCGCTCGTCGGATCGGTACGGTGCCCCTGCCCACCGACCTGTCCGGCGATGCCCAGCCGCGCAGCAGTCTGATGCTGGTCGACGCCCATGGCAGTTTGCCGCTGGCGGACGGTTTGCAGGCCGAGCTGGGCTGGCAGGGGGCCAAGCTCAACAATCGCGGCGCCAATGTCACGGCGCTCTATGGCAGTGACGAGATCAAGAGCCGCGATCTGTTCCTGCCGACGGGGCGGCTGGCCTATGACGCCGCGCCGGGCATCACCCTGCGGGCGGACTATCGCGAGACGATCCAGGCCTATGCCGGGATCGGCCTGTCGGGCGCGCTGGGGCTGACGCGGGAGGGGTTCCGGTCGTTGCAGGCGGACCTCAGGCCGGAACGGGACCGCCGTGTCCGGCTGGGGGGCGACTGGGCGGTGGCGCCCGCCCTGACGCTGGCGGTCGATGCCTTTGACGGCGATGTCGAGGATCGGCTGGCCTTTGTCGAAAACGGCTATCTGCCGGTCAATCGCGGGTCGGCGCATGTACGGGGTCTGGCGATGCGGGCCGAGCATCAACTGACACCGGCGCTGCGCCTGTCAGCACGCTATCATCTGGCCCAGCTGCGCCAAGATCAGGTCGGCCGTGTGCAGGAACAGCAACTGATGCTGGAAGGAATGTGGGCGAAGGGACCATGGCGCTGTCGGATCGCGGCGGCGCAGAGCAGCGCGCCGGCGCTGATGCCGGAAGATGATGGAATGCGGCTGGAGGCCGGGATCGATTATGTGTTGGCCGTGCGTCGGCCGATGCGCATCGGCCTGCACCTGACCGATCCCGACCGGCTGGCGAGCAGCCGGCTGATACGCACCGAAGCCTCTGGCGCAGCACGGCCGGAGGATCAGGCGCAGGCACTGATGCTGACCGCCGCTCTCGCCCTGTAGGCAGGAGCGGCGGCAAGGCCCGTCAGTTCAGGGCATAAGCGATCAATTCATCACCCACCGGGGTCTGCATGAAATGGTGGCCGCCGGCCATGATGACCAGATATTGCTTGCCATTTTGACTGTAGGTCATTGGCGTCGCCTGACCACCGGCGGGCAGCACATCCTGCCACAGCGTCTTGCCGGTCTTGAGGTCGATCGCGCGGATCAGATTGTCGGTCGCCGCGGCGACGAAGATCAGTCCGCCCGCCGTCACCACCGACCCGCCATTATTGGGCGTGCCGATGGTCAGTGGCAGCATGGAGGGGATGCCGAACGGCCCGTTGGTCCGCGCGGTGCCGAAGGGGCGATCCCAGATCGTCTTGCCGGTGGCGATGTCGATCGCGCGGATCCCGCCATAGGGGGGCTGCTTGCACAGCAGGCCGGTGAGGGGCAGGCGCCAGCCGGCATTGACGTCGATCGCATAGGGGGTGTGTGCCTGCGGATCGCCCGCGCCCTCCGCCCCGCCAATTGCGCCCCGGGCCTGGTCGCGCGGTGCCCAGCCCTTCTTGTTGGCCTCCTTGCGGGGCACCAGCCGGACATAGTTGGGCATATCGTTATAATTGGCGACGATCACCCCGCGCGCCGGATCGACGGCGATGCCGCCCCAGTCGGTACCGCCATTATAACCGGGATATTCGATCGAGCGCTTGTCGGCCTCGGGCGGGGTGAAGAAGCCCTTGTAGCTCGCCCGGCGGAACTGGATGCGGCAGATCATCTGATCGATCGGCGACATGCCCCACATATCCTTTTCGGTGAGGTCGGGCTTGCGCAGTGTGTGGTAGAGCGAGATGCGCTGGGTGGCGGCGCGCTGCTGCGGCTCGACGCCGGTCTGTGGTGCCCTGATATCGCCGATCGGGGTCAGCGGCCGGCCGGTGCGGCGGTCGAGCACATAGATGTCGCCCTGCTTGCTGGGCAGCAGCATGGCCGGCACCGGGCCGCGCGCCGTGGGGAAGTCGATCAGGGTCGCCTGGGCGCCGAAATCATAGTCCCACACATCCTTGCGCACCGCCTGGAAATTCCAGCGTGGCTTGCCGGTCATCACGTCGATCGCGACCAGCGAGGTGGCGTAGCGATTTTCCTCCGGCCGGCGCAGGCTGCTGTAATAATCGGCGGCGCTGTTGCCCATCGGCAGATAAACGAGACCAAGCTGTTCGTCGCCCGAGGCGATCGTCCACATGTTCGGCGTGCCGCGCGCATAGGTTTGGCCGGCGGGCGGCGGACCGCTGCGTTCCGGGTGCATCATGTCCCAGGCCCAGCGCATCTTGCCGGTCACGGCGTCATAGGCCTGGATCACGCCGGACGGCGCCCAACGATCCTGTCCGTCCAGCACCTGATGACCGGTGACGATCACACCGCGCACGATGGTCGGCGGCGAGGTGATGGAGACATAGCCCGGAGGGACGCTGCCCATGCCGTCGGTGATGCGGACCTGGCCATTGCTGCCGAAGTCGCGGCACTGCTGGCCGGTGCGGGCATCAAGCGCCATGATCCGCGCGTCGAGCGTGCCCAGGATGATGCGCTGGGCGCAGGGCGCGTCGGCCGCTGCGCCGGGCACGGCATAATAGCTGACCCCGCGACAGGCGGCGGTATAGGGAATGGCATCGTCCGACACCTTGGGATCGAAGCGCCATTTCTGCTTGCCGGTGGCGGGATCGAGCGCGATCACCATGTTCTTGGGCGTGCAGACATAGAGGGTGTCGCCGATCTTGAGCGGGGTGTTTTCCGCGCCATAGGTGTTGCGGATCTGGGCCGACGCCGGCAGGTCTCCGGTGTGGATCAGCCAGGCGCGCTTGAGATTGTCGACATTGGCCGGTGTGATCTGGGCGAGCGGCGAATAGCGCCGGGCGCTGTTGGTGCCGCCATAGGCCGGCCAGTCGGCGCCGGTGGTGTCGATCGAGGGATCGGTCATCGCATAGCGGGCGTCGGGCAGCCCCAGCATCACCGGCGGGATGAAGTTGCTAGCGATGCTCCAGAAAAAGCCGATGGCGACAACGAAGGTGACAGCCACACCGACCCATGCGCGGCGCCAGCGGCTGGCGCTGCGGTCGAGCGTCGGCCAGACCAGTTGCAGCGCGATCAGGAGGACCAGCGGCGCGACGACGCGGGGCACCAGCGCCCATGGATTGAGGCCCACTTCCCAATAGGCCCAGAGTAAAGTGACAGCGAAGATGACAATGTAGAGCCAGCCGCCGGCCTTGCGCCCGCGCGCCAGCAGCACGCCTGAAACGATGAGGGCGATGCCCGTTACGAGATAATAAGGCGAGCCGCCCGAGATCAGCAACCAGGCACCGCCGCCGGTCAGCACCAGCCCGATGAGGCCGAAGACGATGCCCAATATCAGGGCGGCGATCGATCGGCGGGGTGGTGTGTTGGTCATGGTCGGATACTCCCTGGTCAGGAGGCACGGGCAGGTGCCAGTTTACAAAGGAGAAACCGACCAGCTTCGTTCCGGACATGAACAAAATTTCATCTTTGTTGCGCGATTGTAGCGCCGATGCAATGCTAATGCGATTGACTCGCATTCTGGAGATGCCTACCGGCCGCGCTGATAGAGACGAATTTGGGGAAATGAAATGCGCCTGTCCTTCCGCCACGTCCTGCTCGGCAGCAGCATGGCCCTTGTCGCTTTGCCTTGTGCCACGGCCCAGGCAGCCGAGGCCGACACGGCGGCGGACGAGGCATCGCGCATCGTCGTGACCGCCGCCAACCAGCCGTCCAGTTCCGCGACCGCGCTGTCGCTGTCGGTGCGCGAGACGCCGCAGTCGGTGACGATCATCAATCGCGAGCGGATCGAGGATTTCGCGATCACCAACGTCAACGACCTGCTCGACCAGACGATCGGCATCAATGTCGAGCGCGTCGAGACGGACCGCACCTATTTCAACTCGCGCGGTTTCGATGTGTCCAATTTCCAGGTCGATGGCGTCGGCCTGCCGCTGGCCTGGGGCATCCAGTTCGGCGATCTCGACACCGCGCTGTTCGAGAATGTCGAGGCGGTGCGTGGCGCCAATGCGATCATGACCGGCATCGGCAACCCATCGGCGACGATCAACTATGTCCGCAAGCGGCCGCTCGACACCTTCCAGGCCAAGGGTACGGCCCAGCTCGGATCGCGCGACCTGTGGCGGGTCGAAGGCGACGTCAATGTACCGGTGACCGATACGGTGTCGGCGCGCTTCATCTATGCGCATGAGGATCGCGACACCCATCTGGACTATAACCATATCAATCGGGATGTTTATGGCGCGATCATCGCCTGGCAGGTGACGCCCGATCTCAAGGCGACGGTCGGTTATACCCGCCAGGAAAATGACGCCGACGGCGTGCTGTGGGGGGCGATGCCGCTGGTCTTCACCGACGGCACCCGGATCGACTATCCGCGCTCGGCGACGACCTCGGCCGACTGGACCTATTGGAACACCAAGGACCAGAACAGCTTTGGCGAACTGGTCTATACGATGGGCCAATGGACGCTGAGCGGCATGTTCACCTACAAGCGCTTCCAGGAGAATGCGAAGCTGCTCTATGCCTATGGCTATCCCGACAAGGAGACCGGCGAGGGCGTCTATGGCATGGCGGGGATCTACCCGTCCGACTATAAGCAATATCTGGGCGATTTTAGCGCGTCTGGACCGTTCAGCCTGCTGGGCCGCGAGCACAAGCTGGTCCTGGGCCTGTCCTACGCCAAGTCCAATGCCAAGGAATGGGAGAATTTCGCCGAGGACACGGCACTGGTCTATCCGTCTGTCTATGACTGGGGCAGCGCGCAGGTGACCGAGCCGGACTATCCGGGCGAGTATCTGGCCGCCAAATATAGCGACGAACTGACCCGCCTCTATGGCGCAGCGCATCTCAACTTCACCGACCAGCTGAAGGGTGTGGTTGGCGCCAGCGCGATGTGGATCAAGTCGTCCGGCACTTCCTATGGCACCGACCAGGCGCGCGACGACCACAAGATCAGCCCCTATCTCGGCCTGCTCTATGACGTGACGCCCAATGTCACCCTCTATGCCAGCTATACCGACATCTATAATCCGCAGGCGGAGGTCGACGCGACCAATCGCAAGCTGGACCCGGCCAAGGGCACCAGCATCGAGGGCGGCATCAAGAGCAGCTGGTTCGGCGATCGCCTCTATGCCACGGCCACCGTGTTCCGCGCCAAGCAGAAGGGGCTGGCCGACTATGCCGGTACCTTTGGCGAGGATGGACCGGGCAAGGCCGGCGGTAGCTATTATGCCGGCGTCGACACCACCTCGACCGGTTTCGAGCTGGAAGTGGCGGGCAAGATCACCGACCAGTGGACGCTGAGCGGCGGCTATACCCAATATGATATCGAGGATGACGAGGGCAACGACACCCGCACCTGGCTGCCGACCAAGTCATTGAAACTGGCCACCACCTATCAGGTGCCACAGCTCAACGACCTGAAGCTGGGCGCACAGATGCGCTGGCAGAATGCGATCAACACGACGTTGACCGACGTTTATGACGGCGAAGTTTACACAGGCGATGTGGTCGTTAAGCAGAAGAGCTATGCCGTGCTCGACCTGATGGCGGGCATCCGGCTGGTCGATCATCTGCGGGCGAGCGTGAACGTGAAGAATGTCACCGACAAGAAGTATCTGGGCAGCCTGATGTGGGGCCAGGCCTTCTACGCCGCGCCGCGCACGGCGGTGTTCACGCTGAGCGTCGATTATTGACGAAAGCGGCGGCTCTGCGCGCCCGTAGCGGCTGGCGCTATCGCGGCAATGTCGCGCTGCGCACCCTGGCGGGCACGGTCGGCGCCTATGCGGTTGCGGCGCTGGCGGCGATGCTGCTGGCCCGTACCCTGCCGATGGGCCGGCTGGAAGCGGTGACGGTGGCGACCATGTTCTCCTATCTGTTCGCACCAGCGGTCAGTGTCTGGGCCTTTCTGGCGCGCGGGCCTTTTCTCGCGCTGGGCGGCGTTGTGCTGCTGTCTGCCGCACTGGCCGGGCTGGTCTGGACCAACGGGGGCTTTGCATGAGCCGGGCTTCGGCGATGGTCCGGGATGGCGCCCGGCAGGCCATGGCCTGGCTACATGGCTGGACCGGGCTGCTGCTAGGCTATGTGCTGTTCGTCATGTGCCTGGCCGGAACGCTCAGCGTCTTCAAGCCGGAGATCGGCCGGTGGATGCGGCCCGAGGTCACGGTGCAGGCGGACAGCAAGAGCGCCATTGTCGCGGCGACCGGCTGGCTGTCGAAAAATGCGTCCGGTTCCACCGGCTGGTATCTGACCGCGCCCGATGGCCGGGCCAATACGGTCGAGGCGTCCTACGATCAGGGCACGGACTATCTCTATCGCGCGCTCGATCCGG
This sequence comes from Sphingobium sp. AP49, assembly GCF_000281715.2. Lineage (NCBI taxonomy): Bacteria > Pseudomonadati > Pseudomonadota > Alphaproteobacteria > Sphingomonadales > Sphingobiaceae > Sphingobium > Sphingobium sp. AP49. The sequence continues at coordinate 4,485,000 of NZ_CP124576.1, read as the reverse complement.
TGACCGGCGCGCCAGTCGCGCGCGAGACACTGGGCGGGGAGTTTTTCTACCGCCTCCATTTCGAGCTGGAAATTCCCTATCCCTGGGGCCGGCTGCTCGCCTCGCTGGCGGCGATGGTCATGCTGGTCGCATTGGTCACCGGCATCATCGCGCACAAGCGCATCTTCAAGGACTTCTTCACCTTCCGCCCGGCCAAGGGCCAGCGATCCTGGCTCGACGGGCATAATGCGACCGGCGTGCTGGCCATGCCCTTCCATCTGATGATCACCTTCACCGGCCTGCTGACCCTGGCATCGCTCAACATGCCCTGGCCGATCAGCGCAGGCTATGGCGCGAACGTGATGGAGATGTACGAGGCGCTGGCACCCGGCGCGGTGACTCGCCCGGCGGTCGGCAAGCCTGGGACGCTGGCGCCGATCGCACCGATGATGACAGCGGCCGAGCGCGCATTTGGCGGCGGCCATATCGGCCGGGTCTATGTGTTCAATCCGGGCGACGCGGCATCGGTCGTCACCATCTACCAGTCGGATGCCGACACGATCGGTTATATGCGGGGCCAGGCAAGTTTCGACGGGACCACGGGCAAGCCGCTCAAGAGCTGGGTAGAGCGGCGTCCGGCGATGCGTATCTATCAGGTCGCCTATGGCCTGCACATGGCCCGCTTCGCACCGATGGCGACGCGCTGGCTCTATGTCCTGGGTGGGGCGATGCTGACGCTGGCGATCTCCACCGGCATGGTGTTGTGGATCGCCAAGCGGCGCGAGCGGGCGCCGCTGTCGATCGGCAATCGCATCCTCGAACGGCTGAATGTCGGCGTGATCACCGGGGTGCCGCTGGGCGCGGTCGCCTATTTCATCGCCAATCGCCTGTTGCCGATCGGCATGGCGGGGCGGCCCGAGGCCGAGGTGTCGGTGGCGTTGTGGACGGCAGCGGCGGCCGTGATGGCCGGGTTGGCGCTGCGACCGGCCATCGGCTGGCCACTGATGATGGGATTATTCGCCTTTGCCTGTGTTTTGGCGGCGGTGCTAGGCCCGATCTGGTCGATCGAACCGGTTCTGCTGACCGGCAATCTTCTGTTCCTGGTGATGGCCGGCGCGCTGGCGCTGGTCGTCCGGCAGCAGATGCGACGGCGGCATGCGCCGAAGCCGGCGCGACGGCGGATACGGGAACAGCCGGCATGATCGTCGCGGGCCTGCTCTATATCGGCTTCTTCGCGCTGGCGGCAGCGATGACGCGGCATGGACCGGTATTGCTCGGCCCCTGGCAGCGCCATGGGCTGGCCCGGCATCTGCCACTGATTGGCTGGAGCGCCATCGGCCTGTCGTTGTTCTGCGCGATTCTGGCCGACGCAGACGGGATCGGCATCGTCACCTGGTGCGGCCTGCTGCCGCTGCTGGCGGGTGCCGTGCTGCTGGCGCTGACCTATGGCCCCCGGCTGGCGCGGGGTGGGTTGCTGGTGGCATTGGCGCTGATGGTCGTTGGCGCCGTTTAGGCAGACTTCATCTCGATACTGGCGATCAGCCCGCCATCGGGCGCATTGCGCAGCGCGACGATCGCACCGAAGCTGAGGCCCAACGAGCGGGCGATGGTGAGGCCGATGCCGGTGCCGTGCCGGCCGCCCGGCTGGCTGCTGGCGCCGCGGGTGAAGGGCTCGAACATCTGGTCGAGATCCTGCGGCGGGATGCCGGGGCCATGGTCGCGAATCTCGATCGTCACATGGCCGGGCGTGCGGATGCAGCTGATTTCCGCGCAACCGCCATATTTGACGGCATTGTCGACCAGATTGCTCATGCAGCGGGTCAGCGCATTGGGCTTGGCGCGGACGGACGCGCCGCAGCCGGCGGCGAACTGGACCGGGGCGTCCAGTTCCTGGGCATCCTCGGCCATGCTGGCGAGCAGGGAATCGAGGTCGATCACCGACCATTCCTCGTGCGTCTCGGTACTGGCGGCAAGGTCCAGCCCTTCGCGCACCAGTCGCTGCATCGCCTCATGATCCTGTAGCAGGCGGGCGCGTAATTCCTCATTCTCGACCAGTTCCAGCCGCAGCCGCAACCGGGTGAGCGGGGTCTGGAGATCATGGCTGATCGCGGCCAGCAACTGCGTCCGCTCGGTGAAACCGGCGCGCACCCGACGCTGCATCAGGTTGAAGGTGGAAAGGGCGGCGCGCACCTCTTCTGGCCCGCGTTCGGGAATCTCCTCCGGGTCGCGCGACACGGAAAAGGCCTCGGCTGCCTGGGACAGCCGACGCAGCGGCTTGGCGGCGATCCGGCCGATCAGGATGGAGAGGCCGGCGGCGGACAACAGGATGACGACCAGATAATCCGGGCTGAACAGCGAACTGGGCGGTCGGGCCAGGCGCGGGAAGGTGAGCGCCATGGCCCGGCGCTGGCCGGCGGCATCGGTCAGGCGGACGATCCAGCAATCAGGGCGCGGTGCGTCGATCAGACCGGCGGCCCGACTGCGCCCGGCATCCTTGTCGGGAAAGCACAGGCCGAAGGGCACCTGGCCGGCCTCCGGCTGCGAATGCGGGCCGAAACGCTGGATCAGCGCGGCCTGCAGGTCGGCATCCGGTTCGTTGATCGCAATGCCATCGGGCACGATATAGGCGCCCACGATGCCGCGGTCCTCCAGCATCTTCTGGACACGGACCGGATCGCGACGCAGGCGGTCGGCGACGTCGAAGGCGCTGGCCAGCACGCGCTGGCGGCGGACGCGCTCGAAATCATGGCGGCGGCCCTGTTCCGAAACGGCCAGTGCAAGCAGGGCCGAAAGCGAGATGCCGACGGTCAGCAGCACGAAGATATGGCCCGCCATCGAGCGGAAGAAATTGCGCACCCGCTGCACCGGTTGGCCGATCATTCGTAGCGCACCGGGCTGGCAAGGACATAGCCTTCGCCACGGACGGTCAGGATCAGCTCGCCGCCGCCGGCGACACCGGCCAATTTCTGACGCAGGCGGCTGACCTGCAGGTCGATGGTGCGGTCGAAGGCTGCGGTGGCACGCCGTTCAGGCAGCAATGCTTCGCGGGCCAGGACGACATTGGGCTCTTCGATGAAATGGGAGAGCAGGCGGAATTCGGCGGAGGAGAGCATGACAAGCCGGTCGTCCGGGGCGATCAGCCGACGTTGCAGCAGATCGAGCCGCCAGGGGCCGAAAACAGCGTAGCGCGACTGGGCCGCCGGTGGCGGCGCTTCCATGCGCGGACGGCGCAGCAAATTGCGGATGCGTACCAGCAGTTCGCGTGGCTCGAATGGCTTGGTCAGATAGTCGTCGGCACCCAGTTCCAGGCCGAGTACCCGGTCGATCGCGCTGCCGCGCGCGGTGACCATGATGATTTGGATACCCGACCCCTCGGCGCGCAGCTCGCGGCACAGCGACAGGCCATCGCCGTCGGGCAGATTGAGGTCGAGGACGATCAGGTCGACCGTTTGGTCGTGCAGGGTCTGGCGCAGTTCAGCGAGGTTAGAGGCAGAAAACAGGTCGTAATTTTCCTGGCGCAACTGGTCGACGATCAGGCCGCGAATGTCCGCATCGTCATCGACGACGACGACGGTGTTGCGGCGGGGATCGGATAGGTCAGCCATGCTGCGCTTCTAGCGGCGAATATTGCAAAAGTCTGTGCCTCTCCTGGGGCTGATACAGGGCGATACAAAGCGATACGCGACCGGATATCGCGCGACATGTTGATGCGTCAGGATATCAACTTGGTCTAGCACGCTGTCGCGCAAATCGCGATCAGGCGATCGTCGGCGCTGCCTGCCGGCGGTAACGATGTGAAGCCATGCCCATTTTCGCAGAGCGCCGGAGCCTCCGGGTCGCACCGATTGCATTATGCATCCTGATCACCGCTTGCGGACAGGAAAAGGCACCCAAAAAGGGGCCTGCGGAAGTGGGCGTGGTGACATTGACGGCCCAGAATGTGACGGTGTCTTCGGAATTGCCGGCGCGTACCGTGTCGACGATGCAGTCCGAGGTCCGGCCGCAGATCACTGGCGTGATCCAGAAGCGGCTGTTCACCGAAGGGTCGATGGTCACGGCGGGCCAGCCGCTCTACCAGATTGACGAGCGTCTCTATCGTGCATCGCGCGACGAGGCCCAGGCGGCACTGGTGAGCGCGCAGGCGACGGCTGTGGCGGCACAGGCCAAGGCGCAGCGCTATCGCGGGCTGGGTGATACCGAAGCGGTGAGCGCGCAGGATCGCGATGATGTGATCGCGACCTCGCGTCAGGCGGCGGCGGCCGTCGGCCAGGCCCGTGCCTCGCTCGACACCGCCAATGTCAATCTGACCTTCACCCAGGTCCGTGCGCCGATCAGCGGCCGGATCGGCCGGTCGGCCTTTACTCCGGGCGCGCTCATCACCGCGAGTCAAACCGATCCGCTGGCGACGATCCAGCAGCTTGACCCGATTTTCGTCGATATCACCCAGTCGAGCGCGCAGTTGCTCGCGCTGCGCCGGTCGCTGGCGTCGGGCCAGACGCTGCCGGCCAGTGCTACCGTTCGGTTGAAGCTGGACGATGGCTCCACCTATCCCCAGGCGGGGCGGATCGAATTTGCCGAGCCGATCGTCGATCCCGACAGCGGCACCATCACCCTGCGCGCCCGCTTCCCCAATCCCGACGGTCTGCTGCTGCCCGGCATGTTCGTGCGCGTGGTCGCGCCCCAGTCGGTGGTGCCCAATGCCATTCTGGCGCCGCAGCAGGGCATCAGCCGTGATGCCAAGGGCGATGCCACCGCGCTGGTGGTGACGAAGGACAACAAGGTCGAGCGCCGGTCGGTCGTCGCGGCGCAGGCGATCGGCGACAAATGGCTGATTACGTCGGGGCTGAAGGCGGGCGACCGCCTGATCGTCGAGGGTACCGACAAGGTGCAGCCCGACGACAAGGTCAAGCCGGTGCCCGCCACCCAGGCCGCGAAGTAGGAGCGCCGCGTGCTGAGCCGTTTTTTCATCGACCGCCCGATTTTCGCCTGGGTCATCGCCATCGGTATCATGATGGCCGGCCTGGGGGCCATGCTGAGCCTGCCGATCGCGCAATATCCCGATATCGCGCCGCCGTCCGTCGGTATCAGCGCCACCTATCCGGGCGCGTCGGCCGAGACGGTGGAGGCCAGCGTCACCCAGGTGATCGAGCAGCAGCTGACCGGCATCGACGGCCTCATGTATTTCTCCTCCTCGTCGACCGCGACGGGGCAATCGCGCATCACCGTCACCTTCAAGAAGGGCACCGATCCTGACACCGCGCAGGTGCAGGTACAGAACAAGGTGCAACAGGCGCTGAGCCGTCTGCCCAGCGCGGTGCAGCAGCAGGGCCTGACCGTCACCAAATCGCAGACCGACTTCCTGATGGTGGTCGGCCTCTACGATCGCACCGACAAGGCGACCCAGTCCGACATCGCCGATTATCTGGTCAATAATTTCCAGGATCCGATCGCCCGCATCGACGGCATCGGCGCGACGCAAATCTTCGGTTCGCAATATGCGATGCGGATCTGGCTCGATCCTTACAAGCTGGCGACCGTCAAGCTGATGCCGTCCGACGTCGAGACGGCGATCAGGGCACAGAATGTCGAAGTGTCAGCCGGCCAGATCGGTGCCGATCCCGCGCCGGTGGGGCAGCAGCTCAACGCCACGGTCACCGCGCGCGCACGCCTGCAGACGCCGGACCAGTTCCGCAACATCGTGGTGAAGACCCGGACCGACGGTTCGGTGGTGCATCTGTCCGATGTTGCGCGGGTCGAACTGGGCAATGAAAGCTATACCACCACCGCGCTGATGAACGGTCACCCCGCATCGGGCATGGCGCTGCAACTCGCGCCCGGCGCCGACGCGCTCAAGACCGCCGAACTGGTGAAGACCAAGGTCGCCGAGCTGTCGTCGAACCTGCCGCACGGCTATACCATCGCCTTCCCCCGCGACACCACGCCCTTCATCAAGCTGTCGGTGAACGAGGTCATCCAGACGCTGATCGAGGCGGTGCTGCTGGTCGTCGTGGTGATGTTCGTCTTCCTGCAGAGCTGGCGCGCCACGCTGATTCCCGCGATCGCCGTGCCGGTCGTGTTGCTGGGCACCTTCGGCGTGCTCGCGCTGTTCGGCTATTCGATCAATACGCTGACCCTGTTCGGCATGGTGCTGTCGATCGGCTTGCTGGTCGATGACGCGATCGTCGTGGTCGAGAATGTCGAACGCATCATGGAGGAGGAGGGGCTGTCGCCCCGCGACGCGACGATCAAGTCGATGCTGGAAATTGGCAGCGCCCTGGTCGGCATCGCACTGGTCCTGTCGGCGGTCCTGCTGCCGATGGCCTTCTTCGGCGGATCGACCGGCGTCATCTATCGCCAGTTTTCGATCACCATCGTCTCGTCGATGCTGCTGTCGGTGCTGGTCGCGTTGGTGCTGTCGCCCGCACTGTGCGCCACCATCCTGAAGCCGATCGACAAGGAAAAGCGCGAACGCGGTATCGCCGGCAAGTTCAACCGCTGGTTCGAGCGGATGACCCATGGCTATGTGCGCCGGGTTGGCGCGGTCATCAACCGGCGGCTGCTGTTCTGGGGTGGCTATGTCGTGGTGCTGGGTCTGCTGTGGCTGCTGTTCGTGCGCTTGCCCACCAGCTTCCTGCCGGTCGAGGACCAGGGCCAGGTCATGGTGCAGATCACCCTGCCGGCCGGCGCCAAATCGTCGCGCACCGCCAATGCGGTGGAGCGGGTGCAGAGCTATTTCCTGAACGACGAGAAGGACAATACCGCCTTCGCCTTCATCATCTCGGGCTTCAGCTTCCAGGGGCAGGGCGAAAATACGGCGCAGGGCTTCATCAACCTTGCGCCCTGGGACGACCGCAATGGCAGGGCGAACAGCGCCGGTGGCATCGCCATGCGTGCCAACAAGCAGTTGTCGGCGATTCGCGATGCCAAGGTGCTGGCGTTGACGCCACCATCGATCCGCGGCCTTGGCCAGTCCAACGGTTTCACCTTCGAGCTGTTGAACACGGGCGGTCTCAGCCGTGCGCACTTCCTGGAACTGCGTAACCAGTTGCTCAAGGCGGCGAATGCCGACCCCAGCCTGTCGGGCGTGCGCGCCGCGACGCTGGAGGATACGCCGCAACTCAAGGTCGATATCGATACCGAGAAGCTGGCCGTACTGGGGCTGACCCAGAGCGACGTCGACGATGTGCTGAGCTCGGCCTGGGGTAGCACCTATGTCAACGATTTCATCGATCGCGGTCGGGTGAAGCGCGTCTATATGCAGGCAGACGCCCCCTATCGCGCGCTGCCCACCGATATCCAGAACTGGCAGGTGCGCTCCAGCAGCACGGGCGAGATGGTGCCCTTCTCCGCCTTTGCCTCAACCCATTGGACCATGGGGCCGACCACGGTCGCGCGCTTCAACGGTCAGTCCTCCTACGAAATTCAGGGCGAGCCGGCATCCGGTTCCAGCTCGGGTGCGGCAATGGACCGGATGGTGGAGCTGCAAAAGCAGTTGCCGGCGGGGACCAGCTATGCCTGGAGCGGCCTCAGCTATCAGGAGCAACTGTCGGGTGGGCAGGCGCCGCTGCTCTATGGGCTGTCGGTGCTGGTCGTGTTTTTGTGCCTGGCCGCGCTGTATGAAAGCTGGTCGATCCCGCTCGCGGTGCTGCTGGTCATCCCGCTCGGCCTGATCGGCGCGGTGGTCGCGGTGTGGGCGCGCGGGCTGGAGAATAATATCTACTTCCAGGTGGGTCTGCTGACGACCATGGGCCTGGCGGCAAAGAATGCGATCCTGATCGTCGAGTTTGCCGAGCTGGCGCATCGTAACGGTCGCAATGCGCTGGAAGCGGCGCTGGAGGCTGCCCGGCTGCGCTTCCGTCCGATCCTGATGACCAGCCTGGCCTTTATCGCGGGCGTCATTCCGCTCGCCATCGCCACCGGCGCGGGCGCGCAGAGCCGCGTCGCGATCGGCACGGCGGTGGTCGGCGGCATGGTGACGGCGACGGTACTGGCGATCTTCTATGTGCCGCTCTTCTTCGTCTCGATCGCCCGCCTGTTCGGCATGGACAAGAAGAAGCCGGGCGGCGAGCCGCCGGCCCAGGACGCGCCCGTGGACGGAGTGCCCGCATGACCCGCGCTGCATGGATGATGATGCCGCTGTCGACGCTGGTGCTGGCCGGGTGCGACATGGCGCCCAAATATGTCCGGCCGCAAACGCCGGTGGCGCCGGCCTTCCCCACGGGTGAGGCCTATGCCGCGGCCAGTGCCGAGCCTGCGGGCCTGCCCTGGACCGCGTTGATCGGCGATACCCGGCTCAAGACCGTGATCGAGCGGGCGCTGGCCAATAATCGCGACCTGCGCGTGGCGCTGGCCAATGTCCAGTCGGCACGGGCGCAATATAAGGTCGAGCGGGCAGCGCAGTTGCCGACGATCACCGGCGATGCGGCGGCGAGCTTCAGTCGCCAGAATGACAATCGGCAGAATAATTATAGCGCCGATATCGGCTTCAGCGCGTTCGAGATCGATCTGTTCGGCCGGGTCAAGAATCTGACCCGATCGGCGCTCGAATCCTATCTGGCGACGCAGGAAGGGATGCGGTCGACCCGCATCACCCTGATCGCCGAGACGGCGAACGCCTATGCGACGATGGCGGCGGACCAGGAATTGCTGACCCTATCGCGCCAGACGCTGGCGAGCGCCGAGCGCAGCCTGAAACTGACGCAGATGCTCAATTCATCGGGCCTCGCCGGCAAGCTGGACGTGCATCAGGCCGAGACGACGGTCGAGCAGGCGCGCTCGGACATAGAGGCGAATGTCACCCAGGTGGCGCAGGACCGCAACGCGCTGGAACTGCTGGTCGGTGCGCCGGTCGAGGAGGCGCTGTTGCCGCAATCGCTCGACAGCCTGTTGCAATCGACCGCGAAGGTGCCCGCCGGCCTCTCCTCCGACGTGCTGTTGCAGCGGCCCGATGTGTTGCAGGCGGAGCATCAGTTGAAGGCTGCCAATGCCGATATCGGCGCGGCGCGAGCGGCGATGTTCCCCAAGATCAGCCTGACCACGGCGATCGGCGTGGCCAGCTCTGCCCTGTCTTCGCTATTCAGCGATGGTGGTTTTGCCTGGTCGGGGGCACCGTCCGCCAGCATGCCGATCTTCGGCGGCGCGGCGCGCGGCAATCTGGATTACAGCAAGGCGCAGCGCGACCTCTATGTCGCGCAATATGAAAAGGCGATCCAGACCGCCTTCCAGGAAGTGTCGGACGGGCTGGCGCGGGCCGGCACGATCGACCGGCAACAGACGGCGCAGCAGGCGCTGGTGACGGCGAACCAACGTTATTATGCGCTGGCCGACCAGCGTTATCGGGCTGGCATCGACACCTTCCTCAATTCGCTGACCAGCCAGCGCTCGCTCTACAGCGCGCAGCAGTCGGCGATCGCGACTGAGCTGGCGGCGGTGCAGAATCGCATCCTGCTCTACCGGGTGATCGGCGCCGACCAATAGGCGCTGATCCCCCTCTTCTCCCGCTTTTCTAGGCCCGCGAATCCTGCTATTCTGCGCGCATAAAGAAGAAGGAGAGGGCCATGGCATTTCTGGCTCGGTGTCTGGACTGGCTGTGCGGCATTTGTGCATCCGCCGCGCAGGACGAGTGTGTCATCAACCAGCTGATCTCCAGCGTGGCGCGATCCCGGCATACGCCCTAATTTCTTCGCATCTGCAACATAGTTCTTCACCTGCGGGGTCTGCCGTGTAGACTGGCGTTGCGGCATGATGCGCCGCAGGCTTGGGACATGGGGTGGCGCAGATGGCTCCCGACGGTCGTAATGCAGGCGATCGGCCCTGGTGGAAGGGCGCGGTCCTCTATCAAATCTATCCGCGCAGCTTTCAGGATTCGAACGGCGATGGCATCGGCGACCTGCCGGGCATCACCGCACGGCTGGAGCATGTCGCCCGGCTGGGCGTGGACGCAATCTGGATTTCGCCCTTCTTCCCCTCGCCGATGCGCGACTTCGGCTATGATATTGCCGATTATTGCGGGGTGGACCCGATCTTCGGCACGCTTGCCGATTTCGACGCGCTGGTGGCGCGCGCGCATGCACTAGGGCTCAAGGTGACGATCGACCAGGTCTATGCCCATAGTTCCGACCTGCATCCCTGGTTTACGGAAAGCCGGCAGGACCGGGGCAATGCCAAGGCGGACTGGTTCGTCTGGGCCGATCCCAGGGCCGACGGCACCCCGCCCAACAACTGGCAATCGGTGTTCGGCGGCCCGGCCTGGACCTGGGACGCGCGGCGGCGGCAATATTATATGCACCAGTTCCTGACCAGCCAGCCGCAGCTCAACGTCCATAATGGCGCGGTGCAGGATGCGCTGCTGGCGGCGATGCAATTCTGGCTGGACCGGGGCGTCGACGGCTTTCGCCTCGATGCGCTCAACCATGCGATGCACGACCCGGAATTGCGCGACAATCCACCCGCGCCCGAGGGGGAAGGGCCGCGCACCCGGCCGTTCGACTATCAGATTCGCCGTTACAGCCAGTCGCATCCCGGCGTGGTCGATTTCGTCGCGCGCATACGCGACCTCACCGACCGCTATGGCGCGATCTTCACCGTGGCGGAGGTGGGCGGCGACCTCGCCGAGCAGGAGATGAAGGCTTATACGGCTGGGGAGGATCATCTCAACAGCGCCTATGGCTTCAACTTTCTCTATGCCCCGGCGCTGACCCCCGGCCTGATCGCCGACACGCTGGCGCGCTGGCCGGACGAACCGGGCATGGGCTGGCCGAGCTGGGCGTTCGAGAATCATGATGCGCCGCGCGCCTTGTCGCGCTGGTGTGCGCCGCAGGATCAGGCGGCCTTCGCGCGGGTGAAGATGCTGCTGCTGATGGCGCTGCGCGGCAATGTCATCCTCTATCAGGGCGAGGAACTGGGCATCACCCAGGTCGATATCCCGTTCGAGAAGCTGCAAGACCCCGAGGCGATCGCCAACTGGCCGCTGACCCTGTCGCGCGACGGTGCGCGCACGCCGCTGCCCTGGTCGGTCGATGCGGCGGAGGCGGGCTTCACCGATGGCGAGCCCTGGTTGCCGCTGGGCGCGGAGAATGTGGCGCGGGCGGTGGCGGCGCAGGAGGGGGACCCCGCCTCGCTGCTCCACTTCACCCGCGCGATGATCGCGCTGCGCAAGGCGAATCCGGCGTTGCGCCATGGGCGGCTCGACATCATGCGCGCGGATGACCAGTGCCTGGCCTTCCGCCGGGTGGCAGAGGATCAGGCGCTGACCTGCATCTTCAACCTGTCGCCGACGCCCGCGCCCTGGCCAGAGGAAGTGGAAGGGCGCGGCGAGATCATTGCGGCGATCGGCGATGCCACGCCGGGGATGGACTTGCCACCTTATGCGGCGCTGCTGCTGGCACAGGATTAGGGCTGGCGCGGCGAAGTCTCCCTCGTCATACCGGCCTTGCTAGCGGAAGGAAGCGGGATGCCGGGTCAAGCCCGGCATGACGTGAGACAGAGATGGGTGTCTCAGCCCACCGCTGCCAGTTCCGGCGTGACGAAGCCGGCGAGGCGGCGTTGGATGATGGCGGTGGCGTCGTCGACGATGCGGGTGATGAGATCCTGGCAGGTCGGGATATCGTGGATCAGGCCCTGAATCTGCCCGGCCCAGATCAGGCCCGCGTCGAGATTGCCGGTTTCGAGTGCGACCCGGCCCTTGGCGCCCGACACCAGCGGCTGGATGTCGGGGAAGACCGATCCTTCGCGCAGCGAGATTTCGACCACTTCGTCCGACACGCTGTTCTTGGCGACACGGCCGGTATTCTTGAACTTGCGGAAGATGAGGTTGGTGCCGCGTTCGTCATTGTCGACCAGAAACTGCTTCACATTCTGGTGGATCGGCGCCTCGACCGTGGCGCAGAAGCGGGTGCCCATATTGATGCCTTCCGCGCCCAGCGCCAGCGCGGCGGCGAGGCCGCGCCCGTCGCCGAAGCCGCCGCTGGCGATCATCGGGATGCTGAGCTTGTCGGCCGCCGCCGGGATCAGGATGAGGCCGGGAATATCATCCTCGCCTGGATGGCCGGCGCATTCAAAGCCGTCGATCGAGATGGCGTCGACGCCCATCCGCTCGGCCGACAAAGCGTGGCGGACGGCGGTGCATTTATGGACGACGATGATGCCATGCGCCTTGAAATCGTCGACATGTTCCTGCGGCTTGTGGCCGGCGGTCTCGACGATCTTCACGCCGCTGTCGATGATCGCCTGGCGATATTCCGCATAGGGTGGCGGATTGACCGAGGGCAGGATGGTGAGGTTCACGCCGAACGGCTTTTCGGTCATCGTCCGGCAGCGATCGATTTCGCGGCGCAAGTCGTCCGGCGTCGGCTGGGTCAGGGCGGTCAGGATGCCCAGGCCCCCGGCATTGGAGACGGCGGCGGCCAGTTCGGCGCGGCCGACCCACATCATGCCCCCCTGCACGATCGGATGTTCGATGCCGCACAGCTCGGTGAAACGCGTCTTCAAAGCCATTAGAGTGCCTCCACGATCGTCACATTGGCGATGCCGCCGCCTTCGCACATGGTCTGCAGGCCATAGCGCTTGCCCCGGGCCTTGAGCGCATGGATCAAGGTGCTCATCAGCTTGGTGCCCGATGCGCCGAGCGGGTGGCCGAGCGCGATGGCGCCGCCATTCACATTGAGCTTGGCCGGATCGGCGCCGATCGCCTTGAGCCAGGCCATGGGGATGGAAGCGAAGGCCTCGTTCACCTCGAACAGGTCGATATCGTCGAGCTTGAGGCCCGAGCGCGCGAACGCCTTTTGCGTGGCGGGGATCGGCTCTTCCAGCATGATGACCGGATCGCCGGCGGTGACGGTCAGGTTGACGATGCGGGCGAGCGGAGTGAGGCCGAAGCGCTTGATCGCCGCTTCGCTCGCCACCAGCACGCCCGACGCGCCGTCGGTCATCTGGCTGGCATTGGCGGCGGTGATGGTGCCGCCCTCCTCCAGCGTCTTGACGCTGGCCATCGCCTCCATCGTGCCGCCGCGGCGCACGCCGTCATCGGTGTCGAACAGGCCTTCGGGCGTCAGGACGGGGACGATCTCCGCCTTGAAGGCGCCGCTGTCGATCGCGGCCGCCGCCTTGGCATGGCTGGCGAGCGCATAGGCATCCATATCCTCGCGGGTGAAGCCATATTTGTTGGCGATCGCCTGGGCGCCATGGAACTGGCTGAATTCGGCGACGCCATAGCGTTTCTGGATGCTCTTGGGCCAGGGACCATCGCCCAGGCCGGCGGCGGCGTGAAGCTGGAAGTTGGACCCCATCGGCACGCGGGTCATGCTTTCGGCGCCGGCCGCGATCACCAGATCCTGGGTGCCGGACATGATCGCCTGCGCCGCGAAATGCAGCGCCTGCTGCGACGAACCGCACTGACGGTCGATCGTCACGGCGGGCACGCTGTCGGGCAGCTTGGAGGCGAGGACGAGGTTGCGGCCAAAAGCGAAGCTCTGTTCGCCCGCCTGGCTGACGCAGCCGACGATGACGTCCTCGATAGCGGCGGGATCGATGCCGGTGCGGTCGACCAGCGCGTTGAGAATGGTGGCGCCCAGATCGGCGGGGTGGACGTCGATCAGCCCGCCCTTGCGGGCGCGGCCGCCCGCGGTGCGGACGGCTTCGACAATATAAGCTTGTGCCATGGGTCAGGCTCCTCTGAAATTCGGGGTGCGCTTGGCGAGCAGGGCGGCGAGCCCTTCCTGTGCCTCGCCGGCGCCGGCGACCGCCATCGATCGGAGTTCGCGGTCGAGTTGGGTCTCGAAACCGGTGTCGAAACTGTCGTGCAGCAGGGTGCGGGCGGCGCCATAGGCGGCGGTCGGGGCGTCGGCGAGGCGGGCGGCGAGCACCAGCCCTTCGGCCTTCAGCGCATCGTCATCGACCAGCCGGGTGACAAGGCCGATCGCTTCGGCTTCTTCGCCCTTGATGCGGCGGTTGGTGAGGATGATTTCCTGCGCGCGGCGCAGGCCGACGAGGCGCGGCAGCAGCCAGCTGAGCCCGCCATCGGCGGTGAGGCCGATCGCGCCGTAAGCGGCGGTATAATGGGCGGAGCGGGCCGACAGCACGACATCGCCGAGGATGGCCAGGCTGAAGCCTGCGCCCGCCGCCGGACCGTTGACCAAAGTCACCAGCGGCTTGGCCATGCGGGCGAGACGGGTGACGGCGGCGTGGAAGGTGGCGATGAGTTCGGTGAGGACGGTGGGGAGTTGTGCCCCCGCGCCGCCCATCAGGCCGACATCGCCGCCGGCGCAGAACAGCTTGCCATTGCCGGTGAGGACGACGCAGCGGACCGCCGTATCGCCCTCGCAGCGGATGGCGGCGTCGAGCAGCGCGCGGGCGAGCGGCAGGTCGATTGCATTGCCGACCGCCGGACGATCCAGCGTGATCCGGGCGATGCCGTCGGCGATCGCCAAAGTCACGCCGCTGCCCGACCCGCTCATCAGCGTGGCGCCATGCGGATGGCGCCGTCGAGGCGGATCACCTCGCCGTTCAGCATCGGGTTGCGGACGATCGATTCGACCAACTGGGCATATTCGGCCGGCTTGCCGAGGCGGCTGGGGTGGGGCACCTGCGCGCCCAGCGCATCCTGCACATGCTGGGGGAAGGCCTCCAGCATCGGCGTCAGGAAGATGCCCGGCGCGATCGTCATGACGCGAATCTTGTGCTGGGCCAGATCACGGGCGATTGGCAGGGTCATGCCGACCACGCCGCCCTTCGACGCGGAATAGGCCGCCTGGCCGATCTGGCCGTCATAGGCCGCGACCGAGGCGGTGTTGACGATGACGCCGCGCTCACCGTCAATCTCCTCGGCCGCTGCCGCGCGGGCGGCGAATTTGGAGATCATGTTGAAGGTGCCGATCAGGTTGACGGTCACCGTCTTGGCGAAGCTGTCGAGCGGGTGGGGCACATTTTCCTTGCCCACCGTCTTCACGGCCGGAGCGATGCCGGCACAGTTGACGAGGATGCGGGCAGTGCCATGGGCGGCTTCCGCCGTGTCGAGCCCGGCGGTGACGCTGGCATCGTCGGCAACATTGACGCCGACATAAAGCCCGCCAATCTCGGCGGCGACCGCCTTGCCGGCGTCTTCATTGAGATCGAAGATCGCGACCTTGGCGCCCTGCGCGGCGAGCATGGTCGCGGTGGCACGGCCCAGGCCGGAGGCGCCACCGGTGACGATGGCGGCCAGTCCCTTGATATCCATTATCTGTCCTCTCCCGGCAGAATTATACGAGTTCGACGGCCATGGCGGTCGCTTCGCCGCCGCCGATGCAGAGGCTGGCGACGCCGCGCTTGAGGCCGCGCGTTTCCAGCGCGCCGAGCAGGGTGGCGACGATGCGCGCGCCCGATGCGCCGATCGGATGGCCGAGCGCGGTGGCACCGCCATTGACGTTGAGCTTGTCGGCCGGGATGCCCAGTTCCTTGGCGGCGATCATCGCGACCACGGCAAAGGCTTCGTTGACCTCGAACAAGTCGACATCCTCTACCGACCAGCCGGCCTTTTCCAGCAGCTTGCGCATGGCGGGCACCGGCGCGGTGGTGAACTTGGCGGGCTCATGCGCATGGCCGGCGGTGGCGACGACCTTGGCCACGATCTTCAGGCCCTGCTTTTCCGCGACGCTCTGGCGGGTCATCACCAGCGCGGCGGCGCCATCCGAAATGGACGAGGCATTGGCGGCGGTGATGGTGCCATCCTTGACGAAGGCGGGCTTGAGGCCGGGGATCTTTTCCGGCCGGGCCTTGCCGGGCTGTTCGTCGGTGTCGATGATTGTGTCGCCGCCCCGGCCCGAAACGATGACCGGGGTGATTTCGCGGACGAAGGCGCCGCTGCCGATCGCCGCATTGGCACGGTCGAGCGAGCGGATGGCATAATCGTCCTGGTCCTGGCGGGTGAACTGATAGTCGCGCACCGCCTCTTCGGCGAACACACCCATCGCCTTGCCGGGTTCGTATGCGTCCTCCAGGCCATCCATCATCATCGTGTCGATGATGCGGTCATGGCCGATGCGGGCGCCGCTGCGATGCTTGGGCAGGGCATAGGGCGCGTTGGTCATGCTCTCCATGCCGCCGGCGATGACGATGTCGGCCGCGCCCGATGCCAGCGCCTCATGCGCCATGATCGCCGCCTGCATGCCCGAACCGCACATCTTGTTGACGGTCGTTGCCTCGGTATTGAGGCCAAGGCCCGCGCCGAGCGCCGCCTGGCGCGCGGGCGCCTGGCCGAGGCCGGCAGGCAGCACGCAGCCCATATAGATGCGATCGATGGCGTCGGTGGCGACGCCGGCCCGCTCGACCGCGGCCTTGACGGCGGTGGCGCCAAGGTCAGTCGATTTCAGTGCCGACAGCGCGCCCTGAAAACCGCCCATCGGGGTGCGGGCATAGCTCGCAATGACTACCGGATCATCCTGCATCCAAATTCTCCTTTTAAAGGCTGCGCGCAATGACCATGCGCTGGATGTCCGACGTGCCCTCGTAAATCTGGCACACCCGGACATCGCGATAGATTTTCGCAATTCCGAATTCTTCAAGATAGCCATAGCCACCCAGAGTCTGCATCGCGCCCGACACCACCGCTTCGGCGGTTTCGGAGGCGAACAGCTTGGCCATCGACGCCTGGGTCAAGGCGGGCTGGCCGGCATCCTTCATCGCGGCGGCGGACAGGACGAGCTGGCGCGCGGCCTCCAGTCGGGTGGCGAGGTCGGCGAGGCGGAAGCCGACCGCCTGATGATCGATGATCGGCTTGCCGAAGCTCTTGCGGTCTTTGGCATAGGCGACGGCGATCTCCAGCGCGGCCTGCGCCATGCCGACGCACTGGGCGGCGATACCGATGCGGCCGGTCTCCAGATTGGCGAGCGCGATGCGATAGCCCTGGCCTGGCTGGCCGATCAGCAGATCATCCTCGACAAACATATCCTCGAACCGCAGCGCGCAGGTGTCCGACGCGCCCTGGCCCATCTTGTGCTCGACCTTGTCGACGAAATAGCCGGGACGGTCGGTGGGCACGAGGAAGACCGACAGGCCCTTCTTGCCCGCGTCGGGATCGGTCACGGCGACGATCATCACCACCCCGCCAATCTTGCCCGAGGTGATGAACTGCTTGGCGCCGGTTATGCGCCAGCCGCCGTCGACCTTGATAGCGCGGGTGCGCACGGCCGAAGCGTCGGAGCCGGCGTCGCTTTCCGTGAGCGCAAAGGCGCCGATCGTGCGGCCGCCGATCAGGTCCGGCAGGAAGCGGGCCTTCTGTGCCTCGCTGCCATCCTTGAGCAGGCCCGAGACGAGGATCGAATTCTGGATCGAGACGATGGTGGAGAGCGCGCCGTCGGCGGCGGCCAGTTCCATCAGAGCGAGGGCGTAGGAGACCGAGTCGGCCTCCGCCCCGCCAAAGACTTCGGGCGCGGTCATGCCCCACAGGCCAAGGCCGGCCATCTCCTCGAACAGCGTGCGGGGATAGCCGCCTTCCGCCTCGAACCGGGCCGAATGCGGGCGGATCGTGGCTTGCGCGAAATCCCTTACGGTATCGCGAATGGCGCTCTGGATTTCGGTCAGCATAAACGCTTGCGTCTCTCCTATACTCATGAGTAGGTTGCGCCTGTTCGGATTTCTTGTCAACAGGCGCCATGAAGGATCAACAGGTGTCGGTAAAAAGCGCAGCGGCGATCCCGTCCCCCTTCCGCACGGCGGAGGAAAAGGTGCGGGAGCGGGCGGAAAAACGGGAAGCGGTGCTGCTTGCAGCGGTGCGCATGTTCAATGCGCGCGGCTTCCACGCGACGTCGCTGGACGATGTTGCCGCCAGCCTTGGGGTCAGCAAGCCGACCATCTATCATTATCTGGGCAATAAGGAGCAGGTGCTGATCGAATGCGTCACCCGTGGCCTGGAGATGCTGAGTGCGGCGGCCGCCGAGGCGCGGGCGGGCAGCGGCGATGGCCGGGCGCGGCTTGCCTATTTTCTGCGACGCTATGGCGCGGTGATCATGGATGATTTCGGCGCCTGCGTGGTGCGGACGGGTGACGAATGCCTGTCGGCAGAGGGGGCTATCCTGTTCCGATCGCGCAAACGCGACATCGACCTTGCCATGCGCGGGCTGATCGCCGACGCCGTGGCGGACGGATCGATCGCCCCGGTTGACGTCAAGCTGGCCGGCTTCACCCTGGCTGGCGCGCTCAACTGGGCGGCGCGCTGGCGCGATCCGCAAGGGGCGATGAGCGCGGAGGCGATAGCAGCGGCACAGGTCGACCTGCTAATCGCCGGCCTCGCTCCGCGCGGCTGAGGCTGCCCGGCTTTCTCCTGTCCGAATTGGTCAAGCGGTGCGCCATGGCGCGCGCCTATGACCGGGCCATGGACACACGACCCGCAGCGACGGGCGGGAAGGAGAGGGCCGGATGGAGAATGCCACCACGCCATTGCAGGCGATTCTGGACCGGGAGGCGATCCGCGATTGTCTCGCCCGGCTGGCGCGTGGTGAGGACCGACGCGACGCCGACCTGATCCGGGCAAGCTGCTGGCCTGACGGCAGCACCGACTATGGCGTGTTCGCCGGCGATTTCGATGCCTATCTCGCCTGGGTGGTGCCCGGCGCCGACGCGATCCTGTGCACCCAGCATCTGCTGGGGCAGAGCTTCATCGACCTGGAGGGCGACGCGGCGCGGGTCGAGACGCAGGTCCAATCCTATCATCGTATCGACATGGGCGACGCGCAACGCGACGTCATGATCGGCGGCCGCTATCTCGACATTTTCGAACGGCGCGAGGGCCAGTGGCGGATCGCGCGGCGCACCATGCTCTATGACTGGGTGCAGGATATCGGCCTGTCGGCCGACTGGAGCCAGGGGGTGATGGGCATGGCGTTCAGCGCCCCGCATTTCACCGGTCGCGCGAACGGCGATCATAGCGTGCGCTTCTTCGCGCGCGAAACCGACTGAGGGAGAGGATCATGAAACCGCTGGACGGCAAGGTCGCGATCGTGACCGGCGCAAGCCGGGGGATCGGCAAGGGGATGGCGCTGGCGCTCGCCGAGCAGGGCGCGACCGTCTATGTCACCGGGCGCACGGTCAATGCGGGCGATCATGAATTGCCCGGCACGGTCGGCGAGACGGCGGCGCAATGCGATGCGCGCGGCGGCCGGGGCATTGCCGTGCAGGTCGATCATGGCGACGATGCGCAGGTCGCCGCTTTGTTCGACCAGGTGCAGCGCGAACAGGGGCGGCTCGACCTGCTGGTCAACAACGCCTTTGCCATCCCCGAGGATCTGACCGTGCCGGGCAGCTTCTGGGAAAAGCCGCTGTCCAACTGGGACATGGTCGATGTCGGCGTGCGATCCAACTTCGTCGCTGCGCGCCATGCCGCCCAGATGATGGTGCCGCAGGGATCGGGCCTGATCGTCGCGATATCGGGCTATGTCGGGGTCACCTATACCTATGGCGTGGTGTTCGGCACGTGCAAGTCGGCGGTCGACCGGATGGCGCGGGACATGGCGATCGAATTGCAGCCCCATGGCGTCGCCTCGCTCTCGCTGTGGCAGGGGCTGACCATGACCGAGCGGGCACAGCGCAACATCGCCGCCAATCCGGCGATGAAGGCGCTGACCGTGACCAATCCGCTGGTCGGCTGCTCGCCCGAATTTCCCGGCCGGGTGATCGCCGCGCTGCTGGCCGATCCGGCGATCATGGCGCGATCGGGCGGCACCTTCATCACGGCGGAGCTGGCGCAGGATTATGGCATCACCGATGTCGACGGGAAGACCATCCCGTCGCTGCGGGCCGAGCGTGGCGCGCCGATCTGGCAGCCGATCGCCCCGCGGACGGAGGCATAGGATGGACGCGGATCGCCAGGCGCGGATGGATGCGCTGCTCGACCGGCAGGACATTGTCGACTGCCTGACCCGGTTCAGCCGGGGCATGGACCGGTTCGACCGCGCCCTGTTCCTGTCCGCCTTTCATGACGATGCCACCGTCGCGGCGGGCAGCTTCGTCGGCGCGCCCGATGCGCTCTATGCGTGGGCCTCTGCCCTGCATGAAGGCGGACAGGTGGCGACGCATCATAATCTGCTCAACATGACGATCGATATCGACGGCGACAGCGCCCATGCCGAAACCTATTATCTGTTCGTCGGCCGCAACCGGGACGAGAGCAACTGGATCGCCGGTGGCCGCTATATCGACCGGCTGGAACGGCGGGGCGGGCAGTGGAAGATCGCGCTGCGCACCAACATGATCGAATGGTCCGGGCTGGTGCCGACCCTGCCCTTGCCCTTTGGCGATGTGCCGGACCTGAATGCCAATGGCGCCCCCGCGCGGGACGCCAGCGATCCCTCCTATCTGAGGCCATTGGTCAACCGCCGGGAACCGCGCATCCCGGATTAGGGCGCATCGCGGGGTCGATCCTTGGTCGGGGACATTTCGTCCACGTTGACGCCGCCTGCCCCGCATCCCACCTTCGCATCGAAATGGGGCCATGCTGCGTTGGACGCAGCGGCGGGCGCGCCCTGCGCCTGTAGCCCCGCATCCTGCCGAAGAAGGTGATCCGATGACCATAGCCCTTGCCGACCCCAGCCTGCTGCGCGAACAATGCTATGTCGACGGCCAGTGGATCGGCACCGCCAGCATCGACGTGACCGACCCGGCGACGGACGAGCGGCTGGCCGGCATTCCCGCGATCGACGAGGCGGGCACGCGCGCGGCGATCGAGGCAGCCGAGGCGGCGCTGCCGGCCTGGAAGGCGAAGACCGCGGGCGAGCGATCGCGCATCCTGCGCCGCTGGTTCGAGCTGCTGATCGAGCATCAGGACGATCTGGCCATGATCCTGACTCGTGAGCAGGGCAAGGCGCTGACCGAGGCCAAGGGCGAGATCGCCTATGCGGCGAGCTTCATCGAATGGTTCGGGGAAGAGGCCAAGCGCATCTATGGCGAGATCATTCCCAGCCATCGCGCCGACAGCCGCATCGTCGTCATCAAGCAGCCGGTCGGCGTGGTCGCGGCGATCACGCCGTGGAATTTTCCGGCAGCGATGATCACGCGCAAGGCGGCGCCGGCGCTGGCGGCGGGCTGCACCATGGTGCTGAAGCCCGCGACCCAGACGCCGCTGACCGCGCTGGCGCTCGCCGTGCTGGCCGAACGGGCGGGCGTGCCCAAGGGCGTGTTCAACGTCGTCACCGGATCGTCGCGGGTGATCGGCGCGGAACTGACCGGCAACCCGCTGGTGCGCAAATTGAGCTTCACCGGATCGACCGAGGTCGGCAAGACGCTGATGGCGCAATGCGCGCCGACGATGAAAAAATTGTCGATGGAGCTGGGCGGCAATGCCCCCTTCATCGTCTTTGCCGATGCCGATCTGGATGCGGCGGTCGAAGGCGCGATCGCGTCCAAATATCGCAACAGCGGCCAGACCTGCGTCTGCGTCAACCGCATCCTGGTGCAGCGCGATGTTGCGCCGGCCTTTGCCGAAAAGCTGAAGGCCGCCGTCGCCAAGCTGAAGGTCGGGCCGGGCACGGAGGCGGGCGTGACCCAGGGGCCGCTGATCGACGAGAAGGCGGTCGAGAAGGTCGAGGAGCATGTCGCCGATGCGCTGGCCAAGGGCGGCACGCTGGTGAGCGGCGGGCATCGCCATGCACTGGGCCACAGCTTCTTCGAGCCGACCATCATCAGTGGCTGCACGCCGGACATGAAGCTGGCCGACGAGGAAACGTTCGGGCCGCTGGCTTCGATCTTCCTGTTCGACTCGGAAGAGGAGGCGGTGGCGCTCGCCAATGCAACCGAGGTGGGCCTCGCGGGCTATTTCTACACCCGGGACCTGGCGCGCGCCTGGCGCGTGGGCGAGGCGCTGGAGGTCGGCATGGTGGGCATCAACACCGGCCTCATTTCGACCGAGGTCGCGCCGTTTGGCGGTATCAAGGAATCGGGCATGGGCCGCGAAGGATCGCGCCATGGCATCGAGGACTATGTCGAGATCAAATATCTCTGCATGTCCGGGATCTGACGCAAGGATATCGAAAGGGGATGATGATGGCGGGAGTGGTGGCGGTAACCGGTGCGGCCGGTGCGCTGGGCCGGGCGGCGGTGCAGGTGCTGCGTGCGGCCGGTTGGACGGTGGCGGGCATCGACCTGGGTGATGTGCCGGCCGGCAGCGTCGACCTGGCGCTGGGCGGAGTCGATCTGTCCGACGAACAGGCGGTGGCCGGCGCGGCGGACAAGATCGGCGAGGCGCTGGGTGGACTGGACGCACTGGTCAACATCGCCGGCGGCTTCAGCTGGGAAACGGTGAGCGACGGGTCGGTCGCCACCTGGGACCGGCTCTATGGCATGAATGTCCGCACCGCGCTGATCGCGACTCGCGCCTTGCTGCCACTGCTGCGCGATGGCGGCGGCGCGATCGTCAATATCGGTGCAGCCGCATCGGTGAAGGCGGCCGCCGGCATGGGCGCCTATGCGGCGTCGAAGGCGGGCGTCGCGCGCCTGACCGAGGCGCTGGCCGAGGAACTGAAGGATGAAGGCGTGCGCGTGAATGCGGTGCTGCCCAGCATCATCGACACGCCGGCCAATCGCGCCGACATGCCCGACGCAGATTCCAGCCGCTGGGTCTCGCCCGAGGCGCTGGGCGGGGTGATCGCCTTCCTGCTGTCGCCCGCCGCCGCGCCGATCACCGGCGCGCTGATCCCGGTCACCGGCCGGGTCTGACATTCTAGGACCGGTTGCGTTTGCAACGTGCGCAACCGGTCCATGTCGTTTCGTGCAACTGGCCTTGGCGCCTTTGCATTTGCGAAAAAAGCCGGGGAAGACCAGATGAAGCTCGATGCTGCGACGCAGCAAATAGCTTTCTCAGAGGTTCATCATGTTCTCGCTTATCGCGCTCTATTTTTCCTATCGCCGGGATGTCGTCACCGCCGAGCGCTACATCGCCGGCCTGACGCCCGCCGCCGCCCCTGCATCGGCCGATGTCGTGACCTTCCCGGTTGCCCAGGAACAGAAGCTGGCCCGCGCCGCCTGATCGGCGCGCTGCTTACCGACTGATCTACCTCTCTCGTCGCGGCCGCAGACGCCGCCAAGGGATCGCCACGGCGCTAACAGCGCCGGGCCGTCGCTCCGCCATTGCAAGTCAACAGGTCTGTTGATTAACAAAATGGCGAGAACAGCGATCCCTAGGAGAGGTCATGACCTGCAAGCCGACGCAGACGCCTGCGGCTGACACATTCGATATCCCGACCCTGCGCGAGAAATATCGCGCCGAGCGCGACAAGCGGATGCGCGCCGACCGGGAAGGGCAATATCAGCCCACGACCGACGATACGACGCACAGCTATGACGTCGACCCGCACATGCCGGTCGTCGCGCGCGACCCGATCGTCGAGGAACTGGACGTTGTGGTGCTGGGCGCGGGCTTTGCCGGCCTGCTCGCCGGCTATCATCTGACCAAGCAGGGCGTCACCAATTTCCGCAATATCGACCATGGCGGCGATTTTGGCGGCGTCTGGTACTGGAATCGCTATCCCGGCATCCAGTGCGACAATGACGCCTATTGCTATCTGCCGCTGCTGGAAGAGACCGGCTTCATGCCGTCGAAGAAGTTCGCCGACGGCGCGGAAATCCAGGCCTATTGCCGCCAGATCGCGGAAAAGTTCAACTTTGCCGACAAGGCGCTGTTCCATACCCTCATCACATCCTTGAAATGGGACGAGGCGATCCAGCGCTGGCGCGTCGGCACCAGCCGGGGCGACGAATTGCTGGCGCGTTTCGTGGTGATGGGCTGCGGCGTGCTCAACATGCCCAAGCTGCCCGGCATTGCCGGCATCAACAGCTTCAAGGGCAAGATTTTCCACACCGCCCGCTGGGACTATGACTATAGCGGCGGCAGCTACGACAATCCGGTGCTCGACAGGCTGGCCGACAAGCGCGTCGCGATCATCGGCACCGGCGCGACCGCGATCCAGGCGGTGCCCTATCTCGGCCGCTACGCCAAGCAGCTCTATGTCATCCAGCGCACGCCATCGACCGTGGACGAGCGCCCCAATCCGGCGACCGATGCCGATTGGGCAGCGTCGCTGCAGCCCGGCTGGCAGGCCGATCGCCAGGCCAATTTCCACCGCGCCGCGATGGAAGCCTTCGCGCCGGGCGAACCGGACCTGATCTGCGACATCTGGACCGAGATCGCCCGCAACCTGTCGGCGGAGCTGGAAGCCGAGGGCTGGCCGGAGATGTCGATCGAGCAGTTCATGGCGAAGCGCGAGGTGGTCGATTATCGCGTGATGGAGCGACTGCGCGCCCGTGTCGATGAAATGGTCACGGACAAGGCAACGGCCGAGGCGTTGAAGCCCTGGTACCGCTTCCTCTGCAAGCGCCCGCTGTCGAGCAATGAGTTCTACCCGACCTTCAACCGGCCCAATGTCACGCTGATCGACGTTGCCGACAGCAAGGGGCTGGAGAAGATCACGGAGAAGGGCTTCGTGTCGGGCGGCGTCGAATATGAGGTCGACTGCATCATTTTCGCCAGCGGCTTCGAGGTGACGAGCGAGTTGAAGCGGCGCTGGGGCATCGATGCGGTCGAGGGCCGCGATGGCCAATCCATCTATGACCATTGGGCCAATGGGCCGCGCACCCTGCACGGCACGATGACCCATGGTTTCCCCAACCAGTTCTTCATCGGCTATATCCAGGGTGGCCTCAACGCCAGCGTGACCGAACAGTTCGGCCGCCAGGCGGAGCATATCGCCCATATCATTCATGCGGTGATGGATAAGGGTGCCAAGGTGGTCGAGACCACCTTGCAGGGGCAGGAGGATTATGTCCGCCATTTCGAGGAAATGGAGATCGACATGACCGCCTTCCAGCAGGAATGCACCCCCAGCTACTTCACCAATGAAGGCCAGGTGAAGGCGCCCTGGGCGCTGTTCCGCGGCTATGGTCCGGGCTGGGGCGCGTTCCAGAAACTGGTCCAGGACTGGCGTGCCAAGGGCGATCTGGACGGCATGGAATTGCGGTCCTGAGCCATGGGCCGGATCGCCCCGGGGATGGTTCGCGGTGGGGGCCGCTCTTCCCTTGGGGCGCTCCCGCCAGTTGCGATAGTCAGATTGAAAATATTGTCCTTGCGGACCTGGCGAGTGGACTCGCGGGCCGTACCCGTCGGGCAACGGGGGCGTTGCAGGAGGATGCCATGAGCAAATTGAGCAACATCGACGTCGAGGCGCTGGCCAAGCCGCTGACCTATCCGACCGAGGCGTTCCTGTCGAAGGACTACGCCCTGGCCGAGAAGGAGAAGCTGTGGCCGCATGTCTGGCAGATGGTCGAGCGGGTCGAAGACCTGCCCGATGTCGGCGACTGGATGACCTATGACATTTGCGATGAGTCCTTCATCATCGTGCGGACCGCGCCCGATGCGCTGCGCGCCTTCTACAATGTCTGCCCGCACCGGGGCCGCCAACTGATCGATGTGCCCAAGGGTGTCCATTCGGTGCGCGGCAAGAACCGGCGCAGCTTCGTCTGCGGCTTCCATGGCTGGACCTTCGATACCGAGGGCAACAACACATATATTCTCGACCCGCAGGACTGGCAGGGCGCGCTGACGCCCGAATGCACCCGCCTGTCGGACGTCAAGATCGACATATGGGGCGGCTGGATCTGGATCAACATGGATCCCGATGCGGAGCCCCTGGCCGATTTCCTGGGCGATGCCGGGCGTATCCTGTCCCACTTCGAGATGGACAAGATGCGCTATAAATGGCGCAAATGGGTGGTTTATCCCGCCAATTGGAAGACCGCGCTGGAAGCGTTCATGGAGCCTTACCATGTCGCGGGCACCCATACCCAGCTGCTCGATTATGGCGATTATTATGCCTATAGCGCGGCCTATGGCCTGCATGGCGTCAGTGGCTTCGACCAGCGCGACCCGGCTTTCCAGATGAGCCAGAGCAGCAGCGTGACGCGGGCCGGCAAGGGCGATGATCCGCGCCGCTCCACCTATGAGCTGATCCGCGAAAATTTCGAGACATTGAACTATGCGGCCTCGACCGAGACT
Source organism: Sphingobium sp. AP49 (assembly GCF_000281715.2). Lineage (NCBI taxonomy): Bacteria > Pseudomonadati > Pseudomonadota > Alphaproteobacteria > Sphingomonadales > Sphingobiaceae > Sphingobium > Sphingobium sp. AP49. The sequence continues at coordinate 4,459,010 of NZ_CP124576.1, read as the reverse complement.
TTGGTCAATGCGGCCAGCCGGCTGGTCGACGAACTGCCCGAAGGCACGGCGGCTGGCGACGTCATCGCCCATTGGCTCAAATCCGCCAAGGCGGACGACGCCGCGCGGGGCGTCATCTGGCCGGAAATCCCGCCCGAGGTGATGGCCGAGGCGGGTCTGGCCTGGCATGTCTTTCCCAACATGTCGGTGCTGCAGGGGATCACCTTCGCCCTTTGCTACCGCACCCGTCCCTATGGCGACGATCCCGACATGTGCATCTTTGAATCCTACGCGATCGAGCGTTTTCCCGAAGGGCAGGCGCCGGTCACCGAGTGGGAAGAAACCGAGGCGACCGCCGAGGGCTGGGGCTCTGTCCTCGCCCAGGACTTTTCCAACATGGAATGGGTGCAGAAGGGCATGAAGTCGCGCGGGTTCCGCGGGCCGCTGCCCAACCCCCATCAGGAACGCAAGATCACCAATTTCCACCGCAACCTAGCCACGTACATGGGTACGGGCGCACCGAGGTTACTCAAATGAGCTATGACGATCCCAAGCCCGCCGTGAATGTGAACGCCACCGACAAGAAGGGCACGCCGGTCTACAAGCGGATGCTGGACCTGTTCGAGGCCGAAGGCATCAACACGCTGTTCGGCATTCCCGACCCCAATTTCGTCCATATGTTCCTGGAGGCCGAGCGTCGCGGCTGGACCGTGGTTGCGCCGCATCACGAAGCCGCAGCCGGCTTCATGGCCGAGGCCGCCTCGCGCATCACCGGCAAGCCCGCCGTTGCGATCGGCACGCTGGGGCCGGGCATCGCCAATATGGCGCCCGCCATCCAGTGCGCGCTGGTCGAAAATTCGCCGGTCATCTTCCTGTCGGGCCAGCGCGCCCGCGTGACCGAACAGCGCGTCCGTCGCGGCCGCATCCAGTTCGTCAAGCAGATGCCCTTGTTCGAGAATAGCGTCAAATATGCCGCCTCGATCGAATATGCCGACCAGACCGACGAAGTGGTGCGCGAGGGCATTCGCAAGGCGATGGGCGGCACCCCCGGCCCGGTCTATATCGAATATCCCAGCCACATCATTCTGGAAGAGCTGGACCTGCCCGCGCCGCTGGCGCCGGACCGTTATCGCCTGGTCAATCAGGGCGCGGACATCGACCGGGTCAAGGAAGCGGCGGACCTGATCCGCGCCGCCAAGAACCCGATCCTGCTGGTCGGCCATGCCGTTCACACCTCGCGCTCGGGCGCGGCGGTCAAGGAACTGGCGGACCTGATGAACTGCCCGGTGATCCAGACCTCGGGCGGCACCAGCTATATCAAGGGGCTGGAAGACCGCACCTTCCAATATGTCTTCTCCAAGGCATCGATCGAGGCGGTCACCGAGTCCGACCTGGTGCTGGCGCTGGGTACCGAATTGGGCGAGCCGGTCCATTTCGGCAAGTGGCGCTACTGGATGAAGAATGAAGCGATCCGCAAGTGGATCTATGTCGAGCAGGATCCCGCCGCGATCGGCGTCAACCGCCCGATCGACGTGCCGCTGGTCGGCGATCTGCGCGGCGTCGTGCCGCAGTTGGTCGAGGCGCTGAAGGACACGCCGCGCGCACCCGCGCCCGGTCTGGAAGCCTTCATGCGCGACGGCCAGGCCGAACTGGACGAACTGGCGGCGGAATCGCGCACCAAGAGCGATGGCACCGGCGACCTGCCGATCCATCCGGCCCGTCTGGCGGTGGAAGCGACCGAGGCCTTCCCCAAGGATGGCATCCTGATCCGCGACGGCGGCGCGGGCGTGATCTTCCAGTGGACCTATTCGCAGTGCAAGCCGAACGACGTCATCTGGAACCAGAATTTCGGTCATATCGGCACCGGCATTCCCTATGCCACCGGCGCGATGCTGGCGGATCGGGCTGCAACGGGCGTCAGCCGTCCGGGCCTGTTGCTGACGTCGGACAGCAGCTTCATGTTCCATATCGCCGAACTGGAAGTGGCAGTCCGCACCAAGCTGCCTCTGGTCTGCGTCGTCGGCGTGGATAATCAGTGGGGCCTGGAAGTGGGCGTCTACAAGCGCACCTTCGGTCAGGGCACGGAAGAGACCGGCACCCATTGGAGCAAGGAAGTCCGCTTCGACAAGATCGGCGAGGGCTTTGGCTGCCACGGCGAATATGTGACCCGCGCGGAAGACATCAAGCCGGCGATCGCGCGTGCCTATGCCAGCGGCAAGCCGGGCGTCGTCCATGTCGTGATCGACCCCAAGGCCAATTCGGAAGAAATGCCCAAATATGCCGAATTCCGCACCTGGTACGCCGAAGGCACCCAGTAAGGAATGATCTCCGGGCCGGCATCATGCCGGCCCGGTCCTTTATAAGATAATCCCTCTTTTGCATGGGTGAGGATATGCGCGACTATCGGAACTTCTATATCGACGGCCAGTGGGTCGCCCCGGTCGAACCGAAGACCGCGGATGTCATCAACCCGGCGACCGAGGCGGTGGCCGGCACCATTTCGCTCGGCGGTGTCGCCGATGTGAACAAGGCGGTCGCCGCCGCGCGCAAGGCCTTTGCCGGCTGGTCGCAGACCACGCGCGAACAGCGGCTCGACCTGCTGCTCGCCATCCAGGCGGAATATGCGCGACGCCAGACCGAACTGGGCGACGCGATCATCGAGGAGATGGGGGCGCCATCCTCGCTCGCTCATGGTTTCCATGTCGGGCTGGGCGCGGGGCATCTGCAGACCGCGATCGAGGTGCTGCGCGACTTCAAGTTCGATGAGCTGCATGGCGCGACGATGATCGCGCGCGAGCCGATCGGCGTCTGCGCGCTCATCACGCCGTGGAACTGGCCGATGAACCAGACCTGCGTCAAGATTTTCCCGGCGCTGGCGACCGGCTGCACCATGATCCTGAAGCCGCCACAACTCGCGCCCTTCTCGGCCCAGATCCTGGCCGAGATTCTGGATACGGCGGGCGTGCCGGCCGGCGTGTTCAACATGGTCCAGGGCAGCGGCAGCGTGATCGGCACGGCGCTGTCCACCCATGAGGATGTCGACATGGTGTCCTTCACCGGCTCCGAGCCGGTCGGCGTCCAGATTCAGAAGGATGCAGCGACGACGATCAAGCGGGTCGGGCTGGAACTGGGCGGCAAGAGCGCCTTCATCGTGTTGGACGATGATGCGCTGGCCGCCAATGTCGCGGGCGCGACCGGCGGCATGATGGGCAATTCGGGCCAGACCTGCAGCGCGGGATCGCGCCTGCTGGTGCCGGCATCGCGCATGGACGAGGTGATTGCGGCGGCCAAGGGCGCAGCGGACGCGGTGACGGTCGGCGATCCGACCGGCAATGTCGCCATGGGTCCGGTCGTGTCGAAGAGCCAGTACAACATCATTCAGGACTATATTCAAAAAGGCCTGGACGAAGGCGCGACCCTGATCGCCGGCGGCGCCGGTCGCCCGGACGGGATCGATAAGGGCTGGTTCGTCAAGCCGACGGTGTTCGTCGGCACCAACGACATGGTGATCGCGCGCGAGGAGATATTCGGCCCGGTGCTGGTGATCATCGGCTATGACGATATCGACCACGCGGTCGACATCGCCAATGCCAGCAATTTCGGCCTCGCCGGCTATGTCAGCGGCACCGATGTCGAGCAATGCCGTGCCGTCGCCCGGCGGATGCGGACCGGTTGGATCAGCATCAATGGCGGCTTCGATTTCCATGCGCCCTTCGGCGGTTACAAGCGCAGCGGCAATGGCCGCGAATGGGGCGAGCATGGCTTCCTCGAATATCTCGAAGTGAAGTCGCTGCTGGGCTACGCCTGAGATGGCGGTCCAGTCCGGGCGCTATGGCGCCGCCAGTGCTGCTATCGCTGCCGAGGGCTGGTCCCTCGCGCGGCTGACCCCGCCCAGCCGCCTGCACGGCGCCAATGGCCTGGCCACCGGGCCGGACGGGCGCCTCTATGTGGCGCAGGTCGGCGGCAGCCAGGTCAGCGCGATCGATGTCGACAGCGGCGCGATCGAGACGATCAGCGCGATGGGCGGCGCCATCGTCGCGCCCGACGATCTGGTGTTCGACGATGCCGGCAACCTCTATCTGACCGAGATTACCGAGGGGCGTGTCGCGATGCGCACGCCATCGGGCGATGTGCGGGTGGTGCGCGGCGACATTCCGGTCGCCAACCCGATCACCTGGCATCAGGGCCGGCTGATCGCGGGCGAATGCCGCATCGGCGCGCGGATCATGGAACTGGATCTGGATGGCGGCGCGCCCCGCGTCATCCTCGACAATGTCCCGATGGCTAATGCCTTTCAGGTCGGGCCGGACGGCAAGCTCTATTTCCCGGTGATGGGCGCCAACGAGATTTGGCGGGTCGACCTGGATGGCGGCGCGCCCGAAGTGGTGGCCGGCGATCTGGGCGTGCCCGATGCGGTGAAGTTTGACAGCAAGGGGCGGATCGTCACCACCCAGGTCGCGAGCGGGCAGGTGCTGCGGCTCGACTTGGTGAGCGGCACGCGCGAGGTGCTGGCCGATCTTGGCCCTGGCCTCGACAATCTGAGCTTCATCGGCGACCGCATCTTCGTGTCGAGCATCCCCGGCGAAATCACCGAATTGCTGGGCGATGGCAAGGTGCGATCTGTCGTGCCGCGCGCGTTGCAATGGCCGCTGGGCCTGGCCATGGGCGCGGATGGCGCGATGTTCGTTGCCGACGGCGCCTTTGGCTATACGCTGCGGCCCGGTGAGGGGCTGACCCTGGCCGGCATGATCTTCTATCCCGGCTGTCCCGGTTATATGCGCGGTGTCGCCGCCGGGGCGCAGGCGGGGGAGTGGATCATCAGCACCGGCCTCGGCGCGGTGGCGCGCTATCGGCCGGGGCAGGGGGAAAGCGATTTCCTCGCCACCGGCCTCGACCAGTTGATGGGCGTGGCGGTCGCGTCGGGCGGCGCGGTGGTCGTCGCTGAATATGGCACCGGCCGGCTGCTCTCGATCGAGAATGGCGCGGTCAGCGAACTGGCCACCGGCCTCGACAAGCCGATTGGCGTGGCGCTGGCGCCGGACGGAACAGCCTATGTCGCCGAGGCCGGGGCGGGGCGCGTGATACGGGTCGCTAGCGGCCGCAGCGAGACGATCATCGACGGTCTCGGTCGGCCGGAAGGGCTGGCGATTACCGGCGGGCAATTGTTCGTTGTCGATACGCAGGCCAAGGCACTGGTCGCCACCGACCTGTCGGGCGGCGCGCGCGAGACGATTGCCAGCGCTTTGCCGGTCGGCGCGCCCGCCGGCGTGACGCCCAAGTTTTTGGGGCCGATCGGCGACATGGCCGGGCCGATGATCAATTTCGCCGATGTGACTGCGGGGCCGGACGGCACGCTCTATGTGTCGGGCGACGCCGAAGGGAGCGTGCTGGCGCTACGCCGCCGGTAAGGGGCGGTCGCCGCTCAGCTGGTGGCTGAGTGCACCCGCTGCCTCGACCAGCGCCAGCTGCAATGCGCCCAGCCCCTCGCGTTGCAGAGCGGCGCCGATGCCGATCGCGACCAGCGCATGGACCGGGCGGCCCGCGCCCTTCCACACCGGCGCGGAGACGACGGTGACGCCGGCAATATATTGGCCCTCGTCCACCGCGAAGCCCTGCGCGCGCGTCTGGCGCAATTGCTCCATCCAGTCGGCGAAGGGCGGCGGATCGTCCCAGCGCAACGTGTCGAACCGCGCCTTCAGTTCCTTCTCGCCATAATCGCCAAAGGCGGCGATGCAGCGGCCCGTGGCACTGATCAGGGCGGGAAAGCGGCTGCCGACCTGGGCGCTCAGCTGAAAGCCGCTGCCCGACTGCGCCATGGCGACGACGATCATATGGTCGAGGCCGACCGCCTGCACCCCCAGCATGGTGAGGCCGAAGCGATGCGCCAACCGGTCGAGCACCGGCTGGGCGAGGTCGTTGAAGGCGTCGCGGCGCAGCCAGTTGCGCGCCAGCGTCAGCACGCCGGCCTGCAGCGCATAGCGTTTGGTGTCGGGGTCGAAGGCGACCAGTTCCTCCTCCACCAGCGCGCGCAGCACATAGAGGCAGGTGCTGGGCACCAGCCCCAATTCCTTGGCGATCGCCTGTACGCCCAGCGGCCGGTCGCTCTTGCCCAGCAGGCGCAGGATCGCGGCGGCGCGGGCGATGGCGGGCGCCTTGCTCTCCTGCACGGCCTTGGCGACCTTGCGGACGGTGGAGGGCGGGCGGGGCGTGGTGCGGCTGTCGGTCATGGCGTCATCCTATCGCGACGCCGATAGTCTGTCATTCAAAATATAGAACATCATTCACTATTTACAACAAATGAGTCGCTGTGACATCGCTTGTTGCAAGCAGCGACGGGGTTTCGACCCGTTCGCCCGGTTGAATGCCGGACCGATGGGATGGGATGATGGCGAAGCTAACCGACTATCGCAGCTATGCCGATGCACAGGCACATGCGACCTCAGCGGCGCTGTGGGATTTGTTCGACGGTGATCGCGACGAACTGAACATCGCCCATGAATGCGTCACCCGTCATGCCGACGGATCGGGCCGCGCCGCCGTGCGCATCGCCCATGCCGATGGCCGGGACGAGATCCTCAGCTTCGATGCGATCGCGGCGGGGGCTGCGCGCTTCGCCCATTGGCTCGACGCCGAGGGCATTCAGCCGGGCGAACGCATCGCCTTCATGCTGGAGCCTTCGCTGCCCTTCTATGTCTGCCTGTTCGGGGCGATGCAGACCGGCGCGATCTCGGTGCCGCTTTTCACCCTGTTCGGCCCGGACGCGCTGCGGTTGCGGGTCGACGACTGCAAGCCGATCATCCTGATCACCAATGCGGAAAAGGCGGAGCTGGCGCGCAGCATGGATGGGCCGCGCGTGATCGTCGCCGACGATGCGCTGCTGGCCGACCTAGCCCGTTTCCCGGCGACCTACAGCCCGAAGACCAAGGCCAATGACCTGGCCGTCTTCCAATATACGTCGGGCACGACGCGCGAACTGCCCGAGGCGGTGAAGCACAGCCATCGCGCGCTGGTGACCTTGATGTTCGCCGCCCTCTACGGCACCGGCATCCGGCCGGGCGACGAGTTTTTCTGCCCCTCCTCGCCGGCCTGGGGCCATGGCTTGTGGCATGGCACGCTGGCGCCGCTGGGGCTGGGCGTGACGACGGGCACCTTTGCCGGCCGGTTCGATCCTGTACGGCTGATGCAGGCGCTGGACGCATACGGCATCACCAACATGTCGGCCGCCGCGACCCATTATCGGATGATGAAGAATAGCGGCCAGGCCGCCGACTTCGCCTTCCATTTTGATAAGCTCAGCTACACCGGCGAGCCGATCGACCCGGCGACGCTGGACTTCATCGACGCCCATTTCAAGGTGCCGGCCTGTTCCATGTACGGCACGACCGAGATCGGCGTGGTGCTGGTCAACTATCCCGGCGCGCAGGATTTCATGGTGAAGCCGGGTTCGCTGGGCAAGGCGGTGCCGGGCCAGAGACTGGAAGTGCAGCGCCCCGACGGCAGCGCCTGCGATCCCGGCGAGATTGGCGAACTGATGCTGTGGCGCCGCGACCGGTGGGAAACGACCAAGGACCGGGCGAAGATCGACGCCGACGGCTATTTCTACCATTGCGGCCGCGCCGACGACGTCATCATCTCGGCAGGCTGGACGATGAGCGCGGTCGAGATCGAGAATACGCTGCTCAAGCATGCGGCGGTGCTGGAATGCGCGGTGATCGGCGTGCCCGACGACAAGCGCGGCCAGGTGGTGAAGGCCTTCATTATCATCAATCGGGACGGCAGCGATGCGCTGGTCCGCGAATTGCAGGACTTCACCCGCGAGAAGCTGGCCCAGCATGAGTTCCCGCGCATCGTCGAATTCGTGACCGACCTGCCCAAGACGCCGGCCGGCAAGGTTCACCGCAAGATTCTGAGAGACCGTGAGGCCGCCAAGGCGGTCGAACTCGCCAACTGAATATCAGGAGAAGAGAGATGGCAACATTGGCCGACGCGCCCGTGAACAAATTCCCCAAGATCACCGAGGAGGGGCTGGACGACCTGCGCAAGCGCATCGGCGTCAAGATCGAGAATACCGTCGAACCGTGGAATTACGAAGCCACCCGTGACGCGATCCGCCATTATGCGCACGGCATCGGCGACGATAATCCGCTGTGGTGCGACCCGGCCTATGCCGAGAAGACCAAGCATGGTTCGCTGGTTGCGCTGCCCAGCTTCCTGTTCACCACCAGCCGCATCATCTCGGGCTATTGCGGTGGCCTGTCGGGCGTCCATGCGATGTGGGCCGGCGCCGACTGGACCTGGCACAAGCCGGTGCTGCGCAACGACACGATCCGCACCGAGGCCTATTTGAAGGATCTGATCGAGCATCAGACCAAGTTTGCCGGCCGCAGCTTCCAGCAGATCTACCATGTCGATTTCTTCAACCAGTCGGGCGACAAGGTGGCCGAAGGCGACAGCTGGGTATTCCGCACCGATCGCGACGAAGCGCGCGAGCGTGGCACCAAGTACACCGAAGCCCGTGGCCGCGTGGAGCCCTTCACCGACGAACAGCTGGCCGAGATGTACAAGCTGTACGAGAAGGAAGAGATTCGCGGCGCCACGCCCCGTTACTGGGAAGATGTGCAGGTCGGCGACGAACTGCCGCGCATGATGAAGGGGCCGATGACGGTCACCGGCTTCATCTGCTACGCGCAGGGCTGGGGCGGCCTCTATATCCGCGCCAACAAGCTCGCCTGGAAGATGCAGCAGAAGCACCCCGGCACCGGCATCAAGAACCGCTTCAACGTGCCGGACTGCCCGGAACGCGTCCATTGGGATGAGGCGTTCGCGCTCGAAGTCGGCGCGCCGGGTGCCTATGACTATGGTCCGGAACGCTGCAGCTGGCTGACCCATCAGGTCACCAACTGGATCGGCGACGATGGCTTCCTGCACAAGAGCAAGTGCCAGATCCGCCGCCACAATCCCGATGGCGACGTGATCTTCATCGACGGCAGCGTGATCCGCAAGTTCGAGGAGAACGGCAAGAAATATGTCGAGATCCAGCAGCGTGCGGAAACCCATCGCGGCGAAATCTCGGCCTTTGGCACCTCGATCGCCGAACTGCCCAGCCGCCCGGCCTGATCCGGGCGCGACGGGCCGTTCCTTCCCCCTGGGGAGGATTTGGGATGGGACGGCCCACCGAAAGATGCATGATGGACAGCCACGACAAGAGTGAGTGGGCGGGGCCGCTGGCCGGGGTGCGGGTGCTGGATTTCACCCGTGTGCTGGCTGGCCCTTCGGCTGCACTGGCGCTCGCGGATCTGGGCGCGGAAGTCATCAAGGTGGAGCCACCCGGTAGCGGCGACGATACCCGCAGCTTTCCGCCGCTGCGCGCGGGCGAGAGCCATTATTTCCTCAGCGTCAATCGCGGCAAGAAGAGCATCGTGCTCGACCTCAAGGCCCCCGAAGGGCTGGCGATCGCGCGCGACCTGGCGGTGAAATCCGACATCGTCATCGAAAATTACCGGCCCGGCGTCATGGACCGGCTGGGCCTTGGCTATGAGGCGTTGTCCGCGATCAACCCGGGCCTTATCTATTGCGCTATTTCCGGTTTCGGCATGACCGGGCCGCTCAAGGACCGGCCCTCCTTCGACATCGTGCTACAGGCCATGTCCGGCGCGCTCAGCGTCAATGGCGAGCCGGGCGGGTTGCCGACCAAGCTCGGCATTCCGCTCGGCGATCTGGTCGGCGGCATCAACGGGCCGATCGCGATCCTCGCCGCCCTGCATGAGCGCCATGCCACCGGGCGCGGCCGGCTGATCGATATCAGCCTGATGGACGGGATGATCGGCCTGCTCGGCTATCTGGCACAATTGAGCTTCTTCACCGGGCAGGATCCGGTGCCTCAGGGATCGCAGCATCCCAATCTGGTCCCCTATGGCGTTTTTCCGGCGAGCGACGGGTCGATCGTCATCGCCTGCCTCACCAATCATTTCTGGGGCAAGATTTGCGCGGCGCTGGGCCTCGACGGGCTGGCCGACGATCCGCGATACGACATGCTCGACAAGAGGCGCGAACGGCGGGCCGAGGTGAATGGGCTGCTGTCGGCGGTGACGCAAACCCGCACCGTGGCCGACCTCGCCGACCTGTTCGCCGCGCATCAGGTGCCCCATGCGCCGATCCTGACCATCAGCGAGGCGCTGGCCCAGCCGCAGACGCTGGTCCGTAACATGGTGGTCGAGACCGAGCATAAGACCCTGGGCGTGATCCCGATCGTCAACCGGCCCTTCCGCTTTCCCGGCGCCGAGCAGCCGGTGCCGAGCGCGCCGCCGGTGCTGGGCGAGCATAGCGATATGGTGCTGGCGGAGTTGCTGGGGATGGACGCCGCGACCATCGCCCGGTTGCGCGATGCCGGGATCGTCGCCTGAGCGATCATTTGGCGGCACGCTTGGGGCGACGGCACCGCCGCCGCTAAGCTCCCCGCCAATCATCATCCGGGAGAGAGACTATCATGCTGCGATTTGACGACCGCGTCGCCCTGATCACCGGCGCCGGGCGTGGCCTCGGGCGGGCCTATGCGCTGCTGCTGGCGGCGCGCGGCGCGAAAGTGGTGGTCAATGATCCGGGCGTCAGCATGCAGGGCGAGGGCACCGATGCCGGTCCGGCCCAATCGGTGGTGGACGAAATCCGCGCTGCCGGCGGCCAGGCGATCGCCTCGACCGACAGCGTCGCCACGCCACAGGGCGGGCAGGCGATGATCGACCTCGCCCGCGACCATTTCGGCGGCATCGACATCCTTATCCACAATGCCGGCATCGTCCGACGCGGCGGGCTGGCGGAGCTCAGCTATGCCGATTTCGAGACGGTGCTCGACGTTCATCTGCGCGGTGCCTTCCATGTCGTGCGCGCCGCTTTCCCGCATATGTGCGCGGCGAACTATGGCCGCATCGTCCTCACCGGATCGATCAACGGGCTTTATGGCAATGCCGGCGTGGTCAATTACAGCGTCGCCAAGGCGGGGATGATCGGCCTGTCCAACGTCGCCGCGATCGAGGGGGCGGCCCATGGCGTGAAGAGCAACATCATCCTGCCCGGCGCCGTCACCCGCATGGCCGAAGGGCTCGACACCAGCGCCTATCCGCCGATGGACCCGGAACTGGTCGCGCCGGTCGTGGGCTATCTGGCGCATCAGGATTGCGCGGTCAGTGGCGAGATGCTGATCGCCATGGCCGGGCGTGTCGCGCGCGCCTACACGATGGAAACGGTCGGCGTGTTCCAGCCCGACTGGACGATCGAACAGATTGCCGATCGGCTGGAGGGAATACGCGACCCGCAGGACGCGTTGCTCTTCCCGCCGGTGCCGACCGGCCATCTCGACCATCTGCGTTACAGTTTCGCGATGGCCAGCCAGGGCGCGAAACAGGGCTGATCGCTCAGCCCGGCTTGGCCGCCATCATCGCCTGGATCAGCGGCTTGATCTGGGCTTCCACCGGCGCCGGGTTGAAATGCTCGGCGACCGACGCGATCCGGCCGTCGCGGATGCGCAGCAGGAAGATATAGCGATTGGCGAAGGGCTCGCCATTCACCAGCGTGCCTGCCGACCGCACCTCGGCCGCGACCCGATCCTCTTGCGCCGTCAGCGAATCGACGGTGAAGGTCAGCCCGCCCTGGAACAGCGACCCCAGCATCGCCACGCCGCGCTGATAGGCGGCGGCGGGCGCATCGACGCCCGACGTCGTCGTCCAGGCGGTCATGTCGTCGGTCAGCAATTCGTCCGGCAGTGCCGCCGCCGACAGGGCGGCGAAGAAGCGGCGGGCGAGGTCGTGATGCGCCTGCGTCATGGGATCAGGCCTTGGTCGGGATCGAGAAGCGGTCGGTATAGTCCTTGAAATGGGCGTGGATCTGCGCGCGATCCAGGCCATAATCGGCCAGGTCATAGCTGTGCTTGCCATGCTTGCCCTGCGGATTGGCGGCCAGCATCGCGCTCATCCCGGCCTCCGCTTCTGCCGTGAACGGCTCGTCGAAGCGAGCATAGAGTTTGCGCATCTCGCCGATCGGGTCGCGCAGCTGGTCGTCATACTGGATGTCGTGGATCGCATCCTGGCCATGCTTGTCGCGATAGGCGATCATCCTTTCGATCATCAGGTCGAAGGTGCGCAGCTGCGAGCGGCCGACCTCGACCGGGTCGACATCGGCGCTGAACATCTTGCGCACCTGATAGACGAGGCTGCAGGCCGAGCCGACGACATCGGCCGGATCGCGATGGGTCATGACCAGCTGGGCGTCGGGATAGACGGTGGTGAGGTCTTCCAGGAACAGCGGGTGCCAGGGATTTTTCAGCGTCCAGCGGCCACCATTTTCCGCCTGCAGCAATTGCAGCAGCCGCTTGTGATAGCGGAAGGCGGGCAGGTAGCTCGTGGCGAACAGCCATTTCTGGTAGCTCGGCACATGCAGCACCGAGTCATAATATTGGGCGCAGAAGGACGGCGCCATCGCGAACTGGCACTCGGTCGGGCTGTCGGCATCCTCATGATGGATCGCCGAGATATGCGGCGCATATTTGAGCGACATGTCGAGCCGCGCCTGTTCCGCGACATAGCGCGGGTCGCTGCTGAGCGTGCCGGCCGCAGCGGGTGGCGCCGAATTGAACGCCTCCCAGCGCAGGAAGGATCGGCGAGCGGGATCGGCGTTCAAGAGGTTGATCGTCAGGGTCGTGCCGGTGCGCGGCAGGCCGAAGACGAACATCGGTTTCTCGATCGGGGCGTCGAGCAGGTCGGGATGGCGGGCGAGCCAGTCCTCGACCTGCAAGCGGTTGGCGAGCGTCGCGGTCAGCTGCTGTGCCCAGCGGCCCTGCGCCGCCTCGGTGAGGTTGGCCTCGCGGTTGATCGCGTCGACCAGCACGTCCAGACCTTCGAGGATGGCGTCGTCGCCCAGGTCGGTGAGGCCGGTCTGTTCGCGCGCGGCGGCGACCAGGGCGTCGGCGTCGAGGCCGATGGTGTCGGTGGTCATGATCCTCTTCCCTTCTGTTTTTCAGGCGGCCTGCGCCGCGATCTCGGCCAAGGCCTCCAGCACGATGTCGGCATGTTCTTGGCGACAGATGAGGAGGTCAGGCATGTATGTGTCTTGCTGGTTGTATGTGAGCGGTGATCCGTCGATGCGGGAGGCGTGGAGGCCGTGGGCGAGTGCGACGGCGGCGGGGGCGCAGCTGTCCCATTCATATTGGCCGCCGGCATGGAGATAGATGTCGGCCTGGCCCAGGATCACGGCCATGGCCTTGGCGCCGGCCGATCCCATGGGGACCAGTTCGGCGCCCAGCGCCTCTGCGACCGCGACCGCCTGGGGTGCGGGGCGGGTGCGGGACACGACCATGCGGAGTTTCTGGGGCGCGGGCGGCACGATGCGCGGCTGGTCGGTGCGCAGGACGATGCCGTCCTCATGGCCGGGTAGCGCGACCGCGCCGATGGTGGCGACGCCGTCGATGGCGAGGCCGACATGGACGGCCCAGTCGGCGCGCGCCTCGCCATATTCGCGGGTGCCGTCGACCGGATCGACGATCCACACCCGACTATGCTGGAGCCGCGCGCCGTCACAGGCCATCTCCTCGGAGAGGAGGCCGTCGTCGGGCCGCTGTTCCTGGAGGGCATGGACCAGGAACTGGTTGGCGGTCTGGTCGCCGGCCTTGCCGAGCGCCTTGGCGCTGAACAGGCCCGAGGCGCGGACCTCCAGCAGCAGGCGGCCGGCGGTCTCGGCGAGATGGGCGGCGAGGTCCGCGTCTGTCATGACGTTGCTCATTTGAGCGGCATGATCTTGCGGATGATATGCTCGGCGGCCTCTTCCGGGGTCATCTCGACGGTGTTGACCCGGATTTCCGGAGCGGTGGGCGCCTCATAGGGACTGTCGATGCCGGTGAAGTTCTTGAGGCTGCCCGAGCGGGCCTTCTTGTAGAGACCCTTGACGTCGCGCGCCTCGGCCACCTCCAGCGGGGTATCGACGAAGATCTCGATGAACTCGCCCTCGGGGAGCATCTGGCGCACCATCTCGCGCTCGGCGCGGAAGGGGGAGATGAAGGCGGTGAGAACGATGAGGCCCGCATCGGTCATCAGCTTGGCGACCTCGCCGACGCGGCGGATATTCTCCACCCGGTCGGCATCGGTAAAGCCCAGATCCTTGTTGAGGCCATGGCGGATATTGTCGCCGTCGAGCAGGAAGGTGTGGCGGTTCATGAGGGCGAGCCGCTTTTCCACCTCATTGGCGATGGTCGACTTGCCCGAGCCGGACAGGCCGGTGAACCACAGCACGCGCGGGGTCTGGTTCTTGAGGCTCGCATGGGCGTCGCGGCCGATGTCGGTCGCCTGCCAATGGACATTCTGGGCGCGGCGCAGCGCGAAGTGGAGCATGCCTGCCGCGACGGTGCGGTTACTGATCTTGTCGATGAGGATGAAGCCGCCGAGCGTGCGATTATCGGCATAGGGCTCGAACGTGATGGCCTTGTCGGTCGCCAGTTCAGCCACGCCAATGGCATTCAAGTCCAGCGTCTTGGCGGCCAGATGCTCCATGGTGTTGACGTTGACGACATATTTGGGCGCCTGGACGGTGGCCGAGACGCTCTGGGTACCGATCTTGAGCCAATAGGGCCGACCCGGCAGCATCGCCTCGTCATCCATCCACACGATGGTCGCCTCGAACTGGCTGGAGACCTCCGGCGGATTGTCGGCCACGGCGATGACGTCGCCGCGCGAACAGTCGATCTCGTCGGCAAAGCACAAGGTCACCGACTGGCCGGCGATCGCCTCGTCCAGGTCACCGTCGAGCGTGACGATGCGACTGATCGTCGATGTCTTGCCCGAGGGCAGGACGCGCACGGCGTCGCCCGGCTTGACCGATCCGCTGGCGATCAGGCCGGCAAAGCCGCGAAAGTCGAGGTTCGGGCGATTGACCCACTGGACCGGCATGCGGAAGGGCTTGGCGGCCGCGGTGGTGGCATCGACCTCGACGCTTTCGAGATGGGCCATCAGGGTCGGCCCCTTGTACCAGGGCGTATTCTCCGAATGGGCGGTGATATTGTCGCCCTTGAAGCCGGAGATGGGGATGGGCGTGAAGGCGCTGATGCCGATGCTCTGCGCGAACTCGGCATAATCCTTGACGATGCCGTCGAACACGGCCTGGTCATAGCCGACCAGGTCCATCTTGTTGACGGCGAGCACGATGTTGCGGATGCCGATCAGATGGGCGAGGTAGGAGTGGCGCCGCGTCTGGGTGAGGATGCCCTTGCGCGCGTCGATCAGGATGACGGCCAGGTCGGCGGTGGACGCGCCGGTGACCATGTTGCGGGTATATTGTTCATGGCCCGGCGTATCGGCGACGATGAACTTGCGCTTCTCGGTGGCGAAGAAGCGATAGGCGACGTCGATGGTGATGCCCTGTTCGCGCTCGGCGGCGAGGCCATCGACCAGCAGGGCGAAGTCGATCTCGCCCCCTTGCGTGCCGACGCGCTTGCTGTCGGCCTGCAGCGCTTCGAGCTGATCCTCGAAGATCATCTTCGAATCATAGAGCAGCCGCCCGATCAGGGTGGACTTGCCGTCATCGACGCTGCCGCAGGTGATGAAGCGCAGCATGGTCTTGTGCTGATGGACGTCGAGATAGGCGTCGATGTCCTGCGCGATGAGGGCATCGGTCTGGTAGATCGGGTCGGCGAGCGTGTCGGTCATTGGCTTTGTCCCGTCATCCCAGCGAAGGCTGGGATCTCGTTGATCTTGGTGAGGGGCAGCCCGGAGGCCTGAGGCCCCGGCCTTCGCCGGGGTTGACGCTTCGGAACGCTACGCATTCCGTGGCGCGTCAAAAATACCCCTCCTGCTTCTTCTTCTCCATGCCGGCGCCGCCGGCATCCTTGTCGATGGCGCGGCCCTGGCGCTCGGATGTGGTGGTGAGCAGCATCTCCTGGATCACCTCCGACAGGGTCGAGGCCTCGCTCTCGACCGCGCCGGTCAGCGGATAGCAGCCGAGCGTCCGGAAGCGGATCGAGCGTTCGACCGGCACTTCGCCGGGCGCGAGTGGGAAGCGGTCATCATCGACCATCAGCAGCATGCCGTCGCGCTCGACGGTGGGGCGGGGGGCGGCGAAATAGAGCGGTACGATCTCGATGCCCTCAAGCTGGATATATTGCCAGATGTCGAGCTCGGTCCAGTTGCTGATCGGGAAGACGCGGATGCTCTCGCCCTTGGCCTTGCGGGCGTTGTAGAGGTTCCACAGTTCCGGGCGCTGGTTCTTGGGATCCCAGCCGTGCGACGCGGTGCGGAAGGAGAAGATGCGCTCCTTGGCTCTACTCTTCTCCTCGTCGCGGCGCGCGCCGCCGAATGCCGCGTCGAAGCCGAACTTGTCGAGCGCCTGCTTCAGCCCTTCGGTCTTCCACATGTCGGTGTGGAGCGCGCCATGGTCGAACGGGTTGATGCCGCGCGCCTGGGCCTCGGGATTATGATGGACCAGCAGTTCCATGCCGGCGTCGCGCGCGGCCTTGTCGCGCAGGTCGTACATGGCCCGGAACTTCCAGGTGGTATCGACATGGAGCAGCGGGAAGGGCGGCGGCGAGGGATAGAAGGCCTTCTTGGCCAGATGCAGCATCACCGCGCTGTCTTTGCCCACCGAGTACAGCATCACGGGCCGCTCCGCCTCCGACACTACCTCCCGCAATATATGTATGCTCTCCGCCTCAAGGCGCTCCAAATGCGTAAGACTGCGTGCCATGATCTTGCTTCCTGAAATGGGGTCAGGCGGCCGGGAGCCGCTTGTCGGCATCGGCGATTTCCGCCTTCAGCCACATGGTTTCGGACAGGTTGGTGCCGCCGCTGCGGGCGAGCAATTGTTCGAGCGCGGCCTTCTTGACGGTCAGCGCCGCCTCATGGTCGGGCGCGACGCCCAGCGCGATGTCGAGCAGGTGCAGCGCCTCCAGCGGTCGCCCGGCGGCGGCATGGACATGGGCGCGGGCGGCCAGCGCGCCGGCGCCGCCGGCTAGTTCGACAAGGTCGGGATAGACGGTCGGGCGCGGCACGCCATAAAGGGCGGTGGTGCCATCCTCATAATGGAACCAGCCGGCATTTTCCTCCCAGATGGCGCGGACCACCCAGCTGGTCTTGCCATGGAATTCGCCGATGCGGATATCCTCGGGCAGACTGATCTCGCGCATCAGATCCTGGACATGGCGGCCCGCATTCATGCCGGCGATCGTCTCGCGCTCGATATAGGTGATGGCGGCGTGCATCCGGTCGAGATCGGCGCGGATCGTCGCCGCACCTCGGATCGGATCGCCATGGCCGGTGATGACCAGTTCGGGCTCCAGCGACCGGACATGGTCCAGCGACTGGAGATAGGCGCGCACCAGCCGGGGCCGGTCGCCGCGCATCGTCACCAGATTGGGCATGGAGCGCCAGACCGGGCCGAACAGATTGCCGGTGAAGATCGTCTTTTCCTCGGGCATCCAGACGAACACCGAGCAGAGCGTCTCGCCACCCGGGGTCTTGACCACCTCGAACTTGCGGCCGCCTTGCTCGAAGGCATGAACGGTCTCGACCATGCGGTCGGGGATGATGCGGGGCGGCTTGGGCGGCGGGCCGTCGCGCCGGGTCATCGACGCCCAGAGCTTGCCCGACCGGATGCCGAGGAACGGCCCGAGCCGGTCGAAATAATCCTCCGTGTCGACGAAGTTGACGCCGGTGATGACTTCGGTGCCCGGCTCCGTCTGATCGGGCAGGGCGCCATAATGGTCGGGATGGGCCTGGGTGACGATGATGCGTTTGAGCGCGCCAGTGCGATGCGGGGCGAACAGCCCCTTGTTGCGCGCGCCATTGCCGAGGAAACCGGTATTGACCAGCAGGTCGCCGTCCGCCGTCGTCACCAGATAGGCGTTGGAAATATCCTTCACCATGAAGATGCTGTCGGTAATGGCTTCGGCGTCGGTCTGGCCCTGTCCGGCCATCACCAGAGCGCCCAGCGGCGTCTGCGGCGTCTGCGGCTTCTCGGCGGTCGATGGCGTGCTCATGCGTCGGCTCCCTCGAACTCGATCATGACCTTGGCGGATTGCGGACGGGCGGCGATGTCCAGCCCCTCCAGCACCTGCGCAAAGGGCAGTTTATGGCTGATCAGCGCCGCGATCTTGTCCTTGAGGCGCGGCATGGCGGCGATCACGTCGGGCATTTCGGTCGGATAGCCGACCGCCGTGGTGATCGTCATTTCCGTCGTCAGCATCGGGCCTGCGGGCAGCTCGATCGGCTTCATATAGGCGGCGGTGATGACATGGCGGGCATGGGTCTTGGCCATGGCGATCACGTCGGAAAGGATGGAGGGCGCGCCGGCCGCGTCGATATAGGCGTCGGTCTGCGATTTCTCGCGGCCGAAGACGGTGGTGGTGCCGTGGATCGCCTTGATCCGGGCGATCACGTCTTCCCTGGCCGGGTTGATCGTGTGGGCGCCCAGAGCCCGGGCGCGTTCCAGCCGTTCCTCGGCCAGGTCGAGCGCGATCACATCCTGGCAACCCCGGTCGATCGCCCACAGCACCATGCCGAGCCCGATCGGGCCGCAGCCGAAAATGACGACCTTGTCACCGGACTTGGCCTGTGCCCGGTTGACGCCGTGCATCGCCACCGACAGCGGCTCGCACATGGCGGCGACGTCATAGGGGATGCCCTGCGGGATCGGCAGCAGGCTGTCGCCCAGCCGCGCGTCGCGGACCAGCAATTCCTCGGTAAAGGCGCCTTCCGGTCCGCCGCTGCCGATGAAGCTGGGGGTCATCATCGGGTTGATGATGACGCTCTGGCCGACGCTGACGCCCGCCACTTCCTCGCCGACGATCATGATCTCGCCCGCGCCCTCATGGCCGAGCGCGGTCAGCTTGCCGGGGCCGGGAATGCCGCCATTCTTGATATAGGAAAGGTCGCTGCCACAAATGCCGCAGGCCTTCATCTTCACGACGACATCCTTCGGGCCAGGTTCGGGCCGCTGATAGGCGTCGAGCCGGACATCGTTCACATCATGGATGTTGAGCAGGTGCATCGGGGCGCTCCTTCGATCGGCTCAAAAGGCGTAGGGCGGATGGACGAGGCTGCCACCATCGATGACGATCGTGTCGCCGCTATGATAGCGCGAGGCGTCGGAGGCGAGATAGGCGCCGATGCCCTCGAAATCCTCGATCGCGCCGGGGCGGTGGATCGGCGTCTTGGCCGAGAAATGCGCGTCGACGGCGGCCATGCGGGCCTGCATCTCCGGGCTCATCTCGCCATCCCCGCCAATGCCGGTCTTGATATAGCCCGGTGCGATGCTGTTGGCGCGGATCTCATACTTGCCCAGTTCCGATGCCATGCCGCGCACGGCGGCGCCCATGCCGCCCTTCGATGCGGCATAATTGTTGATGCCGGCAATGCCGTGGAACATCGACAGGCTGCCGCAATAGACCAGGCTGCCGCCCGGCTCGCCGGCTTCGGCGCGAGCGACCATCGCCTTGGCGCCTTCGCGCAGGGTGAAGAAGGCGCCGTGCAGGTTGACCGCCAGCAGATCATGCCATTCCGCCGAATCCAGCGTCAGCACCGAGCGCGAGCGCGAGGCGCGGCCCGAATTGGCGAAGACGCAGTCGATCCGGCCGAAATCGGCGAGCAATTTGGCATAGCCATCGATGATCGCCTCTTCCGATGCGACATCGACCTGATAGGTTTCGACCCGGCCGGCGCCGGCTTCGCGCAGGGCGGCGGCGGCGGCTTCGTTCTTTTCCGCGTTGCGTGCCCAGATGGCGATGTCGCCGCCCATCTTGGCGACGCCCATGGCGAAGCCCAGGCCGATGCCGCCATTGCCGCCGGTGACCAGCGTGACCTTGCCCGTGCAGTCGAAAAGACCCTTAGCCATTCATCTCTCTCCATGTGGCGCCGCATCGTTGGCGGCTTGCCTGATGGCCCAAGGATGGGGGCGACTCCGGCGTCGATGCAATTGACCACACTATCGAGAATGGGACATAGTGCTGCGATAGGGCCAAACATGGCCAGAGAGCGGGGGAGCGATGTCGGAATCCTATGCCAGGTCGGTTTTTGAAGCCGAGATCGCCGTGCCGCAGGCGCAGGCGCGGATCATGCGGCTCGATCTGGCTGGGCCGACCGACCGCATTTTCCGGCGCGAGCGCCATTATTGGCTCGACATGTGCCTGACCCCCCGGCCCGAGCGGGTGCGCGGCTGCTATGCCGACCATTGGGGGCCGCATCGCTATGAGCGGCTGGGCGAGATCTTCCTGGTGCCGCCGGGGCAGGCCTTGCGATTGCGGACCGAAGGGCAGGGCGCCCAGTCCTCGGTCGTGTGCGAGATCAAGGCGGAGGCGATCGACCGCTGGCTCGACGGGCCGATCGAATGGACCGACAGTCGGCTGGCGGCCTGCCTCGACATCGCCCATCCGCATATGCGCGCCTGCCTGTTCCGCCTGGCGGAGGAGGTGAACCGGCCGGGGCCGGGCAGCATCGTGCTGACCGAACTGATCGCCGGGCAACTGGCGATCGAGGTGGCGCGCTATTGCCAGGCGATCGCCGAGGGACCGGCGACCGGGGGGCTTGCCACCTGGCGGCTGCGGCGGATCGACGAGCGGCTGCAACTGGGCGGCGCGGCGCCCTCGCTGGAGGAACTGGCGACCCTGTGCAACCTGTCGGTGCGGCAATTGACGCGCGGCTTTCGCGCCAGCCGGGGCTGTTCGATCGGCGACTATATCGTCCAGTGCCGGATCGATGTCGCCAAACGCTATCTGGGATCGAGCGAGAGCATCAAGGAGATCGCCTTCGCGCTCGGATTCGCCTCGCCCTCCAGCTTCGCTTTCGCCTTTCGCCGCGCCACAGGGGCGACGCCGCGCCAGTTTCGCCAGCATCTGACATCGCGCCCGCGATAGCGGCGGACGGGCGGTTTCTGATATGGCTGGATATCGATAGTCCGTCCCGGTGACTGCATCGGGTGGCATTGGCCTGTCGCAGTCGCTTGCCCATGATGCCGGCAAAACACATCAGGAGAGACATGCCATGGGCGCAGCTTTGGTTGCCGACGCGCTGATCGACCGTGCGATCAAGGCCACCGGCCTCGATCGCTTCGATTCCGACAGTTTCCGCGAAGGGCTGGAGATATTGCTCGCTGACGCCAATGCGGCCGGCCTGTCGGACAGCGGCCATGCGCGGATGGAGGGCAATGTCGTCGACCTGTTGTCGCAGCGACTGCGGACCACCGACTATCTGGCGCAGCGGCCCGAATTGCTGGAACGGCCGGTCGAGCGGCCGGTCTTCGTGTTCGGCATTCCCCGCACCGGCACGACCCTGCTCAGCAATCTGCTCGCCTGCGACCCGGCCCGGCGCTCGCCGCTGACCTGGGAGATTGACGCGCCGGTGCCGCCCGCGACCAGCGCCACGCTCAAGAGCGACCCGCGTGCCATTGCCCGGCTGGAACAGGAAAAGGCGATGCTCGCCGCACGGCCGGAAATGGGCAAATATTATCGCAATTCGGCCATCTATCCCAATGAATGCATCTTCTTCATGGCGCATGATTTCAAGGCGCTGGCGCTGGAATCGCGGGGCAAGCTGCCCAATTATCGCGACTGGCTCTTCTCGACCGACATGACGTCGGCCTATGACTATCACAAACGCTTCCTGCAATTGCTGCAGGCCGATGCGCCGGGCGTATGGAACCTCAAAATGCCGAGCCACAGCCTGTGGATCGAGACGATCCGCAAGGTCTATCCCGACGCCCGCTTCATCTGGACCCATCGCGATCCCTATACCGCCATGGGCAGTTTCTGCTCGATCATCAGCCTGGGCCAGATGGCCTTTACCGGCCGGGTGGACGGGGAATGGCTGGCGGAAAATTGCACCTATCAGGCGCGGCTCCACGCCGACCGCATCATGGATGTGCGCGAAAAGCTGGGCGAGGACAGCATGGTCGACGTTCATTATGCCGATCTCACCACCGATCCGATCGGCACGATGCGGCGACTCTATACGGCGCTGGGCGATGATTTCACGCCGGAGGCAGAAGCGGCGATGCAGGCCTGGCTGGACGATAATCCGCAGGGCAAGTTTGGCAGCCATGACTATAAGCTCGCCCAATATGGCCTGTCGGTCGAGCAACTGGCCCCCCATTTCGAGCGCTATCTGTCGCGCTATGACGTCGCGCGGGAGGGCTGAGCCAATGCTGACCGGTCATCATTTCCAGAACGCCTATGTCACCCGCAATGTCGACAAGGCCGTCGCCCAGTTCCGCGACCAGGCGGATGTCCGTACCCTGTCCGAAATCGAGGTGCCGGTGCAGCTCTGGACGCCGCAGGGCGAGGGGCAGGGGGTGCAGAAGCTCGCCTTCGTCTGGGTCGACGACATGCAGTTCGAACTGATCCAGCCGATTTCGGGCGATGTGCTGGCGCTCTATCGCGATGCGTTGCCCGACGATGATCGCCTTGTCTTCCACCATATCTGCAACCGGGTCGACGACTGGGCCGCCTTCATGGCGCGGGTCGAGCAGCAGCCCTATCCGGTGGTGCTGAAGGGCGGGACGCCGGGCATGCTGGAGTTCGTCTATCTCGATACGCGCGAATGGCTGGGCCATTATGTCGAATATGTGTGGATGGGCCCGGACCGCTGGCGCGGCATGGGTGGCCTGTAAAGGAGAGAAATATGATCAGTATGGCTCGTTTCGGCACGCGCGACCTGGATGGCGCGAAGCGTTTCTATGACGGCATTGCCGAACTGTTGGGCGCGGTGCGCGCCTATGACCGGCCCGATCTGGTCGCCTACAAGACCGCCGAGGGCGGCATGCTGTTGATCGGCATTCCGTTCGAGGGGGATGCAAGCCCCGGCAATGGCAATCAGGTCGGCATCCAGGCGGACAGCCGGGCGCAGGTCGATGCGGTCCATGCCCGCGCGCTCGAACTGGGCGGCAAGTGCGAGGGCAAGCCGGGCATTCGCGGCGAAGATCCCAACGGCTTTTATGGCGCCTATTTCCGCGATCTGGATGGCAACAAGATGACGATCTTCCGCTTCGGCCCGCCCGACGCCTGAGGCAACCGGACGGTCTGGGCAAAAGGCCCGGTTCCCGCGCGGGAGCCGGGCCTTTTTCGTCAGAGCAGGCTGCCGCCGTCGACGGGATAGACCTGGCCGGTGATGAAGCCCGCCTGGTCGGAGGCGAGATAGATGGCGAGCGAGGCGACCTCCTCGGCAAAGGCGACCGGGCGGCCGAGCACGGTCTGGCGCGATCTTTTGGCCATGTCCTCCGGGCTGGTGCCGGCAAAGGCCTTGGCAAAGAAATTGCTGTCGGGGTGGAAGCGGCTGCCCTTGGAGAAGGCAGCGGGGTCGCGCGAGATCGTGCCATAGGGGGCGACGCAATTGACGCGCACGCCATGCTGGCCGACTTCCTTGGCCAGCACCTTGGTAAAGCCATGGACCGCTGCCTTGGCTGCCGAATAGACAGGTAGCATATAGTCGCCGACCAGTCCCGCCGTCGACCCGATATTGACGATCGCGCCTGTCTTGTGCGCGATCATGCCGGGCAGCACGGCATGGGTCATGCGCAGCAATGTGCCGAGATTGAGGTCGATGTCGCCGGCCCATGTCGCCGGGTCGGAATCGGCAAAGAAGCCCGCGCCGACATTGCCGCCGACATTATTGACCAGAACGGAAACGGTGCCCAGCGCTGCTGCGGTAGCCATGATATGCGCCGGAGCCAGCGGATCGGTCAGGTCGGCCTGCACGAAATGGGCGCTGGCCGCCCCTATGTCCTGGCATTGGGCCACCAATGTTGCGCCGGCATCGGCGTCCCGACCCACCGCGATGACGATCATGCCTTCCGCCGCGAGGCCCAGCACGATGGCGCGGCCGATATTGGCGGTCGCGCCGGTGACAATCGCGGTTTTGCCCGCCAGGCCCAGATCCATCTTCCTCTCCCATCATGTGTCGCGCCCGCCAGGACGTCGTCGCCATATCGGCACGGGGTCGATCATGTCCGGCGCAGCCGATGAGCGCCACATGGCGGGGAAGCAAATCGCCCTGGGGATCAGTGATGATGCTGAGAATCGCGATGGCGATATGTCCGCCATTTCATGGGCTCTGGGCTTCTAGTCCCGTCGATATCGGGCATAACGCGAATCAACGATACCAAAAAAACAGCACTGCATTGCGGTTGACCAAATAGTCAACGTGATGTTCATTATGGGGAGGCTTTTTATATGAATCGCATGTCCGCTTATTATTTGGTCGGTGCGAGCATCGCCGCGATGGCCGTGGCCACGCCGGCGCTGGCCCAGGCGCCTGAACAGGCCGCCGCGACCGAACCAACCTATGACGTACCCACCATCATCGTCGAAGCCCGCCGTCGCGGCGAGGACGTGCAGGACGTTCCGGCCGTTGTGAACGCCGTCACCGAGCAGGCGATCGGCAACCTCAACATCCGTACCTTCAACGAAGTGCAGGCGCTGGCGCCCGGCCTGGAGCTCACCACCAATGCCAATGGCATCGGCGGCAATGCCCGACTGCGCGGCGTCAATTTCGATGCCAATGCCAGCGGCAACAGCGGCACCATCCAATTCTATTTCAACGACGCCCCGCTGTCTCCTGGCGCGGTGCTGCAGCAGATGTATGATATCGGCCAGATCGAAGTGCAGCGCGGACCGCAGGGTACGCTGCGCGGCCGCGCCTCGCCGTCGGGTTCGATCACCATCACCACCCGCAAGCCGGACCTCAACCAGCTGGGCGGTTTCATCGACTGGACCGGCAACAATATCGGGACGCTGAACTTCAAGGGCGGCCTGAACGTGCCGGTCATCGAGGGCGTGGCGGGCATCCGCGTGTCGGGCGTCTGGAACGAGGATGATGCCGACCGCATCACCCCGCTGGTCCGCACGGCCGGTGCCGCCAACCCCTGGTCGCGCACGAAAAGCGCCCGCGTCGTCGGCACGATCGAGCCAACCGACTGGTTGAAGTTTGAAGGCACCTATCAATATATGGACCGCGACGCGCGGACCTATGATCAGGCGATTTCCTTTAGCGAAGCCAATCCGGATGCAGCGCCCAGCCCGGTCCTGATCACCGCCAAGGATCGCCAGTCGATCCAGGAGCAGCCGCGCATCGTCAATCAGCGTTTCGACATTTTCAACTGGCGTGCGGAAGCCGGCTTTGCGGGTCAGCGCCTGATCTATCAGGGCATGTATACGAAGCAGAAATTCCATTCGACCGACAATGTCGACGATGGCAATTTCTTCGTCGGCCGCGACGTCAACCAGGTGACCGATACGATCGCCAAGGAAACCTCGCATGAAATCCGCTTGCAGAAC
This sequence comes from Sphingobium sp. AP49, assembly GCF_000281715.2. Taxonomy (NCBI): domain Bacteria; kingdom Pseudomonadati; phylum Pseudomonadota; class Alphaproteobacteria; order Sphingomonadales; family Sphingobiaceae; genus Sphingobium; species Sphingobium sp. AP49. The sequence continues at coordinate 4,433,740 of NZ_CP124576.1, read as the reverse complement.
GAAGAACGTGTCCTGGGCATGTTCGACTATGTGGTCGGCTTCTTCGACGACAAGCTCGATCCGCCGACCCACCTGACCTCGCCGACCATCGTTGGTGGCGTGCTGCGCCCCGGTGCGCCGCCGGTGATCCTGCAGGTGGTGCAGACCAATGTCGAACGCGCCGGCACGTCGCACGAACAGTCCTTCTTCGGCAATCTGACCGCTCATTTTGGCGAGGCGACCGAATTGTCGGGCGGTCTGCGCCAGATCAGCTACAAGTCGGACGCCCAGACGATCGTCAATGGCAACACCATTTCTTCGGATGTGCAGGACACCGACAAGCTGATCTACAATGCGTCGTTGAAGCATAATTTCTCGCCCAACTTCCTGGTCTATGCCTCGACCGGAAGCTCGTTCCGTCCCGGCATCAACGTCGTGGGTGACTTCAACATCGCCCCGTCGGCGCTGGAGCAATCCTTCACCAATCTGCCGCCGGAAACGTCCAAATCCTACGAACTGGGCTTCAAGAGCACGTTGATGGGTGGCCGCGCGCGCTTCAACGTCACCGCCTATCATCAGAAGTATAAGAACTTCCCCTATCGCGTGCCCAACACCGGCGTTTACTATGTGAACACCGTCGCCGTCCGCAATGCGGCCGGCCAGGTGACCGGCACAGCGCAGCAGGTCGCCTCGTTCAACTTCGTGGGCGCAGTCCCGGTCGAGGTGAACGGCGTGGAAAGCGAACTGGGCTTCGACATCACCCGCAGCTGGAACGTCAATCTGACCGGCAGCTATTCGCTCGGCAAGATCAAGAACGGGACCATCCCGTGCAACGACCTGAACGGCGACGGCATCCCCGATCCAGTCGGCAATGCGCCTAGCCTGGCGCAGTTGCAGGCGGCGGTCGGCTCCGACAATTTGTCGGCATGTCAGGTGAGCCAGCGTGCGGCATTCCTGCCGCCGATCACGGCGACGCTGCAGACCGAATATCGCGCCAGCCTTTCGAGCGCCATGGATGGCTTCATTCGTGGCCTGCTCAATTATAATGGCAAGTCGCAGGGTGATCCGGGCAATAATTATGACGATGTCAGCGCCTATGCACTGGTCAATCTCTATGCCGGTATCCGATCGCCGGATGGCGGCTGGGAAATCTCCCTGTTCGCCAAGAACCTGTTCGACACGACCAAGGTTCTGACCCGGACGACGCCGTTGTTCACGCCCTATCAGCAGGTTACGGGCGGCACTCCGCCGACCGTCGCGGCGACCTATACCAGCACCTATACCGGTGCCACGGTCACGCCGCCGCGCGAAATCGGTGTCAATCTGCGCTTCGCTTTTGGCTCGCGCTGATCCGCGCATCCCAAGGAAATTCCAGATCGGCCGGGCAGCTCAAGCTGCCCGGCCGATTGGCATTTCAGGGCAGGCTCCCTTCGCGGGAGCGATGAACCCTACGCCCGGGCGCTGCCATCGGGGGCGGCGATTGACTCTCGCTCCGGAGCAGGCAGGGATGGAGCCGATCAACAGCGCTGATCATTATAGGTGCTGGATGATCGATCGAGGTAAGGCAGCATGACGGACAATCGGAAGAGGCGCGCACGCGACCCGGCGGCGACCCGCGAGGCCATCCTGGAGGCGGCCCGCGCGCTGCTCGCCAAGGACGGACCGGAGGGGATCAGCCTGTCCGAAGTCGCCAATCTGGCCGGCGTCAATCGCGGTACCGCATACCAGCATTTTGAAACGCGCGAAAAGTTGATCGCGGCGACCGCCGACTGGGTGTCGGACCGGATGTTCCGTGCCGTCTTTGGCGATCCCGGGACGATCGGGGAGCGGCGGGTGGAGGAGGTCGACATTGCCGACACCACCGACCGGCTGGCGCTGTTCGCCATGGAAAATCCCGAGTTGTGCCGCATCTGGCTGCTGCAACTGCTCGCCTCGCCCGATCCAATGGCCGATCCCTTCTGGCGCGAATATGAGGGGTCGCTGCAGCGCTTTGCCAACAGTGATCTCGCCGAAGAAAATGTCGATGCCGAGGTGCTGTCGGTGCTGATGCTGGCCGGCGCCTTCCTCTGGCCGATCTGGGCACGCTCGCATGCCAAGGGTGACAAGGAGCGCCGGACGCTTGGCCGTCGCCTCGCCCAGGAATGCCTGCGCCTGTGCATGTTCGGATCGATGCGCAGCGAGGCCTTTCCCGACATCATGGAGCGGCTGGGCCGCATCCCCGACCCGCTTCCGGCGGTTGCCAAGGCTTAGCCGCGACCGTCTCCCGCTCCATCATCAAAAAGGACCGACCGCATGTTCTCTGCCATCCTGATCGAAAAGACCGACGACAAGCAGAGCGTCTCGCTCGCCCGGGTCGATGAGGCCCAGCTGCCCGAGGGCGATGTCACGATTGATGTCGATTATTCGACCCTGAACTACAAGGATGGGCTGGCGATCACCGGCGCCTCACCGGTGGTGCGCAAATTCCCGATGGTGCCGGGCATCGATCTGGTCGGCACCGTCCGCAGCTCCGACCATGGCGACTGGAAGGCCGGCGACAAGGTGGTGCTGAACGGCTGGGGCGTGGGTGAAGGCCATTGGGGTGGCCTCTCTCAGGTTGCCCGGTTGAAGGGCGACTGGCTGGTACCGCTGCCCACTGCCTTTACGCCCAAGCAGGCGATGGCGATCGGCACGGCCGGTTACACGGCGGCGCTCTGCGTCGAGGCGCTGGTGAAGGCGGGCGTGACCCCGGACCAGGGCGAGATCCTGGTCACTGGCGCCACCGGTGGGGTCGGCAGCGTTGCCGTCGCCCTGCTCAAGAAGGCGGGCTTCACCGTGATCGGTTCCACCGGCAAGTCGGCCGAGGGCGACTATCTCAAGACGCTGGGCGCCGATGGCGTGATCGACCGCGCCGAACTGTCGGAAAAGGGCAAGCCGCTGCAGAAGGAGCGTTGGGCCGGCGTCGTCGATTCGGTCGGCAGCTTCACCCTTGCCAATGCCTGCGCCCAGACCCGCTATGGTGGCGCGGTCGCGGCCTGTGGCCTCGCCCAGGGCGCCGATTTCCCGGCGACCGTCATGCCCTTCATCCTGCGCGGCGTGCGCCTGCTCGGCGTCGACAGCGTGATGGCACCCAAGGCGTCGCGCCTGGCCGCCTGGGCGCGGCTGGCGCGCGATCTCGACCCGGCATTGCTGGAAGTGATCGCGCAGGAAGTCAGCCTGGGCGAGTCGATCGGCGTCGCGGCCGATCTGCTCGCGGGCAAGGTGCGCGGCCGCGTCATCGTCGACGTCAACCGCTAAGCCGATGACTGCGCTCTCGATCGTCGCCGGCCCGCCTCTGACTGAAGAGGAAGGCCTCGGCACGCTGACGCTCGGCGGCTGGCTGCGTGAGGTCACGCAGGCCCATGCCGAGCGGGAGGCGCTGGTCTTTCACGGACCCGATGCCGTGGTCCGCTGGACCCATGGCGATCTGTGGGCGCAGGCCAATGCCGTTGCCCGATCGCTGATCGCCTGTGGCGTCGGCAAGGGTACCCGCGTTGGCGTGCTGATGACGAACCGGCCGGAATTTCTGTCTGCCGTGTTCGGTGTCGCGCTGGCGGGCGGCGTTGCCGCCACGCTCAGCACCTTCTCGACCCCGGCCGAACTCGACCATCTGGTCCAGTCCTCAGCCTGTTCGGTGCTGCTGCTCGAACGCAGCGTGCTCAAGAAGGATTTCGGCGCGATCCTGGCCGATCTGGAGCCGGCGATCGGTGGCGCGGGCGAAGGGCGGCTGGTTTCCACCCGCTTCCCCTTCCTGCGCCATCTTGCCGCCGTCGATGGGGCGATGGGCCGGATTGAGGGCTGGGACGCTTTCCTCGCGCACGGTGACGCGGTCGACCAGGCGCTGGTCGATGCGACTGCCGCCACCGTCATGCCGGCCGATCCGGGCGTGCTCTTCTTTTCCTCCGGCTCTACCGCCAAGCCCAAGGGCATCATCAGCGCCCATCGTGGTCCGACCCTGCAGCTCTGGCGCTGGAAGCGCTTCCTTCAGGCCAAGCCCGATGCCCGCGCCTGGTCGGCCAACGGTTTCTTCTGGTCGGGTAATTTCTGCATGGCGATCGGGGGCGCATTGACCGGCGGTGGCAGCCTGATTCTGCAGCAGACCTTCCAGCCGGCCGAGGCATTGAGCCTGATGGAAACGGAAAAGGCGACCATGGCGTTCGCCTGGCCGCACCAATGGGCGCAGCTGGAGGCAGCGGCCAACTGGGCTGATGTCGATCTCTCCTCGCTCTATTATGTGAACCCGGCCAATCCGCTCGGCCGCCATCCCAGCGTCAGTACCGACTGGCAGGAGCCGATGGCCGCCTATGGCAATACCGAGACTTTCACCATCAGCTCGATCTTCCCCTCGGGCACGCCTGAGGCGCGGATCGCCGGCAGCCATGGGGCGCCGTTGCCCGGCAATGTCTTCAAGATCGTCGATCCGCTGACCGGCGCGGTCGTGCCGCTTGGCGAACGGGGCGAGATCGCGGTCAAGGGACCGACGCTGATGCTCGGCTATGTCGGCATCCCGCTCGATGAATCGCTTGATGCCGAGGGCTTTTTCCGCACCGGCGACGGCGGCTGGTTCGACGCGGAAGGTCGGCTGCACTGGGAAGGCCGGCTCAACGACATCATCAAGACCGGTGGCGCCAATGTTTCGCCGATCGAGATCGACAGCGTCATCAAGACCTGTCCGGGCGTCAAGGTCACCCAGACCGTCGGCGTGCCCCATGAGACGTTGGGCGAACTGGTCGTGACCTGCATCGTCCCGCATGACGATGCCGCACTGGACGAGGACGGCATTCGCGGCTTCGCCAAGGAACAGCTGGCGAGCTTCAAGGTACCCCGCCGAGTCCTGTTTTTTGCCGAGGATGATCTGGCCCTGACCGGCAGCGCGAAGATCAAGACCGCCGATTTGAAGGCGCTGGTGGTCAAGCGGCTGGAGGTCGAGGCGGCGTGACCGACCCGGCCGGGCAGGCCCTGGCGATCGCCAATCTCAAGGCGCGCTATTGCGCGGCGGCGGATCTGGCGGCGCAGGCCCCGGACCGGGCACGGTTGCTGTTTGCGGATATCTTCACGGCCGATTTCGCCGGGGACTATGGCCTCGTCCCGCTGCATGGCGCCGACGCGATCATCGATTTCCTCTGCACGGCCATTGCCGGCAACAGCCATTGGCTGCTGCACATGCTCCATTCGCCCCGGATCGAGGTCGACGGGAATAGGGCGACGGGTGACTGGACCGTGCTGGTCAAGCTCAAGCGGCGCGATGGCGGCATGGTTGATACGGTGATGGGCCGTTATGCCGATGCCTTTCGCATGACTCCGGCGGGCTGGCGCATCGCGCGCATCGCCTTTGCGCGGGTGGAATGACCGGGAAGGCCTATCCTCTCGAACGCCGCGCGCTGCTGCTGGGCGGTGGTGCATCGCTGATGCTGGCCGGGTATGCACAGGCGAAACCTCGCACCCCGATGCTGGGGCTGGCGGATACGACGGTGCGCAAGGAACTGACGCGCGATTATGCCGGCACGCTGCGCGCCGTGGCGGCCATGGGCTATGGCCTATTCGGCTTTCGCCTGGCCTCCTATGTCGCCAATGATCCGTCCGAACCCACGCCGCAGGACAAGGCGCAGATGGTGCGCGACGCGGGCATGGCGGTGGGGGTGGTCCGGCTCGGCGTGCGCGGCGGTGACTATGACCGACAGTTCGATCAAGCGGCGGCGATCGGTGCCCGCATCGTCGCGCTGACCACCGCGCCGATCTTCATCGCCAGCCGCACCCTGGGGCAGACGACCCGTGCCGCGCTCGACACCTATATCCCCCAACTTGCGGCACTGGGCGAAAAGGCGAAGGCGGCCGGCCTGACGCTTGCCTATCATAATCATTGGTATGACCTGTTGCCGCTTGACGGTGATCGCCCGCTCGACCTGATGGCCAGCCGGATCGCGCCGGACCTGCTCTCGTTCGAGGTCGATCTGGCCTGGGCCTGGTATGCCGGGGTGGCGCCGCTCGACCTGTTGAAGGCGCTGGGGCCACGGGTGGTGTCGATTCATCTCAAGGATATCGATCGGACGCGAGGCACGGCGATCACCGATCATGCGGTCGCGCCCGGCCGAGGCGAGATGGACTATGCCGCGCTGATGCCGCGCATCGGCCAACGCACCCGCGCGACCGGCTATGTCGAGGTCGATAATCCCGAGGACGGGTTGGCCGCTGCGCGGGGCGCCATGGCCTATCTGCGCGGGCAATAAGGTTTCAATCAGAATAGGAGACAGAGGATGGCGGAACGTTTCGTGGGCAAGACCGTGCTGGTGACGGGCGGTGCGGCGGGGCTGGGCCGGGCCTATGCGCTGGCCTTTGGCGGCGAAGGCGCGCATCTCATCCTGGCTGACATCAACGAAGCGGGCCTTGCCGAGAGCAAGGCGCTGGTCGAGCAGATTGGTGCCACCGCCTCCGTTCACCGCGTCGATATGAGCGTCGAGGCCGATATCCATGCCTTTGCAGCCGATGTGCTGAGCGCGCACGACCGGCTCGACGTGCTCATCAACAATGCGGGCCTGCATCTGGGTGAGATTGCGCGCGGTTTCTTCGGCCTCGGCCAGGCCAAGTGGCAGCATTATTTCGCAGTCAACACCATCGGTCCATTGCTGTTGGCCGAAGCGCTGCGGCCGGCGCTGGCGAAGGCGAAGGGCGTCATCATCAACAAATCGTCGATGGCCAGCTACAATCCCGCCACGGCCTATGGCATCACCAAGGCGTCGCTCAACATCTTCACCCATGCGATGGCGATGCAGTTTGGTCAGGACGAGATACGCTGTGTCGGCATAGCGCCCGGCCTGATGGAAACCGAAGCGGCGCTGGACGGCGTTGCGCCCGAAAATTGGGAACGGCTGAAAGCCATGCAGTCGGTCAAGCGTCAGGGTACCGCCGCCGACATCGCCAATCTTGGCCTGTTCCTCGCCTCGGATGAAGGCAGCTTCGTCAATAATCAGGTGATATTGTGCGATGGCGGCAACCAGATGCGCGGCTTCCGTTTCTGATGGCCGCGCCCGATTTCGCGGACTGGCTGGCCGTCGCCAACGTCAAGGCGCGCTATTGCCGCCTGCTCGATACCAAGGACTGGGACGGCTTCGCGGCGCTGTTCACGCCCGACTTCCGGCTCGACGCGACCGGATCGGGCGGTCCGCTGCTGGAGGGGCGCGATATCGCGATCGCCAGCGTCCGTGCCTCGATCGACGCGGCGCGCACCGTCCATCATGTCCATTCGCCCGAAATATCCATCGCCGGTGATGATGCGATGGCGATCTGGGCGATGCAGGATCATCTGGCCTGGCCCGATGGTCGCACGCTGCTGGGCCATGGCCATTATCATGAAGATTATCGCCGGGATGACGGGAACTGGCGCATTGCCGCCTCGCGCCTTACCCGGCTGGCGATCGACATGAAGGCGCCGGGCTAGCGCGTTTTCTAATCAGGCTCGGGTCGCCTAAATAACGCTGGCCTATCGCCCATCCTTCCCGAACATCAATCCGGATGGGGGTGCCTCCTGTGCCCAATGGTCTCGCTGCGCCGTGACCTGCGCCACCGCTCGATCCCAATAGGCGGGGTTGTTGGCGAGCATCCTGATGTCGAAGCTGTTCGATCCGCGAAATTCCAGCACCTCGACGCCCTGTCTGCCAGGCACATAGGTATAGGGCACACCAGCGCCGACGAAGAAGCCATCACCCGTGCCCAGCTCTTCCGTGCCGATGCGCAGCGATCCCGCCAGGATGAAATAGAGGCAGTCGACATCATGGCTGTGACGCGGCAGCGGGAAGCCGCTGCGGAACCAGGCATGGGTGAGGCTGAGGCCCGGCATGGCGAAGAGTAGCTTCACCCGCGTGCCTTCCAGCATGCCCGCCTCGACCGCGGCGATCGATCCTGCCATCTCGATCGGCGTCGGTGGCACCGTTTCCATCAGGCCGCTGGCCTCGAAATCGGTCGCGTCCTTCGCGCGGAACAGGGCGAAGCGGGGCGGGGCGGCAGGCTCGGTCATCACGCATCCCTCCGGCATGATTGCCGTTGCAGGATGCGCAGCGCTGCCGACAGGGTCAATTCGCGCGGGCGCGTCAATGCCCCGGCGATCATTGGACGGTGGCTCTGGCATCCCCCTCTCATCCATGCTGGATTGCCGCCCGCACACAGGGCCGGGACCAGCCGGCCGGGCAGCCGGGGACGAGGAATGAGCCTGTATACCACCATCCATCTGCACAATGTCGCGGCCGGCCGCGAGGATGACTATGCCCGCTGGTTCGACGGCACGCATCAGGCGGACCTGGCCCGGCTGCGCGGTTTTCGCTCGGCGGACCGCTACGAGGTGACGCCGCAGCAGATCATGCCCGACATTCCCCAGCCCTGGCGTTTCCTGTCGGTCTATGAGTTCGATTATGCGGCGCCGGAGATCGACCTGCCCGCGCTCTCTCCGCTGCTGGCCGATGCGCGCGACTCCGGCCTGATCGACGACAGCGACGAGAGCGAACGCATCCACAGCTATGCGATGTATTCCGACTGGGTTTCCAGCCCCAATCACCAGGCCGACCAGCCCTTTTCCGGGGTCTCGATCATCCTCGCCAATTTTGTCGCCGGGCGGGAGGCGGAATATCATCACTGGTACGACACGGTGCATGGCCCCGAAGTGACCCGCGTGCCGGGCAAGGTGGCGATGAAGCGTGGCCGGCTGTCGCCGCTCCAGGTCGAGCCGCGGCGCTATTGCCCGGGCAGCGACCTGGTCTTCTGCGCCCAGCAGACCGACGACCTGCTCTTCACCGTCAAGGATTTCAGCGCCCGCGCCCGGGGCGTCAGCCCCAGCGGCGTCGCCTTCCAGCCACGCTCCTCGGCCGGCTCCTTTGCCCGCACGGTCCATTATTTCGCCAAGGTCAGCGGTACCCGCTTCTGGCCCGGCGGCATTGCCTATGATGGCGACCTGTCCGTCTATCCGGCTGATTTCGCCCGGCCGGCGGCCTGAATTTCCCAACTATCGCGCGCGCGATGCGGCGCCATCTTGCCGCGCCGCAGACGACATGCGCAAGTAAACGCCAACAGGACAAGAACAGGTGGAGCGAGAGGTGAGCAAGGTCATCGTCATTACCGGTGCGGGCGACGGGCTGGGGCGCGCCTTGGCGCGGCGGTTTGCGCGCGACGGTGAAACCGTCATCCTGCTGGGCCGCACCCTGTCGAAGGTCGAGGCGGTCGCGCAGGAACTGGGCGAACCCCATTTTGCGGTCGAATGCGATGTCGGCAATCCCGATTCCGTCCGCGCGGCCTTTGCCGCGATTGCGCAGCGTCACCCCAGGATCGACGTGCTGATCAACAATGCCGCGATCTACGAGCCGTTCACCCTGGCCGAAGTACGCGACGAGCAGATCCAGGCCTCGCTCGCCACCAATGTCGCCGGCCCAATCTATTGCGCGCGCGAGGCGCTGCCGCTGCTGCGTGGCGGCGGGCACATCATCAATGTCACCAGCGAATCCGTGCCGCTCAAGATGCCGATGCTGTGGCTCTATGCCGGCGGCAAGGCGGGGCTGGAACTGATGTCGGACATGTGGGCGCGCGAGCTGGAGCCCGAAGGCGTGCGCGTCACCGTGGTGCAGGCGGGCATGATGATGGACGAGACCAAGACCGGTAGCAGCTGGCCGATGGATGTGTCGATCCGCTTCGCCCAGGAAAATGCCAAGGTCGGCCTCAATCTGCGCGAGCGCGGCATCAGCCATTATAATTCGGTCACCGACGTCTTTCGTGCCGTGCTCGACATGCCGGCGGACTTGCACATCGGATCGGTTGCCTTGAGCGCGCGCAAGCGCTGACCGGGCGACTTATCCACAACGTCGACAAAAGTTATCCACAGAAGTTATCCACAGGAAGGCGATCATGGCCACTCTTCCCGAAGCCAAGCTCTATATCGACGGCGCATTGCGCGATGCCGAAGGCGGCAAGACCTTTGAGGTGATCGGCCCCTGGACCGGCGAACCGGTCGGCATCGCCGCCGATGCCTCGCCCGCGGATGTCGAGGCCGCGATCGTCGCCGCCCGCCGCGCCTTCGATGAAACCGACTGGTCGACCAATGTCGATCTGCGCGTGGCGCTGGTGACGAAGCTGCGCGACCTGTTCCAGGCGAACAAGGAACGGCTGTCGGATCTGGCCCGTCATGAGGCCGGTGCCGCGATGGGCGCAGTCGGCCGTGCCCATGTCGACATGGCGCTCGACGGCTGGGACGATTATCTGGCCGTCTTCCCCCAGCTCAAATGGGAAAAGGATTATGGCGGCCGCACCGGCTATGGCTTCGAAAGCCTGCGCAAGGCGGTCTATGAACCGATTGGCGTGGTCGCGGCGATCACTCCCTGGAACGTCCCGCTCTATGTGAATGTCGGCAAGGTCGTGGCCGCGCTGCTGGCCGGCTGCACCGTCATTCTGAAGCCCGCGCCCAACACGCCGGGCATGGGCGCGATCTTCGGCGAATTGGCGGCGGAGGCGGGCTTCCCCGCCGGCGTCATCAATGTCGTGTTCGGCAGCGATCCGGCGCTGGCCGGCGAGATGCTGGTCACCGATCCGCGCGTCGACCTCATTTCCTTCACCGGATCGACCGGCGTCGGCAAGCGCATCATGGAACAGGGCGCCGCCACGCTGAAGCGCGTCTTCCTGGAACTGGGCGGCAAGTCGGCCAAGATCGTGCTCGACGATTCCGCCAATTTCGCGATGGACGTCGCCCAGACCATGCTGGTCTTCCATGCCGGCCAGGGTTGCGCCGTCCATTCCCGTCTGCTGGTGCCGCGCAGCCGCTATGAGGAAGCGAAGGCGATCCTCAAGCATGCCTATGCCAGCTTCGGCGACAATTGGGGCGATTTCGACAATCCCCAGCATATCATGGGGCCGGTCATCTCGAAGCGGCAGATGGATCGGGTGCTGTCCTATGTCGATATCGGCCAGGCCGAGGGCGCGACCCTGCTAGCCGGCGGCAAGGCGCGGCCGGACAAGGGCGGCGGCTATTTCGTCGAGCCGACCTGCTTCGCCGATGTCACCAACGACATGCGCATCGCGCAGGAAGAGATTTTCGGACCGGTGCTGGTGGTGATCCCGTTTGAGGATGACGCCGATGCCGTGCGCATCGCCAATGAAAGCAGCTATGGCCTGTCGGGCGGCGTCAGCTCGGGCAATCTTGACCGGGCGATCAACGTCGCCAAGCAGATCCGCAGCGGATCGATCAGCGTCAATGGCGGCATGTGCATCGCCGGCGACTTGCCTTTCGGTGGTTACAAGGCCAGTGGTGTAGGCCGCGAATGGGGCCTCGAAGGGATCGAGGAGTTCCTGGAGACCAAGCTGATCGCCTGGCGCGCCGCCTGAGCCGCGCGACAGGATATGGATAGGACGGGTTTTGACGGCAAAGGCATCGATCGCGGCGGAAGGGCCGTCGGAACCCAAGGGGCGGGGAAAGGCCAAGCTGGCTACGCCGCCCAAGACGCTCAGCCATAACCTCAATGGCCAGCGCCTGGGTCGCAAGGGGCGCGACACGCGCGAACGCATTCTGGCGGCGACTAATGAATTGCTGGCCGGGCCGGTCGATGTCGAGCTGTCGCTCAGCGCAGTCGCGCGCCAGGCCTCGCTCGGCATGACGTCGCTCTATAATTATTTTTCCGACCTCACCGAATTGCTGCTTGCTGTGCTGGACCCGGTGATGGCGACGGCGGAGGCCGAATATGTCGGCCTGCTGCGGACCAGGTGGACCGAGGAGGAACTGGGCGAGAAGGCGCTTGCCTTCGTCACCGCCTATCATGGCTTCTGGGTCAAGCATTCGCGCCTGCTCCATCTGCGCAACAATATGGCCGATCGCCAGAATGAGCGGATGATGCTGCATCGCGTCCATGCCGCCCAGCCGGTGATGCGGCTGCTGGTCGACCAGATGGATGGCGGCACCGAGGCGGCCGGATCGCCGGTGTTCAGCATGGGTACTGCGCTGATGACCGGGCTGGAGCGTGTTGTCACTGTCACGACGGACATGGCGCTGCAGAATATCCTCCATTCCCCCCATCCGCTGGCGCGCACCCATTTGCTGCGGGCCGAGGCGCGGCTGATGGAATTGGGCATCCGCGATTATCGCGCGATGCTGCGCGACGCGCGCGCCTGAAACCTTATCCACAGGTTTATCAACGCAAGTTATCCACAGCCAGTCCAACAGGCATCTGTGGGAAAAGCTGTGGATAAGTCTGTGGGCAGATGAAGGATATCAATCCTTCTTGCCGCCAATGCCCTTCAGATAGCGCTCCATCCCCTCCAGATAGGCGGGGTTCAGCATCAGCGCGCTGTTGGCCATGCGCTCGACATGGCGGCCCATGGACGGGCCGACCTCGGCCGCCAGCTCGATCGCGATCTTGGCGGCGCCCATCTGCTCGCCATTCTGCTTGGTGAGGTGCCGGCAGAAGGCCAGCGCCGCATCCTCGAACCCTTCGTCGGGCATCACGTCATGGACCAGCCCCATGATCAGCGCGCGGTCGGCATCGGCCTTCTGGTTGCCCATGATCAGCCAGCGCGCCCAGTGGGGGCCGCAGATGCGGGTCAGGCGGCTGACCCCGTTGGACGCCGGCAGCACGCCGAACAGCCCTTCGGGGAAAGAGAAGGCCGCCGACTTGGCCGCCAGGCGGAAATCGCAGGACAGCGCCATTTCCAGCCCGCCGCCGACGCAGGTGGCGTGGATGGCGCAGACGATCGGCTTTTCCACATGCTCCATCTCGTCATAGATGCGCTGCATCCCGTTGAGCTGGAGCCGGTGATTTTCGCGGATACCGCTGGGCGTGCGGGGATATTCCCTGGGCGACCCACCGCTCTTCATGTCCGCGCCGGAACAGAAATAGCGGCCGGTCGAGCGGATCAGCATTACCTTCAGGTCCGGCGTGTCGCGAAAGCGGATCAACGCCGCCTCGAACAGCGCCATCGTCTCCGCCGACAGGGCATTGAGCTTGTCCGGCCGGTTCAGCGTGGCAATCAATATGCCATCCTGAACGTCGGTCAGCAGATGGGGCGCGTCGTCCGTCATGCGATCTTCCTCAGGCGCGGGTACGCGGCAGGCCCAGGCCCTTTTCCGCGATCATGCTGCGATGGACTTCGCTGGTGCCGCCATAGATGGTTGCCCCCTGGGCGTGGCGATAGAACATGTTGATCTCCTCCGCCGGCCCCTTGCGCTTGGAGAGCGAGGCCGGGGCGGTAAGATCGAGCAGGTCGCGCGCGTCGGTCAGGAACTTCTCCGAACTGAACATCTTGGCCATCGGGCCATAAGCGAGGTTTGGCTTGTTCTCCATGCTCACCCACTGCGCGCGGAACGCGATGAGTTCCGACGCCCACAGATTGGCAGCGGTACGGGCCAGCCGCGCCTGTGCGCCGCCATCCTCGATCAGCGGCTTGCCCCTGTGGATAACGTCCCGGCACAGCGCTTCGCCGGCCTGCAGCATCTTGCGCTGATATTTGGCGAAGCCGCCGCCATGTTCCAGCTCCAGGCTGGCGCTCATGGTGCGCACGCCGCCGTCAATCTCGCCCAGCCGCCAGCTGTCGGGGATGCGCACGCCATCATAGAAGGTGATGTTGGTGCGCTCGTCCTGGAAGGTGTGGACCGGCTGCACCGTCACGCCATCGGCCTTCAGCGGCACGATGAACATGGTGAGCCCCTTGTGCTTGGCCACATCCGGGTTGGTGCGACAGAGCATCAGCACATAGGTGGACAGGTTGGCACCGGACGTGAACATCTTGGTGCCGTCGATCCGCCAGCTGCCGTCGGCTTCCTGCGTCGCGCGGCATTGCGCGGCGAACACGTCGGAGCCCGAGCCCGGTTCGGAATAGCCGAGCGAGCAGATCACCTCACCGCGCATGATTTCCGGCAGCACCGCCTGCTTCAGCTCGTCCGTGCCGAAGCGGTGGATGATGAGCGACACCATCTGCGTCACATTGGCAGCGGGGTTGTTATAGCCCTGCTCCTCGAACGCATCCATCGCCGCCGTCTTCTCATAGGCGGACAGGCCCCGGCCGCCGACATCCTTGGGCAGGCCGAGATAAAGGAGATTCTGCGCCGCCAGCTTGCGGTTGAGTTCGGGGTTATAGCCCTCCCAGCTATAGTGGAAGGTCGCCCGCATCTCCGGCGTCACATTGGCCGCGAAGAAGGCGTTGATCTCGTCCTTGATCGCCTGCGCCGCCTCGCCCAGGTCGAAATCGACCGGCATCGGCCCGGCATCGGGCAGGGCGGCGGCCTCATCGGCGTAGAGCCGGCGCCCGGCCTCGTCGAGCCAGCGCTGCGGATCGCCACCGACCAGCGGCCAGGCCTTGGCGCGCAGATTATAGAGGAAGATGTCATATTCGGTGGTGAGGCCATAGCCGCCGAAGGTGTGGAGCGATTGCGCCACCGCCTTGGCCGCGCTCTGCGCGTTCCACCAGGCGGCGATAGAGATTGCACCGCCTGCTTCGGGCGCACCATCGGCCAGATCGCGGATCGCCTTCCACACCAGGAACTTGCCGCCGTCGATCTCACAGAGAATGTCGGCCAGCGGATGGGAAATGGCCTGGAACTGGCCGATATATTGGTCGAACTGCTTGCGTTCGCAGGCATAGGCGGCGGCGAGCTTCAGCGCCTCGCGGCCGATGCCGGCCAGACCGGCGGCGATCAGCAGCTTCCATTCCTCGATCCCGGCAGCGAAAGTCGCCAGCGCCGCGGCACCCGATGCCAAAATGATATGCTGATGCGCCGACAGGTTGATCTCGGCGATCGGGGTGGAGGCCAGATTGTCCTCCGCCTGGCGCGCCTCTGCCGGCACGGTGACGAGGATGATGTCGTCACCGGACCGGGCGATCACCGCTTCGGCGACCAGACCGCCGCCGATCCACTGGACGGGCGTGTCCGCCACATCCTCGAAGGCGAAGCTGGCGACCGTATCGCCCACCAAAACCCGGCCGAGCAGGTCAGCCGTTGACTCACCACCCAGCTGTGCCAGCAGCCGCGCCGTCACCAGCGCCTCGGCCAGCGGTCCCGATGCCAGCGTCCGGCCCGCTTCCTCCATCAGGATGGTCGCGTCGAACAGGCCAAGGCCAAGGCCGCCGGCCTCTTCGGGTACGCGGATCGACAGCGCGCCCAGCTCCGCCAGCCCCTGCCACAGGGCGGGGTCGAAGCCGGTCGGCCCGGCGGCGCGGACCCGCGCCATGCTGCTATGTTCGTCCAGGAAGCGCGCGAACATGTCGCGCATCATCTCCTGATCGTCGGTCAGGTCGAAATTCATCGGGGTCAGGCCTCGGCGGGCGCCGAACGCCGCATCATGACGCTCAGGTCCACCTGGCCGGTGGCGACGCCGCCCATGAAGCCACCATCGACCGGGAAGACCACGCCATTGACGATCGAGGCAAGGTCGCTGTTCAGCAGCACGATGCCGCTCGCCTGTTCGGCCGGGGTGGAATAGCGGCCCATCGGTTCGGCGGCGGCGGCGACCACATCCTTGCCCGACGCGGCCTCGAACGTCGCCATCATCGGCGTCTGGGTGGGCGAGGGCAGGGTGCAGTTGATGCGAATGCCCTTCTTGATGAGATGCGCGCCCATGAACTGGGTCCAGACGATCACATTCTCCTTGGAGAAGCTGTAGCCTTCCTTGACCACATCATCCAGATGCGCCTCGCACCAGGCGACGGCGGCGTCATAGCCCTTGGTGGTGACGAATTCCATGTTGGTCGGGATGCGGCGGCTCCAGCCCAGCCCGCCGGTGGAGGCGATGCTGGCGATCGCGCCGCCCGGCCCCATCAGCGGCAATACCTGTTCGGTCAGGTGGCGCAGGCCGATGAAGTTCACCTTCATGACGTCGAGCGGCGGGAAGGACTGGGGCAGGCCGGCGCAGTTGAACAGCGCATCGACCTTGCCGCCGATACCGGCCACCGCCGCCTCGATCGAGGCGGGATCGCGCAGGTCGACATTGGTGAAGGAGGCGAGCGGCAGGCTGCTGTCCTTGAAGTCCAGGCCATGAACCTCGGCGCCCAGCTCCAGCAGCAGCTTGGCGGTTGCCTCCCCCATGCCGGAGAAGCAGCCGCTCACGATCACGCGCTTGCCCTTATAGCCCAAAATGTCGCTCATCTCGCTCTCCTGGAATTCTGTGATTATGCCTTGGCCTTGGGCGGCCAGCTGATGCTGCCATCATCTTCCTCGACGAAGATGATGCGTTCGGGGCAGGCGCGCGCGCCGCGCTTGGCGGTCTGCTGCTCGCCGTCTGCCACGTCGAAACCCTCGGTCGCGATATAGCCGTCCTCGTCCAGCGGATACATGTCCTCGGACACGGCGGCGCAGCGGGCATTGCCCACGCAACCTGATTTTTCGATGCGGATCTTCATCGGCCCTCTCCGGCTATTCTGACCTTCCTTAGAAAGGAGATTACGCGACCGATCAACGTGACCTGCGCCACAATCGCCATCGCGATGCGGGTCTTTGGCGTGGATCGTCGGTGCGTTATCTGGCGCCGCCATGCCCTGACCCTTTGCCTTTGCCGGGCCGCCGGGCAAAACGGGTCCGACAAGAAGGGACGCGCCTTGCGTGCGCCCGCCCAAGCAGGGACAGACGGAGAGAATCATGGCCCACGCCACCTTGAGCCCCGCCGCGCCGCAGCCGGCCCATGTGCCCGATGCGCTCGTCTACGATTTTGACATCCATGCCGATCCCGGCCTGCTCGCCGATCCGCATGCACGCATCCTCGACATGCTGAAAAATGCGCCGCCGGTGTTCTGGACGCCGCGCAACGGTGGTGGCTGGGTCGCGCTCAGCCATGCCGCCAATTATGAGGCGTCGCGCGATACGGAGACCTATTCCAGCGAGTTCGTGCCGGCCGACAAGATGAAGGCGCTGCTCGCCTCGCTGCCGCCGGGCGCACCGCATATCCCGCAGCCGATCCCGATCACGCTCGATCCGCCCGAACATACCAAATATCGCCAGCCGCTGCAGAAGGTCTTCTCGCCCAAGACGATCGCGGCGCTCAAGGACAGCATCCGCGAGTTGGCGGGTGAGCTGATCGACGCGATCAAGGCCGATGGCCAGTGCGAGTTCATGAGCACGGTGGCCGAACCGCTGCCGGTGCAGGTCTTCCTCAAGATGCTGGGTCTGCCGCTCGATCGCCTGCCCGAATATCGCCAGATCGTGAAGGAGCATATGGAGGCGATCGACACCGATCGCGAAGGATCGATGCGCCGGCTCCAGCGCATTGCCGCGGCAATGCGCGACACCGTGCTCGACCGGAAGGACAATCCGCGCGACGACATCATTTCGATGCTGTGGAAGCTGGAAGTCGATGGCCAGCCCAGCACGCTGGCCGACATGGAAAATTACGGCGTGCTGCTGTTCATCGCCGGCCTCGACACGGTGATGAACGGCATGGGCCTGGCCATGCGCGGTCTGGCGCTCGACCTGCCGCTGCAGGACAAGCTGCGCGCCGAACCCAAGCTGGTGGCGGAAGCGGCCGAGGAAATGCTGCGCCGCTTCACCTTCACCGTGCCGATGCGCGTCATCAAGAAGCCCGCCGAACTGGCCGGCGCGACGCTGTTGCCGGGCGACATGCTCAAGTTGTTCCTGCCCGCTGCCGATCTCGACGCCAAGGAGTTTCCGCAGCCCGACAGCTATGATCTCGACCGTGAGAACAATGTTCACATCGCCTTTGGCGTTGGCCCGCATCGCTGCCTGGGCTCGCACCTCGCCCGCATCGAGTTGCAGGTTCTCTATGAGGAGATGCTGGCGCGCATGCCGCAGTTCCGGCTCGATCCCGACAAGCCGACCGTCTTCCATGGCGGCCATGTGATCGGCATCGAAAGGCTCAATCTGGTCTGGGACGTCTGATGGTCTGGCAACGCTCGCGTCCCCGGCTGGACCGGGAAAACCGTGCCTTCTGGACCGGCGGGGCGGAGGGGAAGCTCAACATCACCCGCTGCGACGACTGCGGCCAGTTCACCCATCCGCCGCGCGAGATCTGCCGCCATTGCCAGTCGGAAAATGTCGGCCCCCATGCGGTCGCCGGCACCGGCGCGGTCGACACCTACACGATCAACTATCAGGCCTGGGCCAAGGATATGGAGGTGCCCTTCGTCATCGCGCGCGTCCGGCTGGACGATGTGCCGGGGGTCTATCTGACCACCAATATCGTCAATTGCCCGGTCGATGCCGTCGACATGGATGACCGCGTCCGCGTCGTCTTCGAGGAACAGGACGGCATCTGGTTCCCCTTGTTCGAGAAGGTCGCATGAGCATGGCGCGCGAAGCCTATATCACCGGCATCGGCATGTCGGAGGTCGGCGTGCGGCTGACCCGGTCGGCGCTGGGCCTGACGCTGGACGCCGTGCGCGAGGCGATTGCCGACGCCGGCCTGACGCTTGACCAGATTGACGGGGTCGCCACCTATCCCGGCAAGATGTCGACCTTCCTCGGCTTTTCGCCGGTCAGTTCTGACGATGTGATCGAGATATTGGGCCTCAACACGCGCTGGCATATCGGCGCGGCGGAGGCGACGGCGCAGTTGGGCGCGATCGCCGAGGCGGCGATGGCGGTCAAGGCCGGCCTTGCCCGCCATGTCCTGTGCTTCCGCACCGTCTATGAGGCGGCGGCGCTGGCCCGTCCCGACGAATTCCCGCCGATGGAACGGCGCAAGGATGTGTCGGGCAACTCCCAATGGGTCTCGCCTTTCGGCGCCTTCTCGGCGGCCAACTGGACCGCGCAATTCGCGATGCGTCATATGAAGCGTTATGGCCTGACCCGCGAACAGCTCGCCCAGGTGGCGCTGAACGATCATGCCAATGCCGCGCGCAACCCGCGCGCCATCGTCAAGAAGCCGCTGACCATGGACGACTACATGTCGGCGCGGATGATCAGCTCGCCCTTCTGCCTCTATGATTGCGACCGCTTCACCGACGCCTCGACGGTGGTGATCGTGTCGGCCGGCGACGCGCTGGACGAGGTGAAGGCGACGCCGATCCGCATCGCCGCCAGCGCCGGTTCGGTCGAGCGCTACAGCTGGGACCAGGCCGAATGGGCGAGCGCCTATCCGACCGGGCGCGACCTGTGGAAGAACACGGATTACACCGCCAAGGATGTCGATACCGTCCAATTCTACGACGGTTTCGCCTTCCAGCCGATCACCTGGCTCGAAGGACTGGGCTTCTGCGATGTGGGCGAGGGTGGCCAGTTCCTGGAAGGGGGCAAGCGCATCGCGCTCGACGGCGAATTGCCGATGAATACCGGTGGTGGCCAGCTCGGCTGGGGCCGGCTGCACGGCTTTGGCTTTGCCTATGAATCGGTGGTGCAGTTGCGCGGTGAGGGCGGTGAACGGCAGGTCGCCGGCGATCCGCGTGTCGCGGTCGCCACCTCGGGCGGTGGCCCTATGGCGGCCGCGCTGCTGCTCACAAAGGACTGAGCGCCTTGGACAGCGGCATGCTCGACCTGCTGCCCGGCTTTCGCCGTCGTTTCCTGGTGACGCCGCTACCGGGCCGGGTGACCGCCGCGGTCGAGGATGATTATCACAGCATGGCCGTCATCCTGCATCATGACAGCGCGCGCATCAGCGGCGTCGACGCGATCATGGAGCGGGTGCCTTGGACCACCTGTCCGGGCGCGCCGGCCGTGCTGCAGGCGACCTTCACTGGCATCGCGCTGGCCGATGTCGCGGCGCGCGGCGAGAAGAAGGCGAACTGCACCCATCTCCACGACCTCGCCGTGCTGGCTGCGGCGCATGCTGGCGACGCAGCGCCGACCCGCTATGAGATTCTCGCCTGCGACCCGATCGAGGGTGAGGCGGTTGCGGAAATCAGGCGCGATGGCATGCCGCTGATACAGGTGGCCCATCGCAGCCATGTCATGACCGCGCCGGCCGAGATTGCCGGCCAGTCGCTGATGAAGCTGCGGCCGTGGATCGATGCGCTGCCGGAGCCACAACGCGAGGCCGCCCGGCTGCTGCAATGGGGCACGATCCTCGCCAATGGCCGGCTGATTCCGATGGAACGACAATCGACCGCGACCCGCGTGCCACCCAATTGCTTCACCTTCCAGCCGGAAAATGCGGTCAAGGCGCAGCGTGTCGGCCGGGTGATCGACTTCACCGCCGAACCCTTGGTGCCGCTCGACCATTTCGATGGCGCCGCCTATGACCGGCCGCGCGACCCACAATAGAAGGACAAGGGACGATGGACGAGGCGCGGCAGATGGTAGCCCCGGAATTGCGCGCGGCGCTCGACCTCTTTCCACCACTCGACCTTAGCGACCAGACGATCGCCGCCTTCCGCCAGCCCTTTGCCACGCGACCGGCCGAACCGTTGCCCGAAGCGCTGGCCGCCGTGCAGCGCGAAGAGCTGTTCCTGCCCGGCGCACCCGGATCGCCCGATGTCCGCGTGCTCCTCTATCGCCCGGCGGAGGGGAAGGGCAACCTGCTGCGCCCGGCCTATCTCCATATCCATGGCGGCGGCTTCGTGCTCGGCATGGCCGACATGAGCGACCTGTCCAACCGAGCCTGGGTGGCCCAACTGGATTGCGTCGTCCTGTCGGTCGATTATCGACTTGCGCCCGAAACCCCGTTTCCCGGCGCGCGCGACGATTGCCATGCAGCGCTCGCCTGGCTGCACGCACAAGCCGAAACGCTGGGCATCGACCGCAGCCGCATCGCGATCGGCGGCGAGAGCGCGGGCGGCGGTCATGCCGTGGCGCTGGCGATCCATGCCCGCGACCTTGGCGACTATCCGATCCGTTTCATGCTGCTCGACGCGCCGATGCTGGACGATCGCACCGGCAGCAGCGCACCGCTCCACCCCGTCACTGGCCGGTTCGTCTGGACCCCGGCGCAGAACCGCTATGGCTGGGGCGCATTGCTGGGGCAGGAGGCCGGTACCGACCGGGTTCCAGCCGAAGCCGTCCCGGCTCGCTGCCCAGACTTGTCCGGCCTGCCGCCCGCCTTCATCAGCGTCGGCGCACTCGACCTGTTCCTGGAGGAGGATATCGACTTCGCTCGCCGGCTGATGGCGCTGGGCATCGCGGTGGAACTGCATGTCACGCCCGGTGCCTATCATGGCTTTGGCCTTGCCGGCCCCGACACGCCCCAGATGCAGGCGCTCCAGACCATGCGCCTTGCGGCTCTTCGCCATGTCTTTGCATTGGGATGACCGCATCGGCCGTCGTTTCGCCCTGACGCGACCATCCCGGACCTGCCTTGTCCCGCCTTACTCCACCACGACACGCACCCGGCCAAGATTCTGGATGCGGGCAAAGGGGGTGGTGGCGTCGCCCTTGCGTTCGGAGGCGATGCGCAGCGCGGGGAAATAGGTGCCAGGGGCGGCGAAGCTGTGACGGGTCGTCAGCGTCAGGCTGCTACCCGAACCGCCAGGCAGCTTCGCCTTTTCGGCAAAGGCGCCGCTGCCGTCGAAATCCCATTCCGCCGACACGATCTGGCCGGTGCCCGGCGGCACGCTGATGGTTGCGCGGAAAGTCACGGCCGCGCCGGGCTTCACCACCGCTTTCGCGCCGCCATTGGCGGTGACGCTGACGACCGGCTGGATGCCGCCGCGTGCTGCCGCATCGGCCGGCACGATCACCTGGCCATTGTCGATGCGATAGGCGGTGCTGGCAGGCGGGGCGACGCCCTTTTCCACCCAGGCGGACAGGTCGCGCAGCGCCTGTTCCAGCACGCCCAGATAGCTGATCGTGCGGGTCGGATCTTCCTGCTTGCTGCTGTCGCCATGCAGCGCATGGTCGGTGTACCAGATGCGAAAATTCTGGTCGGCGTTCGCGCCCTGGGCGGCGATCACCCGCTGGCGATACCAGTCGCCCTGCCAGGGCATGGCCTCGCGATCCCAGAGATTTTCGACCAGGATCATCTTGCCCTGGAACTGGCCGGTCATCGGCGGCTGACCCATCGGCTTGCCCGTGGTCGCGGCGGTGAAGAGCGGCCCCAGCAGGAAGGGACGCTGGGGATAAAGCGGCTTGCCGTCGGCCCCACGGAACTGGTCCCAGACCGGATAGCCGGCATCGGCCGGTGGCACCTGATGCCAGTGATAGGTTTCGGCGGCCAGGAAATTGCTGTTGTCGACCCGAACCCTGTCGCCGACCTTCAGCAGGTCGACGATGGCGTCATCCACCACGCCCAGGATCACGACATCGCCGACGATGCGGTTGATCGTCAGCCGCTTGCCCTGTGCCGCGCCCGACCCGACGATCAGGTCGCCGCCAACGAAATAGGTGGCGGGTGGCGGGCTGGACAGGCGGAAGGCGACGATGCGCTGCGCCGCCCGGCCCTGCAGCGCGGCAAAGGCATTGTCGACATTGGCCGCGCCATCGGTGATGCGCGTGTCGAGCTTCAGTTCCGCCGCCTGTGCCGCGCTGATCGGCGCGGCGACGGTGGCGTCATGCTGCAGCCGATAGCCCTCGAAACTCTTGGGATCATCATGGCCAAGATAGCCCGGCTTGGTCCAGAAATCGGTGAAATAGCCGGCATCCGCCATCACCATCCCGCCATAGAGGGCGGCAAAGCCATGGATGCCCATCGTCTTCCAGCCGAACCAGCTGGGCGTCGGGAAACCCATCGCCGTCACCTCGCGCAGCACCGACGCCTGTTGCGGCGTCAGCCCGGCATAGGGATCGCCGCTGCCACCCGGTTCGACCGCATCGAGGATCTGCGGGAATGTGTCGTTGAGCACGCGCATTGCGCGCATCCGGACCGAGAACATGTTGGGCGGCGCCATCGGCGATCCCAGCACATAGGGGACGACGCCGTCCCACACGCCCGTCGTATTCTCGATCGACCCGACGGTGCGGAAACCGCCGCCGCTGCCGCCAAAGGCATAGCCATAGGGGCGCTTGCCACCGTACATCTGCTGCGCGACGACGCGCGAATAGCGGGCCGAAGCGGCATTGGCGCGATAGGCGGCGATGGTGAAGTCATTGGGCTTGCCCGGCATACCCACCTGGTCGCGGCCGCCGCCATTGGTCTCGACATAATAGCCCCCCGACGCGATCGAGAAGCCGATATAATTTTCCTCGCCGTCGGTCAGCTTCTGCGCCAGATTTTCGTCATCGGGGACAGGCGTGATGTGCTGGAAGAAGCGGCCCTGATATTGCTTCTTGTCGGGAAAATAGAAGGAGAAGCGGGTTTCCGTCCCCTTGAACCCGCCATGGACATAGCGGTGCCGAACCGGCGCATCGCGCCATTCGTCGATATCGATATAGGGCTGAGTGAAGAGCGGGTCTTCGGCTGCAGCGGCCGGGGCGCTGCCCGGCTGGGCGTCGGCGCCGGTCCCTGCCGTCCCGACCAGAGCCAGTGACAGGGCTGTCATGCAGAGGGCAATCGATCGGCGCATCATCTTCTCTCCCGTGATGGTGTCAGGCCGCCGCTGTCAGCGCCGCCCTGCCCGCTTGTTCGTCCCAATGATCCGCGTCGCCGCCGAGCACGCAATTGAGCATCGCGCGCTTCAGGAACAGATGACAGGGATGTTCCATGGTGAGGCCGATGCCGCCATGGAGCTGGATCGCCTCTTCCGCGACCAGCCGATAGACGGCGCAGGCCAGCGCCTTGAGCGCGCCAAGCGCTATGACATCGGCGTCGGCCTGCTGCGCCCGGCTCCAGAACAGCGCGTCGGCGGCGCTGAGCTGCGTTCGCATGTCCGCGACGCGATGCTTGAGCGCCTGGAACAGCGCCAGTGGCCGGTCGAACTGCTGCCGCGTTTCGAGATAGGCGACGGTCATCGCCAGTGCCGCCTCGGCCCCGCCAAGGCTGTCGCCTGCCAGGCAATAGAGACGTAGCGCCTCGATCCGATCGGCCATCGCGCGGGCGGCGTCGCCCTGTGCCAGCGTCAGGCCCGGCCCCTTGATCGCGACGTCGAACAGGCGCCGGCTCTTGTCCCATCCGGTGCGATAGGTGACGGCGACCTGCTCGGTCGGCACCAGCGTCACCCGATCCGCCGTGACATGCAGGATATGGCTGGCAGTATCGGCATCCGGCACGCAGGTCAGGCCGTCAGCGCCATCCAGCCCGCCCGCCAGCGATGCGGTCATGACCTCGCCCGCCATGGCGTCGGCGATCAGCGCGTCGCGTCCGGGCAGGTCATCGGCCGCCGCCAGCGCCTCGATCGTCAGCATCTGCGCCAGCACCGGACCCGGCACCAACGCCTTGCCCATGCCCTGATGGATGACGCCCGCCGCCTCGCGGCCAAGGCCAAGGCCGCCCAGTTCCTCCGGCACGCCCATCATCAGCCAGCCCATCTCGGCGATCAGCGCCCAGCTTTGCGCCGCGTCCGGGGCCAGATCGCTCTGACCGAAGGCCTTGTCGGCCGCATCCTGCACTTCCGCGCGGGTCATGTTCATGCCGCGCCCTCCTTCAAGGTCCAGCTTTTCGGTTCGCGCGGCATGCCCACCAGCCGTTCCGCGATGATGTTGCGTTGCACCTCGTCGCTGCCGCCGGCGATGGTCCAGGCATAGCTGTTCATGAAATCGGCCATCCAGTTGCCGGTCTCCATGCCGCCGCCAAAGGTGATCGGGCTGTGATATTGCGCCTCGATGCCGCCCAGTCGCAGCCCAAGCGATGTATAGTCCCGCAGGGTGCGCGAATAGGACAGCTTGACGATCGATGCGTCACCGACCCGCTCGATCCCGGCGATGCGGTTGGCAAGGAACTGGTCGGCGACGGCGCAGGTCGCGTCGACCTTGGCGCTCAGCCGGCCGAAGTCGCGCACGATGCCGCTATCGCCCTGCCGCCCTTGCGCGCGGATCAGGTCGGCGAGCCGCCACAAGGCACCACGCAGCCGGGCGCTCAGTTCCAGCAGGGTGAGGCCGCGTTCGGACGACAGGGTCGATTGGGCCACGGCCCAGCCCTGTCCCTCTTCGCCCAGCCGGTCCGCGACGGGAATCTCGACATTGTCGAGGAACAGCTCGGCAAATTCCTCGTCGCCATGAATCTGGTGGATCGGCCGCGCGGTGACGCCCGGCGCCTTGAGGTCGAGCAGCAGATAGGTGAGGCCGGCCTGCTTCGGCCCGTCATTGCCGGTGCGCACCAGCAACAGGCATTTGTCGGCGAATTGGCCCATGGTCGACCAGAGCTTCTGGCCGTTCACGACATAATGGTCGCCGATCCGCTCGGCGCGGGTACGGACATTGGCGAGGTCGGACCCGGCATTGGGCTCGGAAAAGCCCTGGCACCAGATTTCGCCGGCCAGGATGCGCGGGATATACAATGCCTGCTGTTCTGCGCTCGCCCATTCAAACAGCGTGCAGGCGGCATGATAGGTCGACATGAAGGACAGCAGCAGGCGCGGCGTGTCGGCGCGCGCCAGTTCCTCATAAAGGATCTTCTGTTCGGCGAGGCTGCGGCCGCCGCCCGGCCATTGGGCCGGCCAGTGCGGCACGGCATAGCCGCCCTCGACCAGTTTCGCGAACCAGTCGCGCTGGATCTGCAGGAAGGCGGCCTCGCTGCTGCTGCGGTCGCGCCAGCCCCGGGGGGCATTGTCCGCCAGCCATTGGCGCACCTCAAGGCGCAGCGTGTCGAGCGCGTCGGTCAAGCCTGCTGCCTCCATCCCATTCCGGTTCCTCTCATGCCTGACGCTAGGCCCAATTGCGCCGCTGCTCGCAAGATGGCGGGCGGCGATATCCCCAAGGCGATGGAGGATCAGGCGGCGACCTCGATCATCCCGTCAATGATGCGAACGGGATAGGTGGCGATCGGTTCGCTTGCGGGACCGGTCAGCGGCTCGCCGGTTTCCAGGTCGAAACGGGCGCCATGGGCCGGGCAGGCGATCCAGCCCAGGCGGATGCGGCCGCAGGCGAGCGGCTCGTCGGCGTGCGAGCACAGCGCGGCAATGGCGTGGATTTGCCCGTCGCTGTTGCACAATAACAGGTCGCGACCAGCGATGGTCACGGCCTTGGTCTTGCCCGGTGGCACCGCGTCCAGCGGTACAGTGGCGATAAAATCTTGGTCGCTCATGCCGTGCAAGGCTGCCCCAAGCGCGCCGGTCGCGGCAAGGGCCGGCCCAAGCCCATCACCGGGGCGTTCTCTTGCCCGCTGCCCTGTCGCGCCGCGTCGCTCTTAAGTATCGCATCCCTGTTCGGCAGGGGATGCGTGGACTGATGGACTTTGAATGGACGCAGGATGAAGAGGCTTTTCGCCAGCGGTTGCGCGATTTTCTCGCCGCGACTTTGCCGGACGATTGGGAGCGTTTCTCGCAGCATGGCCCGGCTTCCCCGGCGCTGACCGATTATGCCCGCACCTTTTGCGGACGGCTCGCCGACGAAGGCCTGCTGACCCCGCATTGGGCGAAGGAGATTGGCGGCCAGGGGCTCGATCCCTGGCACCAGACCATATTGGCCGAGGAGATGTGGATCGCGGGCGAACCGCGCGGCGGCCAATATATGAACGTCAACTGGGTCGGGCCGACGCTGATCCGCTACGGCTCGGAAGCGCAGAAAGCGCAATATCTGCCTGCGATCACCGGCGGCCGGGCGCTGTGGTGTCAGGGCTTTTCCGAACCCGGTTCCGGTTCCGACCTGGCCTCCTTGCGCACCCGCGCAACCCGCGACGGTGATGTCTATCGCGTGTCGGGGCAGAAGATCTGGACCAGCTATGCGGGGCTGGCCGACACCTGTTTCCTGGTCTGCCGCACCAGCGACGATCGCAAGAAGGGCATTTCCATCCTGCTGGTGCCGATGGACACGCCCGGCATCACCGTGCGGCAAATCCCCTCGCTGATCGGCGAGGGCGATATTCATGAGGTCTTCTTCGACGATGTCGTCGTGCCGGTCGAGGCACGGCTGGGCGAGGAAGGCCAGGCCTGGGAGATTATCGGCTATTCGCTCACCAATGAGCGGCTTGGCATTCCCCGCTATGCACTTGCCCGCGCGGCGCTCGACCGGGCGGTGGCGCTGCTCCAGGCGCAGGGCGAATTTGCCGGTGAAGCGGTACGGATCGAGGCCGCCCATGCCGCCGCCCTGTGCGAAGCCGCGCGGATGGCCAGCTATGCGATCGTCGATCGCCGTTGTCGGGGCGAGGCGATCGGCGCCGAATCCAGTTCCGCCCGCTTTGCCACGGTGATGGCCGAGCGGCGCGTGTGCGAGTTCGTGGTCGAATATCTGCCGCAGGCGCTGGCCGACGCGCATCCCTATCTCAAGATGCACCATCAGCGCGGGATCGTGGCCGGCATCGC
Source organism: Sphingobium sp. AP49 (assembly GCF_000281715.2). Lineage (NCBI taxonomy): Bacteria > Pseudomonadati > Pseudomonadota > Alphaproteobacteria > Sphingomonadales > Sphingobiaceae > Sphingobium > Sphingobium sp. AP49. The sequence continues at coordinate 4,406,578 of NZ_CP124576.1, read as the reverse complement.
GGCGGGCGCGGCGGAGATCCAGCTCAACATCATCGCGACCGATGTGCTCAAACTGCCGCGGGAGCCGCGCTGATGGACCTGTCCCTGACCGACGACCAGATCGCGATCCTCGACGCGATCGACACGCTGACCCGGCCCTATGCCGGCGCGACGCTGCATGAGGCGGGCTTTGCCCTTACCAGTGACGCGCTCGACCGCGACCTGGCGGAGGGCGGCTTCCTCGACATCGGCTTCGATCCCGATCTGGGCGCGATCAGCGCCGCCTTGGTGGTCGAACGGCTGGCCCGCCTGCCGCAGGCGGTGGAGGCTGCGGCCAGCGCTCTCATCCGCCCATTGCTGGGTGATGCGACGCCGCGTCCGCTTTGCCTGGGGGAGGAAGGGAAGGCGCATCGTCCGATCCGTTTCCTTGCGCCGGGCGCGACGGTGCTGCTGGTCGGACCGGACCGGGTGCGCAGCTTCGTCGCAGGTCCCGAGCATGTCCGGACCGAACCCGAAGCCCTTTATGCCTATCCGATGGGCAGCCTGATCGCTCAGCCCGACGACCTGACCGATCATGACGTGTCGGCCGGCGATATCCGCACCCGCTGGCGCGTGGCGCTGGCGGCAGAGGCGGCGGGCCTGCTCGCCGCCGCGCTGGACAGCACGGCCACCTATGTCACCGACCGCCAGCAGTTCGGCCGGCCCCTCGCCACCTTCCAGGCGCTGCGCCACCGCCTGGCCGAGGCACAGGTGCGCGCGAACGGCCTGTACTGGCTGGCGATGAAAGCAGCCGGCACACTGGACGCGGGCGACGCGGCGCTGGCCGCGCTCTATGCTCAGGAATCGGCGCGGACGAGCGTCTATGATTTCCACCAGTTCCTCGGCGCCATGGGGGTGACGCTGGAGCATCCGCTGCACCTGTGGACCTATCGGCTCAAGGCGCTGATCGGCGATCTGGGCGGACGTGGCGGGCAGGCGCTCGCCGCCGCCGATGCGCTCTGGGGCTGATCCTCAGGTACCGTTTGCAGGTTGTTTATAGGTCTTGCCGTCGATCATCGTGCTGAGTGTGCCGGCTGCTTCCAGCTTGTTCACCATCACGTCGATCGATAGGGCGAAACCATCCGGACTTGATGTCTTGCTGCCGGATACTGCGCCGCTCTGGCGCAGGTCGGATTTCCACAATATTTGTGTCGTCTGCGGATTGGCGCGTTTTTCGCTGACCGACTCGCCGCCGTTGATCTGGCTGCGTCCATCGTCGGAATAATTCTGGTAACGGGCAGAGATGCTATCGATCGCCTTGCCGTCGGCGCGCTGGACGACGCGCACCTGTGCCGTTCCGGACTTCAGCCCATGCAGCACATAGTCGCCCGCCGGCAGTAACGCTCTCTTGGGGGTAGGCATGCCCGGAACATAGGCCGTCGCCCAGCCGATCCGGTCGGGCAGGGCAACCGGCTTTACCGCGGCGCTTGCCTTGCGATCGGGCAAGCGGGCGATCATCAGCCGAGCATGGCGACCGCCCGGCTCGGTCGAGGTCGGACAGGGCAGCGGATTGGCGCCGCCGCAGGCCGGCGTGGTTGCCAGCGCCTGCCAATAGACGATGGCCCGGCTGTCGGGCGACCAGCGTGGGTCGGCCATCGCGTTCCAGTTGGGATCGCCCGCCGATCCCGGTACGCCGGGCTGATCGGTCAATATCTGGCCCATATAGGCGCCACGATCGCCCTGCGCGTCGAGCAGCACCAGGTTGAAGAAACGTCGATCCATATTGTTGCGAGTGGAGGATACGGCGCTGGAACTGAGCAGGTCGGTGATCGGCGGAATGCCGCGCATCGCCGCCAGGAACATCTGCCGATCTGTGCCGCGCGTATCCTCTATCGCCATCCATTGGCCGTCGGGCGAAAAATCGACCGGGTCGACATATTCGGGGTGGCTGGTCAGGCGGCGCACCCTGCCGTCGGCCAGGCCAACCGCAAAAATGTCGATGTTCGACGATTCCCATGGATAACCGACATAGACGGCTTCGCGGCCGTCGGCGGTGAAGCCGCGAAATTCGCCGACCTCGATCCCCGCCTTGTTGATCTCCAATTGTCCCGGCTTGCCCGGCACGGGCCGCAACGTGCGATTCTCGATTCCCGGCCGGAACAGCAGGTTGACCTGTTCCAGATCATAACGTGCCTTAGGGGCATTGAAGTGCAGCCGGGCGGTATAGCCGAACTGGTCCATGCGCCCGTCGTTGATCGCCACCGCATTGAAGCCGATATGGTCATTGTCGGGATGGAGGCGCAACTCCCGCATCATGCCGGGTCGGCCGCTGTCGTCGGCGCTGACCTGCCAGTGGACCGGATAGGCGCGGATCCCGGTCGGCGTACAGCGATCATCGGTCAGCGCGAGTGTGCCGCAGTCGAATATGGTGCTGCCAGCCAGAACGCGGCGACCGTCATGAAAGCTTTGGGGATAGCTCATGTCTCGCGGCATCGGATCGGTCATGCCGCAGCTGAGGCATTTCCAAGCATCGCCATTGGCGAAACGACTGCCATCGGTCTTGACCAGGATCAACTGCTCGCCGCGATAGGGACTGGCAGGATCGGATGCCCCGGCAAACGTCACCCGCGCCACGACATGACGCCCGTCCGGCAGGAAGCTGCCCGCCTGCAGCGCGAAATAATGGGCGGACATGCAGCCGGTAGCGCGCGGATTGATTGCGGTGGTACAGGCGCCAGGCGTATCGGATGGCGCGGTCGGCGGCAGCGGCAGGGCATCGATCACCACCCGCTCGTGGCTGGGTGGGGTAGTGGTAGCAACGGCCTGATGTCCCACGACCAGCAGCAGCGACGCCGGGATCAGTGTGGCTCCGCCCATAAGCCTGCCTGCCATCATCCTTCTCCTCAATCTGTTCTTGTCAGGCCAGCCTGGGTTTGATCTCCTCGATCACCCAGCGGGCATAATCCTCATATTCGCTGATGCTGCGCACCGCCGGGATCGGCACCGAACTCATGGTCACGCCCAGCGTCTGGAACCAGCCGAGCCGATCGATGATCTCCGGCGCGGTCATGCCCGGCCGGGCGCGCGGATCGTCGACCACGGCATGGCCTTCGCCGACCCGGCTGGTGGCAAAGCCGTACATCACGTCGAACGGGCGGCCGTCATAGCCGGACTGCGACTTGATGAAGTCGATCTTCGCCGGGATATCCTCGGGCTTGGTCAGATAGGGCCACCAGCCGCTGGCATGGCGCGCGGCGCGCTTCAACACCGCGTCGGCTTCCCCGCCCATCCAGATCGGCAGATGCGGCTGCTGCACCGGGCGCGGCGCAAAGGCGACGTCGCGGAAGGACACGAACTCGCCCTCATAATGTGGATCGTCGCTGGTCCACAGCTCGACGATCGCAGCCAAATATTCGTCGCACATCCGCCCGCGCTGGTGGAAGGGGGCGCCGAGCAGGTCGAACTCCTCCTCCAGCCAGCCCGCGCCAAAGGTCACCATCGCCCGGCCGCCCGACAACCAGTCGATCGTCGACAGCGCCTTGGCGGTGATCGCGGGATGCTGCAGCGGCAGGATCGCGATCGAGCTGTTGATGCGGATACGACTGGTCGCGCCGGCATAATAGCCCATCGCCGCATAGGCATGGAAATGATGCGGCCCCGACAGATCGACATGGGCGCGGGGGATCAGGAAATGTTCCGGCACGCTGATCATGTCATAGCCGAGGTCATCGGCCAGCTTGGCCAGCCGCGTCTGGTCCGCCCCCGTGACCGACAATTCCCAGGGCTGCATCGTCGCCTTCAGCTCGATCAGCCGGGGCATGCCGAACGCGAATTTCATGCCTGTCGTCCCTTCATGTCGCCGGAATATGCGTCTCATGTTCGGCCAGCATGGCGCAGAAGCGCGACTGGGCGCGGTCGAACAATTGTGCCTCGTCGGCGATCACATCGTCGGGCAGAATGCCCTTGCCCATCGCGTCCAGCACCATGTCGAACGCCGCGCGATCCTTGATCCACACCTCGGTGATGACGTCGAAGGGCAGGTCCGGCATACCCGGCCCCGGGCCGATATAGCGGCGCGCATAATGGCTGACGCCGATCATGTAGCGCAGGCATAGCGGGGCATGCTGCCCTTCATAATAGGCCCGGAACTGTTCCGGTGTCAGGTCGGCGCGACGTTTGAGCAGGATGACCAGCTTGTGCATCGCCGCGCCTCCCTATGCGTTCAGAAGCCCAGGTCGACGATCGGTCCGTCGAAATTGCCGGCCAGCTTCTGCGTGCCTGCAACCAGCTTGTCGGGCGACACGCCGTTCAGATAGCCGTCGATGATCCGCTGGTAATTGCTGATCAGCCCTTCGATATCCTTGGACAGGCGCATGAAGTCGAACCCTTCGGCATGAAGGCCCTTCTGCTGGATCGGGATGTTGGAATAATCCTGGCGCGGGATCATCGGGAACTGGTCGCTGTCATAGGGCAGCATCACCGGCTCCATCACCACCGGCGGCTCCTGCCCCTCGGCAAAATGGGTCAGCGACCACAGCTCGAACATGCAGCTTTCCGGGCCGAGCGGGCGGATGCGATAAGCGGCCATGCTGGAAAGGAAGGGCAGCAGGAAATAATTGGGGAAGATGAACTCGACCGACTTGACCGGGGTTTCGACCGCGATCTTGTTGAGGTCGGGCGTCGGCTCGCCGCGTGCCTGCCCGGCCTGGGTCACGAAATGATTGACCATGCCGAACCATTGCATGATCGCCTGGCCCGGATCCTCGGGCAGTTCGACGTCGATCAGGGTGCGGGCGACGGCGACATCCTTGGCGTGGCACATGCCGGCCATGCCGTCGCTCAGCAACTGCATATGCTCGACCTGGTCCTCGATATTTTCCTTCATCGACCGGTTGGGATTGATCGGCACGCCGATCCCGCCGGTGTCCATGCCGTACATCATGTTATAGAGGATCGGCACCTTCTGCTGCAGCTGCGGATGGGTGCGCATGACATGATAGCCTTCCATGAAGGCTTCCATCGCGATCTTCCAATTGGCCGGCAGGACCGTGCCGAAACACCATTCGGCGCGCATCTTGTCGGCATTATAGGCCTCCAGCCCGATCGCCAGCGGGCCAAGCTGCTCGCGCAGCGACGGCGCCTCGTCATCGAAATTGATGAAGACGCAGCCCATCTCGATCTCGGTACGGCAAGGGCGCAGGGCCAGGTCCTGCTCGTCCAGCTGATGCTCGGAGAACATGTGCCGGCCATAGACGAAGGTATTCTTGCCCTCGATATTCCAGCGCCAGCCATGGAAGGGGCAGATGAACCCCTTGCCCTTGCAATTGCCATGGCTGCCCTCGGTCAGCGGCACGCCGCGATGGCGGCAGGCATTATGATAGGCGCGGATACCGTCCTTGGTCCGCACGATGATGACGGACTTGCCCAGATTGCTATATTCGATCCAATCGCCGACTTCGGGCACCTGTTCGACACGGCAGGCCATCTGCCAGACATGAGGCCATAATTCTTCGCATTCGCGCTGGTAGAAGGCCTCGTCATAATAGCGCGCGGTAGGAATGCGCTCGGGATCGCTGATTTCCAGCGGGAACGCCGCGCGCGTCATTTCAGCAGCCTCAACCATCACATGCCTCACCCAATGTCTTGCTTGGGTGAAGTGGTATAGGGCGGGCCGGGGAGCGCCAAGGCGCCGCCCCAACCCATCGCCCTACCGATGGGCGACCACGCCCAGTTCGTCCAGCACTTCCCGGCTATGTGCGCCCAGTTCCGGCGCGCCACCTGCAACCCGGCCCGGCGTTTGCGAGAACCATGTCGGCACGCCGGGGAAGCGTACCGGCCCCTGCGGCGTCTCCACCGTCTCGAAAAAGCCGATCGCGTTGAGATGCGCATTGTCGAACAGCTCGTCGGTGGTGCGCAGCGGCGCGGCGGGGATATGCAGTGCCTCCAGCAGGTCGAGCCATTCCTGCGTCGTCCGCTCGGCAAAGGTCTCGCCGAGCAGGCCATAGACCCGGTCGATCTGCTTCGCGCGCTTGGTCAGCGTGTCGAACTCCTCGGTTGCCCAGGGCGGGTTCACCGCCGCGACGAAGGCGTTCCAATGCTTGTCATTATAGACCAGCGCGGCGACATGGCCGTCCTTGGTCGCATAGGGCTTGCGGTTGCGGGCGACGACGCGGTGATAATTGGCCGGACCCAGCGGCGGCTCGAACAACATGCCGCTGGCATGTTCGGTCAGCATGAAGGAGGCCATGGTCTCGAACATGGAGACTTCCACCTCCTGCCCCTCGCCGGTGCGCTCGCGGTGGAACAGCGCCATCATCGTCGCATAGAGGCCGGTGAGGCCCGCCACCTTGTCGGCGATGATCGTCGCCATGAAATCGGGCTTGCCGGTCATCAACTGCTGCAGATGGGGAATGCCGCATTCGGCCTGGATCGTGTCGTCATAGGCGGGCTTGTCGCCATCCGGCCCGCGCCGGCTATAGCCATAGCAATTGGTGTAGACGATGTCGGGCCTGATCGCCTTCACTGCGGCATAGTCGAAACCCAGCTTTGCGATCGCCTTGCCCCGCATCGAATGGATGAAGACATCGGCCGTCGCGATCAGTGCGCGCAGCGCCGCCTTGTCCTCCTCCTGCCGCAGGTCCAGCACCACGCTGCGCTTGCCGCGATTGACGTTGGTGAAAACGCCGCCCAGCTCCGGCGTCGGTCCGGCGTTGATATAGCGGGTATTGTCGCCCGCCGGCGGCTCGATCTTGATGACGTCGGCGCCCATGTCGGCCATGATCTGGGTCGCATAGGGGCCGAACACCATGGCGGTCAGGTCCACCACGCGGATCCCGGCCAAAGGCCCCTTGCGCGCCTCCCCATGCGCCTGCGTCGCGTTCATCTTGCTCTCCTGTTCCATCCCTTTTTGGCTAGGCCAAGGACGGCGCGAAATCCACGCGCAACCCCTTCGCCCCACCGATATGTGGGGCGGCTCAATTGTCGGGCCGGATGCCCGCTGATACCCCGAAATCCGTTGGACCCTCCCCAAGCCAAGGCCGGAAAACCCGTGGATTTTGCCCTTACCGAAGACCAGCGGAACATCCGCGATGCCGTGTTCCAGCTCTGCGCCCAGTTCCCCGATGACTATTGGCTTGAACGCGACAAGGACGCCGTCTTCCCGTTCGATTTCCACCGGGCGATGGCCGACGCCGGCTGGCTGGGCATCGCCATGCCCGAAGCGGCGGGCGGTGCGGGCCTGGGCATTACCGAGGCGGCGATCATGGTGCAGGCGGTGGCGGAGGCCGGCGGCGGCATGACTGCCGCATCCAGCATCCACGGCCCGGTCTTCAGCCTGGAGCCGATCGCGCTGTTCGGGACGGAAGAACAGCAGCAGCGGATGATCCCGCCGATCATCTCGGGCGCGGAGAAGATGTGCTTTGCCGTGACCGAACCCAATACCGGGCTCGACACCACCAAGCTCAAGACCCGGGCCGAGCGGGTCGAGGGCGGCTATCGCGTCAATGGCGAGAAAATCTGGATCACCAACGCCCATGTCGCCGACCGGATGATGCTGCTTGCCCGCACCACGCCGCTCGATCAGGTGAAGAACAAGACGCAGGGCCTGTCTCTCTTCTTCACCAGGCTCGATCGCGAGAAGATCGAGCATCAATTGATCCCCAAGATGGGCCGCCACGCGGTCGGCTCGAACATGCTGTTCATCAACGACCTCTTCATCCCCGAGGAGGATCGGATCGGCGAGGAGGGGCAGGGCTTCAGGATCATCCTCAAGGGGCTGAACCCGGAGCGCATCCTGCTCGGCGCCGAAGCGATCGGCATCGGCCGCAACGCGATCCAGCGCGCCGCCCGCTATGCCCGCGAACGCATCGTCTTCGACCGGCCGATCGGCATGAATCAGGGCATTCAGCATCCGCTCGCCAAATGCTGGATGCAGCTGGAGGCCGCGAACCTGATGGTGATGAAGGCCGCCACTTTGTTCGACAAGGGCGATGACTGCGGCGTGGAGGCGAACAGCGGCAAATATCTCGCCGCCGAATCCGCGTTCGAGGCCTGCCATACCGCGATGCTGACCCTGGGGGGCATGGGCTATGCCCAGGAATATCACGTCGAACGGCTGCTGCGCGAAGTGCTGATCCCGCGCACCGCCCCGGTCAGCCCCCACATGATCCTCAATTTCATCGCCGAAAAGGTGCTGGAATTGCCCAAATCCTATTGAGGCGAAAGACGATGACGCTGCCGATCAAGATGCGCTCCTGGCTGTTCGCGCCGGGCGACAGCGAGAAGAAGATGGCCAAGGCGGCGGACAGCGCCGCCGATATCGCGCTGTTCGATCTGGAGGATGCTGTCGCGACCGAGAACAAGCCGCTCGCCCGCCAGATGGTGCATGACTTTCTCGCCGCCCGCAGCGAAGGCCGCGAACGACTCTGGGTCCGGGTCAATCCGCTCGACGGCCCCTATACGCTCGACGATCTCGTCGCGATCATGCCGGCGCGGCCGGGCGGTATCATGCTGCCCAAAGTCTATGGCCGGCAGGATGTCGAACTGCTCGACCATTATCTGACCGCCTTCGAGGCTGCCCATGGCATCGAACGCGGATCAACCCCGCTGATCGTGCTGGTCACCGAAACGGCCGAGGCGATGTTCCACACCGGCGATTACAAGGGCGCGCCGCGCGTGGTGGCGTTGACCTGGGGCGCGGAGGATCTGGCCGACTCGATCGGCGCCAGTTCCAACCGCAATGCCGACGGCAGCTATGGCTTCACTTATGAACTGGCGCGGTCGATGTGCTTGTTGGGGGCCGCGACCGCCGGCGTCACCGCGATCGAGACGATCCAGGGCGATTTCCGCGATCTCGACGGGCTGAAGGCGCGGGCCGAGAAGGTGCGGCGCGACGGCTATCGCGGCATGCTGGCGATCCATCCGGCGCAGGTCGATGTCATCAACGCTGCCTTCACTCCGACCGCGGAAGAAATCGCCGAAGCCCAGGCGATCGTCGACATCTTCGCCGCCAATCCCGGCGTCGGCGCGATCGGCTACAAGGGCGGGATGCTCGATCGGCCCTATCTCAGCCGAGCCGAGCAGTTGCTGCGCCAGGTCGGGAAGCTGTGATCGACCTCACGTCCTATCTACGGCGCGGCGACCGCATCGTCTTTGGCCAGGCCTGCGGCGAGCCGGTCAGCCTGGTCAGTGCGCTGATCGAACAGGGCGCCGGGATCGGCGATCTGTCCGCCTTCATCGCCACCAGTTTCTCAGGGCTCTTCACTCCCGAAAGCGCCGACAGTTTCCGCCTCTCCTCCATGGGTGCGATCGGCGCGCTGCGGTCGATGACCAAGGCTGGCAAGCTGCAGGTCATCCCCGTCCATGTCAGCCAGGTCGCGCCGATGATCACGGCCGGCATCATCGGCTGCGACGTGGCGATGATCCAGCTCAGCCCTGCCGATGCCGATGGCAATCATAGCTGCGGCCTGATCGGCGACTATGTCCGCGCCGCCGTGGACAAGGCGCGGGTGGTGATCGCGGAGATCAACGAAGCCGTGCCCTATGTGCCGGGCGAACTGATCCCGGCATCCGCCATCGACGTCGCCATTCCCGTGTCGCGCCCGCCGGTCGAGGTGGCGCCCGCGAAGATCAGCGAGACTGACCAGGCGATTGCGCGCCATTGCGCCGCCTATATCGGTGACGGATCGGTGATCCAGACCGGGGTCGGCGCGGTGCCCGACGCGATCCTGCGGCTGCTGGGTGATCGCAAGGATCTGGGCGTCCATTCGGGCATGCTGGGCGATGGGCTGGTCGAACTGGCGCAGGCCGGCGTGCTGACCAATGCGCGCAAGGAAATCGACACTGGCGTTTCGATCAATGGCGCGCTGATCGGCACCCGGCGCCTCTATGACTGGGCGCATAATAATCCGGCCATCCGCATGTGCGCGACCAGCTACACCCATGACGCCGCAGTCCTCGGGCGGCTTTCGCGCCTCGTCACGATCAACAGCGCGCTGGAGGTGGACCTGACCGGTCAGGTCAATGCCGAACAGTCGGGCGCGGCCTATCTGGGCGGCACCGGCGGCCAGGTCGATTTCGTCCGTGCCGGTGCCCGCTCGCCCGGCGGTTGCTCGATCATTGCGCTCTCCGCCTCGGCCAAGGGCGGCAGCCTCAGCAAGATCGTGCCCAGCCTGTCCGGCCCGGTCACCACCGCGCGCAGCGATGTCGACATCATCGTCACCGAATATGGCGCGGCCGAACTCAAGGGGCAGACGCTCGCCGAACGCACCCGCCGCCTGATCGCCATCGCCGACCCCGCCTTCCGCGAGGAACTGGAGCGGGCGGCCCATATCATCCAGCAGAGGGGGTATTGATGCCCGACGCTTCAACCGACGCAGTCCTGTTTGAGGCGCGGGCCGACGGCATCGCCATCCTCACCATCAACCGCCCCGACCAGCGCAATGCCTTGGGCCGCGACGTGCGCGAGGGGCTGCGCGCCGCCTGGGACCGGTTCGAGCATGATCCCGCGCTGCGCGTCGCCATCCTGACCGGTGCGGGCGACAAGGCCTTTTGCGCGGGCGGTGACCTCAAGGAAATGGTCGATACCGGCATGACCGTGCCGCCGCGCGCCATGTTCCCGCTGCCCTATGACAGTATCGAACTCAGCAAGCCGACGATCGCGGCAGTCAACGGCGTCGCCTTTGCCGGCGGCTGGATGATCGCCCAGGCCTGCGACCTGTGCGTCGCCAGCACGGCCGCGCGCTTCGCCATTACCGAAGTGAAGGTCGGGCGGAGTTCGCCCTGGGCCGCGCCGCTCATTCACATGATCCCGCAGCGGATCATGATGGAGATCATCCTCACCGGCAAACCGATCACCGCCCAGCGCGCTTATGAGATCGGCCTGGTCAATCGCCTGGCCGAGCCGGAGGCGCTGATGCAGACGGCGCTCGATCTGGCGGCGGAGATTTTGGAGGGCGCGCCCCTGTCGGTGAAGGCCGGGCGCGACACGGTGATGCTGGCGACCGAGATGGGTCGCGCCGCCGCGCTGCAGGCCGCCCGCGCGGCTTCGGAATATACCTATCATAGCGAGGATGCGCAGGAAGGACCGCGCGCCTTTGCCGAGAAACGCAAGCCGCAATGGACCGGGCGCTGACCCGATCCTGTCTTAATTCGTCAAGCCCGGGCGACGCGGGCATGGCAAAAGGGTAGAATGGAGAAGGAATAGGCCATGAACGAGATCAGCAGCATCGTGGCGCCCGGTAATGACCTTATCGAACCGGTCATCGTCCCGGTCGAAGCCTATGTGTCCAAGGACTATGCCCGCGCCGAGCAGGATCGGCTGTGGCGCAAGGTCTGGCTGCAGGCGGCCCGACTGGAGGATATCCCCAATGTCGGCGATTTCGTCACCTATGACATTCTCGAAGATTCGGTCATCATCATGCGCACCGGGCCGGATGAGCTCAGCGCCTATCACAATGTCTGCCCGCATCGCGGCCGCCGGCTGATCGACACGCCGGCGGGCCAGCGCAACGCGCGCGGCAACCGCAAGTCGATCATCTGCGGCTTCCATGGCTGGACCTTCGACCGCCAGGGGCAATGCACCTTCGCCAACCATGCCGACGACTGGCAGGGCAAGCTGACGGCGCAGCGCACCGCGCTCGGCAAGGTCAGCGTCGATAGTTGGGGCGGTTGGGCCTGGATCAATCTCGATCCCGATTGCGGCCCGCTCGCCGATTATCTGGGCGTGGTGCCCGACATGCTCGATCCCTTCGGCCTCCAGAATATGCGCTATCGCTGGCGCAAATGGATCATCTTCGACTGCAACTGGAAGGTCGCGATGGAGGCGTTCAGCGAGACCTATCATGTCCAGACCACCCATCCCGAATTCAACGCCTTCGGCGAATTTCGCGGCTGGGCGCGCAAACATGGGCTGCACACCAATATCGGCTATGAAGCGCCCAAGAATATGGACGAGAACCAGGCCAAGCTGCGCATCGGATCGGGCGAGGATCCGCGCCTGTCGACCGCAGAGATGCAGCTTTTCACCTGGGAAAATGCCAATACCAACACGACCATGACTTTGGTCGCCGCCGCCCAGCGATTGAAGGACGAACTGCCCGAGGGCACCCCCGCGCCGCAGGTGCTGCAACATTGGCTCGCCACCGCCCGCGCCGATGATGAGAAGCGCGGGGTCTTCTGGCCGGTGGTCGAACCCGCCCATACGGCCAAGAGCGGCACCGCCTGGCAGATCTTCCCCAATTTCCAGATCGGCCATGCCGTCAACAACATGCTCTGCTATTCCGCCCGCCCCTATGGCGCGGACCCGGACAAGTGCATTTTCGAGGCGGCGGTCTATGAACTCTTCCCGGAAGCGGAAACGCCCGCTACCGAATGGGAATATACCAGCGCGGAAGAGTGGCCCCCGGTGCTGCAGCAGGACTTCACCAACATGCAGGCGGTGCAGCAGGGCATGAAGAATGTCGGCTTCCGCGGCACCCAGCCTAACCCCTATATGGAGCGGGCGGTGGCCAGCCTCCATTATAACCTGTCGCGTTATATGGATACCGGGGCGCCCAAGCCGCTCGCCTGAAATAGGCTTATCCGATCATGGCATCGCCGCCCGGATTGTCGGGCGGCGGAGCGCTTTTACATGTCCGCTCCAATGACCGGCTGTCCTTGACGACCGCGCATCCGCAACGAAAAAGGGGCGCTTCCGACAGGAGCGCCCCTTCTGCTTTTGTCCTGGCCGCTGCCGTCAGAAGGGCAGCTTGTAGAGGTGCACGGCGTTGTCCTGCAGCACCTTCTTCTTCACCGCGAAGTCATAGCCGCCCAGCACATCCTTAAGATGTTCCTGCACGCCCGGATAGAGCGAGGTCGGGTGCGGGAAATCGGTCTCGAACATCAGCTTGTCGACGCCGATCGTTTCCAGCAACAGCTTGGGCGCGACCTTCTCGAACCAGAAGGTGACCCAGAAATGGTCGCGGAAATATTCCCACGGCCGCTTGTGCAGCATGCCCATCTTGCTCGGCAGCATCTCGTTGAACTGATGCTCCAGCGCCTCGATCGCGAAGGGCACCCAGCCCGCACCGCTCTCGATCAGGCCGATCTTGAGCTTGGGATGACGGTCGAGGCGGCCCGAGACCATCCAGTTGCCCAGCGTCGCGGCATTGCCGATCGAGAACATGGTGGCGACCACCGACAGCGTCTGTTCAAAGCCGAAGCCGTCCCAGGTGAGCGTATTGGGGTCGATCGCCGCATTGAGGTGGAAATTGATCGGCAGTTCTTCCGCCTCGCACATTTCCAGAAACGGCGTCCAATAGTCATTGAGGAAGCTGGGCACGCCGACGCGCTCGGGCGTGTCGGGCAGCACGAAGCCGCGCAGCCCCATGTCGACGCAGCGCCGGGCTTCGGTCTCCATCGCCTTCTGGTCCCAAAAGGGCAGATGGGCCATGTTGAAGATGCGGTTGCCCGACACCTGCTGATATTCGGCCGATGCGTCATTATACATCTGGATGATCGCGACGGCGAGGTCGGGGTCGCCCAGCGACATCAGCGAACCGGCCTGGGTCACGCCCGAATTCTGAAAGCCGATCTGGGCATAGATGCCCATATCGTCCATCGCCTGCAGCCGTTCCTTCATCAGATGGCCACCGGGATGGGCCTGCGCCAGCTTGGGGAAGGCGAGGCGGCCGAGCAGCTTGTTATTGTCGGCGCGGATGACGTTGCCGCCCATCGATCCGAAATTGCGGTCGCCCACATACCAGCGCTCGACGCCGTCATTGTCCAGCTTCACATAAGGCACCTTGGCCTTGTACTGGGCCGGCGCACGCGAGGTGAACAGGTCGGGCGCCTCGGTGATATGGGTGTCGGTATCGACAATCTTGATGCCGGCCAGCGACGGATCAAGCCCGCCCGACTGGGTGGAATAATCGACCTCGCGGATGACGCCGCCTTCGGTATAGCCTTCGGCCGACCAATATTTCTTTGCGGCCTGGGCGTCGGCGACGTCCTTGTCCTTCACATCAGCCATGCTTCACCTCCAGCGCGCCCTGCCAGCTGGCAGCTTCGAAGATCGGCTGGACGGACGCGGCCGGCGATTGTTCCTCGACCGAGCGACGCACGGTTTCATGGAGCGTGCGCTGAAGGCCGGCGGCGTCGATCTGTTCGGACGGTTCATAGACAAAGCCGATCGCGAGCGGCTGGCCGTCGGGCATATGGGGCAGCAGCATGGCCGTGACGTCGGCAATCGAGCCGAAGCCGGCGAAACCGGTGATATAGCCTTCGTCACGGCAGCGCTGGACACGGGCCGCAACCTCCGGGAAGTTGAACTTGCGTTCCGGTGCGGCTTCCGCGTTCAGGCGACGGATCAGGCCGTCACGGCGCGGCTGCGCTACGGTGGACAGCATCAGCAGGCCTGCGACCGAGTCTGACAGGCGCTCCTGCTGGCCGCCGGCAAGGCCGCCGCTACCGGCCGTACGGAACACCCGCTTGCCGGCGCGCCAGTTGACGATCTGCACATTGAGACCGACCATGCCGAATACGGCGATGCCAAGGCCGGTCTGCGCCGACAGGCGATCGATCAGGCCGGTCAGCACGCCGTCACGAACCAGCTTGGGCTGAATGCTTGCGCCCAGCAGAGCTGCGCGAGGGGTGGGGGAATAGGATCGCGAGCCGGGATCCTTGTGCAGCAAACCCAGGTCGACCAAGCTCGACAGAAGCTCTGAGGTGCTCGACTGAGGACGGTCGAACCGGCGCACGATGTCCATCACCGTCGCCTGGGGATGTTCCTCGTCGAAAAACTCCAACACCTCGATGACGCGCTTGGCAATCTTCGCCTTGTTGGACTCCGGCTTGCACGCCTTCGCCTTATGGGACTCGATTAGAGCCATGGTTCCTCTCCTTCGTTATTGAACATAGTTGTTCACTAACGGTGGAGGGCTGTCAACAGAAAATGAGACGCTCTCGTTTATGTGATATCTTCTGTCTCATTCCGCATGTCTGACGACATATCTGCAAAGAGCTGCTGTAACGCGCAACGGTCCGTCTTCAGCGATGATGTGCGCGGTAAGTCATTAAGAAAAATCCATTTTACGGGAACATGCGTGGCTGGAAGATGCCGCCGGACATGGTCTTCAAGTGCAACCGTGCTGGGCGCAGCAATGGCCGGGTGGAGTCGTATCGCGGCGGCTGGCACTTGTCCCAGGCGGCTGTCCGCCATGCCGGTAACGGCCGCTTCTGCCACGGCCGGGTGCAGCATCAGGGCGCGTTCGATCGACTCGGGCAGCAATTTGAAGCCGCCCCTGATGATGGCGCCATCGGCCCGACCGCGCAGGAACAGGAAGCCGTCGGTGTCGATCAGCCCGATATCAGCGGTGCGAATCCAGTCCGGTCCGATCCGGGGCGAGATGACTTCGAGCAACCCTTCCGTATGGGGCGGCAGCGGCGCGCCATTTTCGGCATCGACGATGCGCAACTGCGCCCCCGCCATGGCGCGCCCGACCGAACCGATCTTGCTGGCGCCCCATTCGGCATGGAGCGCAGCGGTCATCGACGCCACTGGCCCGGCGAACTCGGTCGCGCCATAGGAGAGCAGGATGGGAATGCCGTAGCGCGCCTCGAACGCCCGCTGCACGCCGGGGTCGAGCGGCGCCGCGCCGCAGCCGATCGCGCGCAGCGAGGCCAGGTCTTCGGCCGGAATGCCGGCGTCCAGCACGGCCTGCACGCTCGCCGGGGGCAGCCCGCCATGGCTGGGGCGCCAGCGCCGCACATGCGCATGCCAGGCGTCGAGCGAAAAGCGCTCCAGCAGTTCGACCCGCTGCCCGCGCAGCAGCATCGGCAGGGTCGAATAGAGGCCGGTGATGTTGCCGAGCGGGAAATAGAGCAGGAAGGGCGGCGCTGCCTGGGGATCGTCCACCTGCTGCCGGGTCAGGGGCGTCGAGAGGAAATGCCGTTCGAGCAGCGCATAGGGCACGGCGAAGCTTTTCGGCGGACCAGTGGTGCCGCTGGTCAAGATCTCGATCTGCGGTGCGGCGGGGCCGTGGCGAAGCCGGGCCTGCGCCGATGCCCGTGCATGGCCGGGCAGGGCGGCGGCGGTCATGCCGTCGATCGCGACCGCGACGATGCCTTCCTGTTCCAGCACGGCCCGGATGTCCGGCCCGATATCCTCGGCAAAGGCGACCAGCGCACCGGGTGCCATGCGGGCCAGATCGCGAGCGATGGTAGCGCCGGCCTGGAAGGCATAGATCATGCGGATCGTCCGCCCCTGCGCGATCAGGCCGAGCAGCGCGGCCAGCGCCGCCGGTCGATTGCGCGCGACGAAGGCAACGGGGGCGTCGGGCGCGATGCCGCTTGCGTCCAGCGTCGCGCGAATCGCATCGGCTACGGCGCGCAACTGCCCCCAGCCCAGCCATGCGCCCTCATAGTCTATCGCCGGCTGATCGGCGGGCCGTTGCAGCGCGGCGGCCGCGAGCGCCGGCAGGTTGGGGTGATCCGTCTCCATCGCACGATTGTGCGTCAGGACCGGCCGCCGGTCAGCCATCGTGCGCAACGCCGTGGCGATGAGTAAATAGTCTGGCTTTGCCGTGCCCCGCCCCAGCCTGCCGCCCGTGATCATACGCTGTTGGCGCAGGCCCAGCGATGCAGCGAGATGGAGGGCCAGCGCCGTCGGGGGGTGTCAGCATCGCTGTCACTTTCGACGCCTGCATTGCTGGCCAGCGTCTGGATCGCGTCCCGTTGCGCCTCGGCCCAGCCGGCCGGCGGGGCGACCGCCATGTCAGGCTGCGAAGAGCTTCTTGATTTCCCGGCGGAGGAGCTTGCCCATTTCATTATAGGGCAGGCTCTTGGCAAAGAGCACGCGCTCGGGCACTCGCGAAGAGCGCAGCCGGGCGCGGATGACCTGCTTCAGCTCCTCGTCGGCCGGCGCGTCATGTCCGTCGCGCACGACCACGATCAGGCCGACCGCCTCGCCCCATTCGGCCGAGGGGATGGCAACGGCCGCCGCTTCGGCAATGGCGGGCAGGGCCAGCATCACATCCTCGATCTCGCCGGGCGAGATATTCTCGCCGCCGCGCACGATCACGTCGTCGGCGCGGCCCGACAGGAACAGATAACCCTCCGTATCGATATAGCCGGCGTCGCGGGTCGGGAACCAGCCATCGGCGTCGAGCGCGCTGCGCTCGCGATATTCGCCCGACACCTGGTCACCACGGACATAGATTTCGCCCGGCTCTCCGGCGGGCAGGCAACGCCCTTCCTCGTCGCGAATCTCGATCTCGACCGTCGGCAGCGGCCGGCCGACCGACGCCAGCCGGGCGCGGGCGGCGGGATCGGTCGCCACATGGGCGGCGCGATGCTCATCCGGTCCCAGCAAAGCGACGGTTGAGCTGGTCTCGGTCAGGCCATAGGCGTTGGTGAAGCCGGTGTCGGGGAACAGGTCGAGCGCGCGCTGGATCAGCTCCAGCGGCATCTTGCCGCCGCCATAGGCGACCGCGCGCAGGTTGCTCAGGTCGGGTTGGACACCCTTGTCCACCGTCTCGATGATACGCGAGAGCATGGTCGGCACGACAAAGGCGTTGCTCGCCCGCTCGCCTGCCGCCAGGTCGAGCCAGGCGGCCGGATCGAAGGCGGGGAGCAGCAATATGCGGCGCAGCGCATAGATGGAGCTGAGCAAGGCGGCGATGCCGGCAATATGATAGGGCGGCACGCTGACCAGCGCGGCATCCTCTTCGGGCGCCGCGCCGAACTCGACCGTGCCCAATATATAGGACACCAGATTGGCGTGGCGCAGGATCGCCGCCTTGGGCGCGGCGGTCGTGCCGCTGGTGAACAGCTGGATGGCGACGCCATCGCCCTCATCCGCCTCGGTCGGCGCATCAGCCGCAGCGTCGAGCGCGGCGGTCACGAAATCTCCCCGCGCCAGCACCTTGTTCTCAGCCGAGGGACACAGGCGCTCCACCCGCGCGACGTCGCCGACGATCAGTGCCGGGGTAATCCGCTGCAACAGGGCGGCGAGGTCCGCGTCCGCCAGCCGATAGTTGAGCGGGACATAGGGCACGCCGGCAATCGCCGCACCGAACAGCGCCATTGCCGCCGCCTCGCTGCTCTCGTCCAGCAGCGCAACATGGCTGCACCCACTCTGGCGGATCAGCGCGGCGGCGCCGCGCGCGCCGGCCAGCAGCCGGGCATAGCTCCAGCGCTGGCCGTCACAGACCAGGCCGATGCGGTCGGGCGCGGCATCAGCCGCCATTTCGAGGAACAGGGCGATGTTCATGGGATGGGCGTCAGTCCGAAGCGGGCAGGGGCTTGGCGTCCTTGGGGCTCAGCGCCACGCCGTCGACCGACAGCGATCCCTTGCCCGGCTTGACGCACAGCAGCTCGAAACTGCCGGCCGGATCGACATAGCGCTTGCCCATCAGCGTCCCGGCACTGAAATCGGCGGCGGGCGTGCCCACCGTTTCCGGCTTGGCCTCGCCCATGGCGCTGCCGCCGCATTCGATCGCGCCGGCACCGCTGCGGATCACCATCACTTCGGTGTCGCACACCGCGCTCTTCAGTTTCGTACCCGGTTTCATATCATTCCTGCCTTCCAGCCCCCCGACGTCCGCCCCTTCAGGCAATAGCGCCGCTGGCCTTCCATTGTTCAATCTGGTCCCATTCGACGCCCAGTTCCATCAGCACCAGTTCGGTATGTTCCGACGCCTGGGGCGAACGGGTGGTCTGCACCGGCTGGCCGTCAAACTGCACCGGGCCGCGGACCAGCCGCAATGGTGCGCCACCGTCGGCACCCTCGACCTCGATGATCATGTCGTTGGCCAGCGCCTGCTCGTCGGTCAGCAGATCCTTGAAGCTCTGGATCGGTGCCCACTGGCCCTTCATGGTTTTCAGATGCTCGCGCCAATAGGCGAAGGGCTTCTGGGCGAAGGCCTTGACCAATATGTCGCTCGCCGCGCCAGCATTGTCGATCAGCGACAGCACATCCTTGAAGCGCGGATCGTCCGCCGCCTCGGGCACGCCGACATGGGCGAATGTGTCGGCGATCAGGCCGGTGGGGCTGACCATGCACAGGTTGATCGTGCCGCCGTCCGATGTGGTGAAATTGCCCATGAACGGGTTGCGCAGCGATCCGCCGGAGGTCGGCATGCCGTTGCGGGTCAGGATGTCGGTTTCCATCACCTGCGCGATCAGCGCCCCCGATGCCCACCAGGCGCTCGACAGCAGCGACACGTCCAGCTCGACCGCCTCGCCGGTCTTTTCGCGGTGGAGCAGAGCGCCGGAAATGCCGCCGGCGATGAACATGCCGCCGATCGAGTCGCCAAAGGCGGGGATGCCCTGGGTCAGCGGGCCGGGCAGTTCCTCGGGCGTCATCGAATAGGCGACGCCGCTGCGCGACCAGAAACAGGTGCCGTCGAAGCCACCGACCTCGCGCTCGGGTCCCTTGTTCCCCAGCGCGCTGCCACGGGCATAGATGATGTTGGGATTGACCGCGCGGATATGCTCGATGTCGAACTTGTTCTTCTGCCGCACCTGGGGAAGATAGTTGGTCAGGAACACGTCAGCGCTCTTGGCCAGCTCATAGAGCACGGCCTGGCCTTCCTCCGTCGACAGGTCGATGCCGACGCTGCGCTTGCCGCGATTGGGATGCTCGAACAGGGTGTGGCGCAGCGGATCGAGCTGCACCCCGCCCATGTTCAGGAAACCGCGCTGCGTGTCGCCGCGCACCGGATGCTCGATCTTGATGACGTCTGCGCCCCAGTCGGCCAGGATCGCGCCGGCAGCCGGCACATAGGTGAACTGCGCCACTTCCAGAACGCGCACCCCCTTCATCACCTGGGTCATAAAATCAGCCATCCCCTCATCTGCCGCATGATGCGGCCTGTTGCAGAAAGGGTAGAAGCTGCGCTGGTGGCTGCAAGCCCGGCAGGCCTGCTATCGCTATCGCGATGCGCCCCGGCGCCCTAGCGCCGCAGCGATATTGGCGGCGTTGATCGGGTCATGGCTTGAGCCGCCTTGCGGCTATGCCATAGCCGGTCCGAAAACAGATGTGGGAGACATGCCATGAAACTCGACTCTTCCCTGTCCGCCGTGGTGACCGGCGGCGCGTCGGGCCTGGGGCTGGCGACGGTACGGGCATTACGCGACGCGGGGGTGAAGGTCGCGATCTTCGACATCAACGAAGAGAGCGGGAACGCGATCGCGGCGGAGGTCGGCGCCACCTTCTGCAAGGTCGACATCATGTCGGAAGACAGCGTGCTCGCCGGCTTCGATGCCGCCCGTGCCGCACAGGGCCAGGAACGTATCCTGGTCCATTGCGCGGTGGTGTCGAAGGGCGGCAAGACCGTGTCGAAGGACAAGGAGACCGGCGGCTTCAAGCGCATGTCGACACAGGATTATGCGATCTCGGCCGAAGGCGTGCTGGTTGCGAGCTATCGCATGGCGTCGATCGCGGCGCTCGGCATGGCCGCGCTCGACCCACTCGAGGATGGCGAGCGAGGTAGCATTCTTCTGACCTCCAGTGCTGCGGCGCAGGATGGGCAGGTCGGCCAGGTTGCCTATGGCTCGCTCAAGGCCGGGGTCAATGGCATGGTGCTGCCGATGGCGCGCGACCTGATGGAATTGGGGATTCGCGTCAATGCGATCATGCCGGGCATCTTTGCGACGCCGCCGATGCTGCGCTTCAAGGACATGAATCCGGCCATGTATGAAAGCCTCAACAACAGCGTGCCCTTCCCCAAGCGCCTTGGAAAGCCGGCGGAATTTGCCGGCCTGGCGCTGGAGATCACGCGCAACAGCTACATCAACGCTCAGCTGTTCCGCATCGACGGCGCGATTCGCTTTCCGCCGCGCTGAGTCCGCGGAGTCGCTGCAATTGGGCCATTGGGCCGCGCTCAGCCTGGGCGCGGCCCTTTTTCGTACCCATCCAAGTTGCTGTTCGCACATGCAAAAATAAATACTAAGCTAGGTTGACATTATCTCCGGGAATAGCTAACCTAGCTTAGTGTTAAGGGGATATGGGTCCCCGACAGTTTTTAGTTGAAGAGGTTGTGCCATGACTCGTTTCGCCAAGATCGCTCTGTCGCTCTCCTTCGCCGCCGCAGCTCTGCCGCAGATCGCTGCCGCTGACGAAGCCGTCCAGATCACGTCGGCCACCAGTGCCGCCGATTTCAAGGGCAAGATGCTCTACACTGCCGGTGGTGATCGCCTGGCCGCCGTCTATCGCGTCGCCGCCGATGGCAATGCCCAGATCATCCTCAACGGCAAGATGGTGAATGTGCCGGCGTCCAGCCTGACCGCGGCTGACGGCAAGCTGACCACCAGCCTGTCGAAGAAGGACCTGCTGACCGCACGCTAAGAGATCGCAGGACGCGGCCTCCCCTGCGCCCTGCCGATAGCGAATGGGCCGCTCCTCGACAGGAGCGGCCCTTTTTTTGTTCGGGCAGGAAGGGCGCCGGCATATCGCACCCGGGCCTGCGGCGGGACGATGAAGGTTGGGCAGGCCGTTGCATCGGCCGGAACGGCAATCGCCCTCAGGGCTTGACGATATTTTCCGAGATCGTGTCGAGCAGGCTGTTCAGCCGCTTGAGATCGTCGGTTGAGAAGCCGGCAAAGGCGACTTCCTCATTCTCCTGGGCGATGCCTGACAATTGCATGGTGATGGCCTGGCCCCGCTCGGTCAGGAACACGGCGTGGGCGCGACGGTCATCATCCTTCTGTCGCCGCTCCAGCAGTCCGTCTGCGCACAGTCGGTCGATCAATCGACCGGCCGATGCCTCGGCCATTTCTAGCAGGTTGGCGATATGGCGCTGGGTCGTGCCGGGATAGCGCGCGACGGCGGCAATTACCGTCCATTGCGATCGGGTAACGCCCAGCCGCACCACGCTCTGGTCGAAATGGGCACGGAGCTGGCGCGCGATGATGGTCAGTTTCATCGTCGCGTTGCGCATCAGCGCCGGCGGGTTGTCGGCGAGTGTCTTGTCCTGCAGGCTTTCCATTGTGCGCGCAGCATAGCGCCATCGCGGCGAAACGAAAGCGGCCTCCTCCTGTTCGGCGCAGCGCTGCGGACGGACTATGCGCTCAGACACGTTCGATGATGATGGCGGGCGCCATGCCGCCGGCCGCGCACATGGTGATGAGGGCATAGCGGCCGTCGGTTCGCTCCAGCTCGTCCAGTGCAGTGCCGATCAGCACCGCCCCGGTCGCGCCGATCGGATGGCCCAGCGCGATCGCGCCGCCATTGGGGTTCAGCTTGGCCCGATCGATGCCGAGGTCGCGGATGAATTTCTCGGTCACCACGGCGAATGCCTCGTTCACCTCGAACACGTCGATGTCCGCCACGGTGAGGCCGGCCTTGGCCAGCACCTTGCGCGCGGCCGGGACGGGGGCATTCAGCATCAGCGTCGGATCGTCGCCGACATTCGCGGTGGCAACGATCCGGGCGCGAGGCTTCAGCCCATGGGCATCGGCATAGGCTTTCGACGCCAGCAGGATGGCGGCCGCGCCATCGACCACGCCCGACGAGGTACCGGCATGGTGCAGCGGCTCGATCGCCAGGTCGGGATATTTCTGGTTGATGAGCTGGCGGAAGGTCGGTCCGTCCTGGCGTGAGGGCATGTCCATGAAGGCCGCAAAGGCCGGCTTCAGCCCGGCCAACTGCTCGGCGGTGGTGTCGGGCCGGGGATATTCCTCATGATCCAGAACGACGGTGCCGTCATCGTCCAGCACCGGCACGGTCGATCGGGCGAAACGGCCTTCCTTGAGCGCAATCCCGGCGCGGCGCTGGCTCTCCGCGCCAAAGGCATCCAGATCCGCGCGGGTGATGCCTTCCATCGCGGCGATCGCGTCGGCCGCCACGCCCTGGTTCGACTGGGGATGTTTCTCCTGCAGGCGCATATTGCCGGTGCCAAGGCCACCGGGCGCCTTCACCCCTGCCTCGCGCAGCGACTGGCCATACCAGGTGACATAGGACATCATCTCGGTACCGCCGGCGATGACCAGATCCTCCATGCCCGACATGATCTGCGCCGCAGCCAGGTTGGTGGCAGTGAGACCGCTGCCACAGAAGCGATCGAGCGTTACGCCCGATGCCTTGACGTCATAGCCCGCGTCGAGCGCTGCCATGCGTCCCAGATCGCCACCCTGCAGCCCCATTTGCGCGCTGGTGCCCCAGATGATGTCGTCGACATCGGCGGTGTTGAGATTGTTGCGATCCTTGAGCGCCTTCAGCACGGCGACGGCAATATGCTGCGGGTGCATGTGCGACAGCGCGCCCTTGCCCATCTTGCCGATGCTGCGCGGGGTGCGGACGGCATCAATGATATAGGCTTCGGCCAAGGCTCTTCTCCTGATCTCTTTTCCCGCAGGCGGGACTCTCGAATCCTATCGCATGGAAGCGTGAGGTCACCCAATCGCGCGGGCGATTGATGGCGCGGTTATTGGCCTCTGCGGCCACGCTGGTGCAGGCTGGCCGAAAGACGCGGAATGAGGAGAGAGGGATGGCGGATAACGACGTCGCACAGAGGGCGGGCGGCAGCTTCGCGCCGCTGCGCGAACCGGTGTTCCGCCGTATCTGGACCGCCAGTCTGCTCTCCAACTTTGGCCAGTTGATCCTGGGGGTCGGGGCCGCCTGGGAAATGACGCGGATGAGCGCATCGCCCAGCATGGTCGCACTGGTGCAGACCGCGCTGATGCTGCCGCTGATGCTGGTCACCCTGCCGGCCGGCGCCTTTGCCGACATGTTCGACCGGCGCAGGATCGCGATGACGGGCCTCGCCTTTTCCACGGCCTGTGCGGCGCTGTTGACCGTCCTTGCCTGGACGGGCCACACTTCGCCTTGGATGTTGCTCGGCTTCTGTTCGCTTATCGGTGCGGGCGTGGCGCTGTATTCGCCTGCATGGCAGGCGTCGATCAGTGAACAGGTTGGGCCGCGCCTGCTGCCTGCGGCCGTCGCGCTTGGTACCATCAGCTATAATGTCGCGCGCAGCTTTGGTCCGGCACTGGGCGGTATCATCGTATTGGCGGCGGGCGCGCATGCCGCCTTCGCGATCAACGCCATCTGCTATCTGCCGCTCTTCCTGGCTTTCTTCGTGTGGCGCCGCCGCCACGTTCCCGGACGGCTGCCGCCCGAACAATTCCACCGGGCGCTGGTGTCGGGCATGCGTTATGCCCTGCATGCCGGGGCAATCCGGACCGTGCTGGCGCGCGCCTTCCTGTTCGGCCTCGCCGGTGCGTCGGCATCGGCGCTGGCGCCGCTGGTCGCCAAGGATCTGCTGGGTGGTAACGCCAGCGTCTATGGTCTGCTGCTAGGGGCCAGCGGCGTGGGGGCGGTATTGGGTGCGCTGCTGGTGGAGCCATGCCGGGATCGGTTCGGCACGCAGGCGACGACCGCCCTGCTGGCGATCATCAGTGGCATTGCGCTGGCTCTGGTCGGGGTCAGCCGTGATGTATCGCTGACCTGCCTTGCGCTTTTGGTGGCAGGCGGCGCCAATATCCTGACCATCGCCCTGTTCAATGTTTCGGTGCAATTGTCCGCGCCGCGATGGGTGACGGCGCGCGCGCTCTCGCTCTTCTCTTCGGCGCTGACCGGGGGCATCGCGATCGGCGCATTGCTGTGGGGCTTGGTCGCCAGCCGCTGGTCGGTCGACATCGCCATGTATGGTTCTGGCCTGGCGCTGGCGCTGCTGCCGGTCGTCGGGCTGCTGCTGCCGCTGCCGGAAACCAGCGAGGCCGACGTCGAACCGTTCGTCATCGCCGGTGAACCAGAGGTCGGCATGGCACTTACCCGGCGGTCGGGACCAGTCATCATCGAGATCGACTATGATGTCGATCCCGATCTGGCGCGCGATTTCTATGCCGCGATGGTGGAGGTGCAGCGCACCCGGATGCGCAATGGCGGCTTCAACTGGTCGATCGCGCGCGACATCGCGGATCCGGCGCTGTGGACCGAACGCTATCAATGTCCGACCTGGGGTGACTATCTGCATATGCGCGATCGTTTCACCCACGCAGACAAGCTGGCGCAGCAGGCGGCCCGCGCCTTCGATCGCAAGGCCGGGCAGGTGCGCGTACGACGCCGGCTGGAACGGCCATTCGGTTCGGTCCGCTGGCGCGCCGACACACCTGACCCGCGTCAGGACAGGATCGGCTATATCGGACCATAGCGACGGGCGGGGCAACGCCCGGGCGATGGATGGCGCACGCGCCTCCTCTGGCTGCACAAACGAGGCGAGAGACCGGCGTTCTCCGTTCTATCATGCCGCCCATCAATAGAGCGTCGGACAACCGGCGCCGTGCCATGGGAGAGGTTATATGATCCGTCGCAACACCCTTATCGCATCATCGTGCGCAACGATGGCGATGTTGCTCGCCACCGCGTCGCAACAGGCCAATGCGCAGGCCGCCGCACCGCAGAATGACAGCGATCTGATCGTCGTCACCGCGCAGCGTCGCGCGGAACTGTCGCGCGACGTGCCGATCAGTATCACCACCGTGACCCAGGACCAGTTGACCAGCGCCGGCGCCAGCCAGCTGACCGACATCGCCACCGTCACCCCGGCGCTGCGCTTCGACAGCGCTGCCGCCTTCGTCCAGCCGACCATTCGCGGCGTCGGCACGGCGGTCGCCAGTTCGGGTGGTGGCGCCAATGTCGGCATCTATGTGGACGGTTTCTATTCGCCCAACCCCCTGGCCGCCGATTTCCAGTTGATGAGCCTCAAGAGCGTACAGGTGCTGAAAGGACCGCAGGGCACGCTGTTCGGCCGCAATACCACCGGCGGCGCGATCCTGCTGACCACGGCCGACCCCAGCAGCGACGGCGCGGGCGAGTTCAAGGTCAGCTATGGCCGTTTCAACAGCCTGGCGGTGCAGGGCTATGCCACGTTCGGCGTGGTCCAGGATGTGGCGATGGACGTCGAGGCGCTGTTCCGGCGCGGCAACGGCTTCGTCCATAATATCACCACCGGCAGCGACAGCGACGGGCGTTACAGCAACTGGTCGGTGCGCAGCGGGATCAAGGCCGATATCAGCGATTCGGTGTCGCTGCTGCTGCGCTACACCCACAGCGATACCGATGATCCGACCCTGCTCAACACCAATATCTATGTCGGCGACGATATCGGCGGGGCCGGCACCAACCTGCCGCCCAGCCTCTATGCGACCAAGCATGATGAGGTCGCGACCGGCGGTCCGACCGAATTTCTTTCCAACAACGACGTGATCCAGGGGACGCTCAAGGCCGATCTCGGCTTTGCCGACCTCACCTCATACACGCAGTATCGCGACGAAAATTCGCTGATCGTCGAGGATCTGGACAGCACGGCGGCCAACATCTTCCTGCTGCACATCCCGGTGCGCAGCAAGACCTTCTCGCAGGAACTGCTGCTGACGTCCAAGCCCGGCGGGCCGTTGCAATGGACCGCCGGCCTCTTCTATTTCAATAACAAGGACACATGGGGCACGCGGGTCGGCACGCCAACCGCGACCGATCCATTGGCCAGCATTCCGCTTGGCGGCTCGGGCACCGACAGCAAATCCTATGCCGCCTTTGCCGACCTCACTTATGCCTTTACGCCGGACCTCTTCCTTACGGTCGGTGGTCGCTATAGCCACGACAAGATCGGTGATGCCTATTATATGGTCGCCTTCTCGGGGGTGCGGACCTATGTGCCCGATCTCAAGGGCGACAAGTTCACGCCGCGTGCCGTGCTGCGCTATAAGCCGAGCGAGGAATCGAGCATCTATGCCTCCTATAGCAAGGGCTATAAGTCGGGCATTCTCGACGTCGGCGGCAATACCGGCAACAAGGTCGCGCCCGAGGATATCGACGCCTATGAAGTCGGCTTCAAATATGATGATCGCCGCCTGTCGGTCGACCTGTCGGCCTATTATTATGATTACAAGAATCTCCAGGTGTCGCTCTATCGCGGCAACCCGCCCTCCGCGCAGATCATCAACGCCGCCTCGTCGGAAATCTATGGCCTGGAGGGACAACTCTCCTACCGGCTGACCGACCGGTTCCAGTTCAATGTTGGCGCTGCCTATACCCATGCGCGCTACACCAATTTCGAGGATGCGCCGATCTACACGCGCTGCACCCTTGCCGCCTGCGCGGCGCAGGGGATCAGCTTCGTCGTCGTGCCGACCCAACTCAACGACGTGCATATGCAGCGTACGCCCGACTTCACCGGCAATGTCGGCGCGCGCTACACGCTCGACCTGGCCGGCGGGGCGCTCGCGCTTTCGGGCAATCTCTATTACACCTCCAAATTCTATTTCGGTCCGTCCGGCACCCAGTTCGCGCAGAAGGGCTATGAAGTGCTGGCGCTGCGGGCGGAATGGACCGACGCCAGCGACCGTTTCTCGCTGGCCGTCTTCGGCGACAATGTCACCGACAGCCGCTACCGCACCCAGGTACTCAGCAACAATTTCGGTATCGGCAATGTCTGGAGCGCGCCAGCGACCTGGGGTGTCCAGGCCGGCGTCAAATTCTGATCGGGGCGGCAAGGGAGAGGATGGCGATGGGTAGAAACTATCGGGTGATCCAGTGGGCGACCGGGAATATCGGCGGTCGCGCCCTGCGCGCTGTGATCGAGCATCCGGGGCTGGACCTGGCCGGCCTGTGGGTCAGTTCAGCGGCGAAGGCGGGGCAGGACGCGGGCACGCTCGCCGGCATCGATCCGCAAGGGATCGTTGCCACCAGCGATGTCGATGCGCTGGTCGCGACCCCGGCCGATTGCGTCCTCTACATGCGGCAGGGGACCGATATCGACGAACTGTGCCGGCTGCTGGCATCGGGCAAGAATGTCGTCACCACGCGCGGCGATTTCCATCATCCCGCCTCCATGGACCCGGATGTCCGCGCCCGGATCGAGGCCGCCTGCCAGGCCGGCAACAGTTCGATCTACAGCACCGGCTCCAGCCCCGGTTTCGTGACCGAGGCGCTGACCATTCCCTTGCTCTCGCTCTCGCGTCGGCATGACTGCCTGACGATCGACGAATTTGCGGACATGGAAAGCCGGGATTCGCCCGACCTGCTGTTCAACATCATGGGCTATGGCGTCGCGCCGACGCAATTCGACCAGCGCAAGGTCGACTATGTGAAGCATGATTTCGCCGGCTCGCTCGCCCAACTGGCCGACGCCGCCGGCATCGCGGTCGACCGGTGGGAAGCATTTGGCGAAATGGCGGCGGCGACCCGCGACGTGACGATCGCGGCCGGCACGATTGCCGCCGGCACGGTCGGCGCCCAGCGCATCACCATATCGGGGATGCAGGGCGACAAGGCCGTGCTGCGCTTCCGCGCCAACTGGTATTGCACCCGCGACATCGACCGGCCCGACTGGGAATTGCGCGAATCGGGCTGGCGCATCCGGGTGGAGGGCGACACCCCGCTCGACGTCCACATCAGCTTCCCGGTGGCGCCGGAGGATTATGCCGCCTTTACCCCCGGTCTCACCGCTCATCGGGCAGTAAACGCCATTCCGGCCGTGTGCGATGCGCCGCCGGGCATCCGCACCACCGCCGATCTGCCGCAGGTCATCGCGCAACTGGGATGAGCATGGAGAGGATCGACTTTACCGGCCGCACCGTCCTCATCACCGGGGCGGGCGGGGGCCTGGGCCGTGCCTATGCGCTGGACATCGCCGCGCGTGGCGCCGCCGTCATCGTCAATGATCTGGGCGGATCAGTGATGGGGGAGGGGGCCAGCCCGACCATGGCCGATGCGGTCACGGCAGACATCGTTGCGGCGGGCGGCATCGCGATCGCCAATGGCGATGATGTGTCGTCGCCCGACGGCGCGCAGGCGATGATCGACCTTGCCATCGCCCGCTTCGGCCGGATTGACGCAGTCATCGCCAATGCCGGCAATATGCGCTTTGCGCCGGTCGAGGATCTGACCGCCGCCGATCTCGACGCGCTGCTCGCCGTCCATGTGCGCGGCTCCTTCAATGTCGCGCGCGCCGCCTGGCCGCATATGCGGGCGCAGGGCGGCGGCCGGCTTGTCCTCACCACATCGGGCGGCGGGATGCTGGGGATGGCCCAGCTTTCGGCCTATGGCGCGGCCAAGGGCGGGGTCATGGGTCTGATGCACAATCTGGCCGAGGAAGGCCGGCCTTATGGCATAGTCTGCAACGCGGTCATGCCCAACGCTGCCAGCCGCATGTCCGCAGGCATGAGCCAGGGTACGCTGGGCGACAACCCCTGGGGCCGGGCGCTCGGCCCCAGCTTCGATCCACGCTTCACCGCCGGCCTCGTCGCCTATCTCGCGCATGACAGCTGCACGTCTACCCATAGCATCTATTCGGCGCTGGGCGGCCGGATATCACGGGTGTTCGTCGGCGCCACAAAGGGATGGGATCATGGGCTGGATGCACCACCCAGTGCCGAGCAGGTCGCCGCCCATATTGACACGATCCGCGACGATGACGCCGGCTATGCCATCCCGAGCGATATTTTCGACGAGTTCCGCATCGTGGCCGAGGGGCGGGGTTAGAAACCCGCCACCATCGCTTCGCTGAGCTGCCACAGCTTCAGCGCCTGCGCATCATCCTGCGCGGCGGCGGATGGCGTGAGCTCGGCGCGCTGATGGAAATAGCCGCCGCTGCTGCGCCCCGGCTCTTCGGCACTGGCCAGCCAGACCAATGTGTCGGCGGCCTGCGCCGGCGTCACCGATCGGTCGAGGATCGATTCCATATAGGCCTGCATCGGCGCGTCGCAGTGACTGGCGAAATTGCTGGCGACGACGCCCGGGTGCATGGCGTGGGCGAGGATGCCGTCATCGGCCACGCGGCGGGCCAGTTCGCGGGTGAACAGGATATTGGCGAGCTTGGCATGGCAATAGGCCGCGCCGCCGACGAAATGATCGGCAAAGGTCAGGTCGTCCCACTGGATGCCCTGGCTTTGCTCATGCCCGGTGGAGGAAACGGCAATCACGCGCACTGCGCCCGGCCCCCTCTTGGCAGCAGCGGCGCGCAGATTGGGCAGCAGCTTTTGCGTCAACAGGAAGGGCGCGAGATGGTTGGAGGCAAAGGTCGCCTCGACCCCCTCTGGCGTGATGACCCTTTCCGCCACCACACCGCCGGCATTATTGAGTAGCGCGTCGATCTCCGGCGCGATCGCGGCAATTTCGCCGGCGACACGCGCGGTGTCGGCCATCGAAGACAGGTCGGCGCGGAACATGGTGAAATCCGCGCCCGCCGTGGCCTTAAGATCGGCCTCCGCCTCGGCGCAACGCGCGGCGTCACGGCCGATGCCGATCACCCGCCAGCCCTGTTGCAGCAGGGCGCGGGCGGCTTCCTTGCCGACGCCGGCGCTGGCGCCGGTGACGATCGCGGTGCGTTGGGTGTCGCTCATGCGTAGACGGGCTCCATGGTGGGGGGACGGCGCCCCAGGGTCAGGAACAGGGCCGCGCCGGCCAGGGTGACGCAGGCGCTCAGCGCCAGGAACGGCGCATAGCTGCCCCAGATGCTTAAGGTGAGGCTGAGCGTCAGCGACCCCAGCGCTGCCCCGCCCGCGATCGCCGCGCCGACAAAACCCATGACCAGGCTGAACACGCCCAGGCCAAAGCGGCGCGAGACGAGATAGGCGGCAATGTCGCCCTCCGCCCCCTGCGCCAGCCCCATCATCGCGACCGAGAGGGCAAGGACGATGGTCGCATCCAGCGGCGAGGCCATCAGCGCCATGCCGATCGCCGGCATCGCCAGCGCCAGCGCGGCGACATGGTGCGGCGGCATCCGGTCGAGCGACAGGCCGCAGGCGAAACGGCCGAGCAGCACGCCGATCGCATAGATGGAAATCAGCCAGGTCGCCGTCTGCGACGCGGCGCCGCTGTCCATCAGCACCAGCTTCATCTGGGCCGAAGCGAGTCCTTGCGGGAAATTGACCAGCACCATGCCGACGATCAGCACCCAGAAGGCGGGATTGCGGAAGATGACGCGGCTGCCGACCGGAGCCGGCCCGGCCTGATCTTCCGCCTCGTCATGCGGATGCACGCCCACATGCGGTGGCGTCAGCAGCACCGCGATCAGGCCGAAGACCAGGGTGATGGCGCCCATCAGCAGATAGCCGTTGCGCCAGCCCTGGCTCTCGATGAAGCTGCCGAGCAGCGGCGCGATCACCGCGCCGACCAGTGGCGGACCGGTCATTACGATCGAGAAGGCCAGGCCGCGTGCCCGCTCGAACCGTTCGGCGACGATGCGGGTATAGACCGGCGATGTGGTGAGCGTGCCGAGGATGATCTGCAGCACGGCGACGGCGAAGAAGGCGCGGATGCTGCCGGGCTGGAAAGCAAAGCCCAGATAGGCGATCGGCCCCGCCAGCACGCCGACGGCCGATACCGCGCGTACCCCGAAGCGGTCGGTCAGCCGCCCGGTGATCGGCTGCATGATCAGCATCAGCAGGCCAAAGCTGCCCAGCAGGGCGAATTGCGACTTTGGCCAGTCGAACGCGTCGATCATCTTCGGGGCGAACAGGCTCATCGAATAGGCCGACAGGCCGATGCCGAAGCCCAGTCCCATCGTCGCGGCGAGCAGGGGGCGCCAATGCGTCCGCAACTCACCCCAATAGGCTGATTCCATCTCCCTCTCCTTCGATAAAGCTACCTGCCGCCTCTTTCGGGCGGTCAGCGGTCTAGTCGTCTCTCGTCCTTATGCCGTTGAGGAACAGGCGCACGGCGGCCCGTACCCAGTCGTCCACCTCGGCGGCGCTCATCGGCTGGGGCGATCCCACCAGCCGGATCGGCCCGCCCAGCACCATCGTCATGAATAGGCTGGCTGCCATGTCCGGCCGGTCCACGCAAATCGCCCCGGCGCTATCATGCCGGCGCAGCAAATCGGCCAGATGGTCGTGCACCGGCTGGGCACCCTGACTGTAGGACAGCATCAGAAGGTCGGGGAAGCGATAGGATTCGGTGGTGATGATCCGCCGCAGCCGGACGCCCGCCGGCGTCGACAGGTCGGCGATGCGCAGCCGGGCGATCGCGACCAGCGTGGTTTCCAGATCCTCTCCCGCGATTGCCTCCAGCGCGGCGCGCGGCGTGGCGGTGCGGGCGATCGCCCGGCCGACCGCGGCCATGAACAGGGCCGCCTTGTCGGGATAGCGGGCATAGATGGTTCGCTTGGTCATACCGACGGCGGTCGCCACCGCCTCCATTGTCGTCAGCTCGAACCCCTTGTCGAGGAACATGTCGAGCGCGGCGTCGAGCATTTCGGCCTGGCGCGCCTGGGCCTGCGCGCGGGTCGGGCGCCCGGCGGCCGGGCGAGGGTCTGAAATCGGTGTGTCCATGACCAGCATCATTATGGCCCTTGCCGCATTTTGCGAATCGTGCATAATGATACGCATCAGGTGCTATTAATGCACCGAAGCCACAAGGGCAAGGAGCAGGATATGGGCGCGCAGGCCGATCGCCTCACCGGACTGGTCAGTTCGGACTATCGATTCAACATTCCCCATGCCGAATTGCGCGGCGCGCAGATCGCGGCGCTGAACGAACGGTTTCAGGAAAAGAAGGACGGCATCCGCCTGCTCGGCCACCGCGCGCGGGAAGCGGGGATTAGCGAAGTCACCTCGCTCGACGACGCGGTGAAGCTGCTGTTCCCGCATACGGCGTACAAGAGCTATCCCGAAAACTGGCTGATGCAGCAGCGCTGGGACAAGCTGACCCAGTGGCTCAACACCATTTCCGCCCATCCCGTGACCGACATCGACCTGGATGGTATCACCGATGTCGACGACTGGATCGACCGGCTGCAGGCGGCCGGCCATTATGTCTCCTGCTCCAGCGGCACCACCGGCAAGTCGGCGATGCTGATCGCGTCGCAGGCGGACATGGACTGGTCGAAGATCGATACCGTCAATGTCTTTGCCTGGGGATCGGGCGTGCAGCCGGCGCAGGATCGCCGCATCATGGGTCTGGCCCCGGTTGCCAAGGTACCCAAGAACGAGATTATCGGGGAAGCCCAGCGCGCGGCCTTTGGCGATCCCGCCAGGGAAATGTTCCAATATCCGGTGCCGCCGATCACCGTCGGATCGCTGACCCGCATGGTGGTGCTGCGCAAGGCGATGGCGGACGGCAGCGCGCTGCCCGGCGACATTGCCGAGTTCGAGGAAACGTCCCGCTTCCGGCAGGAGGCGATGGACGCCGCCGTTCATATCGCCGCCGATGCGATGATCGAACATCGCGCCGACAAACTCTATATCGCGGGCATGTGGAACGCGCTCTACCATGTCGCCAAGGCGGTGCGGGAGCGCGGCTATAGCGCCAAGGATTTCAACCCGGACAACTGCATCTATATCGGCGGCGGCCTGAAGCGCGCACAACTGCCGGACGACTATCAGCAGTTCGTGCACGAAACCTTCAACATCCCCGAAGGCCGGCATTTCCAGAATTATTCGATGCAGGAACTCAACAGCGGCATGCCCAAATGCCGCGAGGGCGGGCGTTATCATGTGCCGCCCTGGATCGTGCCGATGATCCTCGACAAGGATGGCGACGCGCTGATCGATCACGCCCATGACGGCGAAGTGGAGGGGCGGGCCGCCTTCTTCGACCTGTCGCTCGACGGCCGCTGGGGCGGGGTCATCACCGGCGACCGGATATCGGTCGACTACAGCCCCTGTGCCTGCGGCAATAGCGGGCCATCCATTCGCGACAATATTGCCCGCTATGCCGATCTGGACGGCGACGACAAGATCGGCTGCGCGGGTACCGTCGATGCCTATGTGCGAGGTGTGGCATGAGCGTGCTTGAACAGACAGCGCCGGTCGAAACGGCGGCCGAACCGATCCGCGTCGATCATTTCGTGCGCGGGAAGCTGGTCGAGGGCGGGGCGGTGCGCCATCGTTCGCGCGACCTGGGCGTCGATTTCGCGACGCCGCAGATCGACCTCAATGCGCTGGTCGCGCCGCGATCCGAACTGCCGCCGCTGCTCGATATGCCGGTCAGCGAGATCATCGATTTCCTGGTCGAGGCCGGGCAGCGGATGGATTTCGAGACCAATCCCTATCTGCAGGCGGCACTGGAGCATACGCTCAAGGTCAATCCGCTGCCGCGCCGGGTGGTGGAAAATCTGTTCCGTCGGGCTAAGCATTTCCTGACGCCCGAGGGGCTCCGCTGCAGCATCGAATCGAGCTTCCTCAATCCTGCCGCGCTCGACCGCTGGGTCGAACGTACCGACATGCACGGCAATCGCGGCGCGCTGCGCGCCTTCCCGCCGCGCATGGTGCATATGCTGGCGGGAAATTCGCCCACCGGCTGCATCTCCTCGATCGCGCAGGGCGCGCTGGTGAAGGCGGTCAACGTCTTCAAGATGCCGTCGAGCGACCCGTTCACCTGCGTCGCGATGCTGCGCACCATGGCCGATGTCGATCCTAATCATCCGGTCGTCCGCTCCATGTCAGCGGTCTATTGGCGCGGCGGCGACGAGCGGATCGAAGGGACGCTCTATCGCCCGCAATATTTCGACAAGATCGTTGCCTGGGGCGGCGGCGACGCGATCAAGAATGTCATCAAATATCTCGGCCCCGGCATCCAGATGGTCTCGTTCGATCCCAAGACGTCGATATCGATGATCGGGCCGGAAGGGTTCGACCCCGCCGTCATCGACGATGTCGCCGATGCCGCCGCCACCGACGTCGCGACGATGAATCAGGAGGCCTGCCTCGCCAGCCGCTTCATCTTTGTCGAGGGCGACCGGGCCGGGGTGGAGGTCTTTTGCGCGAAGCTGCAGGAGAAACTTGGCCTCGATCGCGAAACGACGTCTGCAGTGGCGCATCCGCTGCCGGTCGAGGTGCGCGACGAGATCGAGATGCTGACCCTGATGGGCGACGACACCAAAGTCTGGGGCAAGCCCGATGGCCGCGGCCTCGTCATCCTGACCGACGAGCCAGTCGATTTCCATCCGAGCAACAAGACCGCCAATGTCGTCCATGTCGCGTCGCTCGATGACGCGGTGCGCTATGTGAATGTCGCGACCCAGACGATCGGCATCTATCCGCCCGCCGCCAAGCTGGCGCTGCGCGATCGCCTCGCCAGCGCCGGGGCGCAGCGCGTCGTGCGCCTGGGCGGCGCGGCCAAGCATGTGATGGGCGGCGCCCATGACGGCATGTTGCCGCTCCAGCGCTTCGTCCACTGGATGAGCGACGAGGACGCCTGATCCTCCCTCGCGGGCGGGGAAGGGCCATCGCGCAAGCGATCCTTTCCCGCCCGCATTGCCTCGCCGGGCGAACCGGTCTCAAATCGCGCCAAGGATGACGGCAGACAGCCGCACAATAGTCGCGCGCAAGGACCGCGCCGCATGAGGGTGAGGACAAGCGCATGGCAGACAGCGACCCGCATTTCGACACGGCTCCCGCCGTTCCGCCCGTTGCCGTCCAGCAACCCGAAGCACTGCCTTCCATGGCCTATCGCGCCTATTTCCTGTTCCTGATGGTGCTGGTGTCGGCCTCGGTCCAGGGCGAACGCTATCTGATGGTGGTGATGGTCGAACCGATCCGCCACGAACTGCACCTGTCCGACGCCGCGATCGGCATGGCCAAGGACATGATCATCGCGATCGTCTATATCCTGGCCATCATCCCGCTGGCGCGGCTGGCCGATGGCTGGTCGAAGCGCAAGATCGTCGCCATCGCCGCCACCGTGTGGAGCGCCGCCGTCATCGTCTGTGGCCTGGCGAAGAGCTTCTGGATCCTGCTGATCGGCCGGGCCGGCATCGGCCTTGGCGAAGGCGGCTTCACGCCGCCGTCACAGGCCTGGATCGCCGATCTTTTCCCGATCCGCCAGCGCGCGACCGCGCTGTCGATCTTCCTGCTGGGCGCTTCGCTCGGTACCTTTCTTGGTCCTGCCGTCGGTGGCTGGGCGGTGCAGACCTATGGCTGGCGCGAGACCCTGATCTTTGCCTCCATCCCCGGCTTCATCCTGGCGCCGATCGTCTGGTTCACCCTGCGCGACAGCCGCTCGGGCCTGGCCGACGGTGCCTCGGTGGAACAGGCGCGGCCCGTGCCCTTCCTCCAGACCGCGCGCGAATTGCTGGCGATCCGTACCCTGCCGCCGCTGATCGCTGCCGCTTCGCTCAATGCGCTGCTGACCATGGGCTTCATCAGCTGGGCGCCGGCTTTCATGGAACGGACCCATGGCATGCCCGCCAGTCAGGCCGGGTTGCAGATGGGCGGCGCGCTCTTCTTCGGCTCGGCGATCGGTCATACGCTGGGCGGGCCGCTCGCCGATTTCCTGGGACGCCGCGATCTGCGCTGGTATGTCTGGATATTGATGCTGTCGGGGGCCTGCGCGACCGGCATCGGCTGGATGATCCTGACCGGGCCGGGCGAGCGCGTCTTCCCGCTCTATGGCCTCAACATGCTGCTGGGCGGCCTGTCCGCTGCGCCACTGATGGCGGTCGTGGCAGGACTGGTGCCCTCGCGCTCGCGCGCCACGGCGATCGCGGTGCTGATGGTGTCGATCCAGGTCGTCGGCCTGGGCGGCGGGCCGGTGCTGGTCGGCGCGCTCAGTGACGCATTGCGCCCCATCTATGGCGAGGATTCGCTGGGCATGGCGATGCGCTGGGCGCTGCTGGTCGGCATCCCCAGCACCATCCTCGCCTGGTTCGCCAGCCGCAGTTGCCGCAAGGATTTCGCCGCCGTCGGCGGCTGGGGCGGGGCTGCGATGCCGGCCGCCATCCACTGACGCCAGGAGCGCTGGCCATGCCCGCATATATGATCATCACCCGCGAAGGCCCGATCACCGATCAGGCCGCGATGGACGCCTATAGCGCGATGAACCGCGCCAATGCGGCGACCTTCGTCGCCCATTACGGCATCCGCCCGCTCGCCGTCTATGGCGCGCAGCAATTGCTGGAGGGCGACGGCGCGGACGGCGCGATCATCCTGGAATTTCCCGACGCCGCCAAGGCCCGCGCCTGGTATGACAGCCCCGAATATCAGGCCGCGCTCCCGCTGCGGATGCAGGCTGCGCCCTATCGCGTGCTGCTGGTCGAGGGTCTTTAAATTCTCCATCGAGGAAGCATCATGACCGACATCACCCCCCGCATTCCCCATCTGCCGCGCGACCAGTGGACCGACGACGCGCGCGAGGTCTTCGCCTTCTGGGGCGAGCCTAATGCCTGGGAGGAAGGGTCCAAGACCAATGTCATGATGGTGATGGGCAACCATCCCGCGCTGGGCAAGGTGTATAATATCTGGGGTAAGCATCTGTTGATGGCGAACACGCTGTCGACCCGCGCGCTCGAACTGCTGATCCTGCGCGTCGCCTGGCGGGTGAACTCGGCCTATGAGTGGCACAACCATGTCGGCTATGCGCTCAACGCCGGCATCACCCTGGAGGAAATCGGCGCGGTCCGCGATTTCCCCGAAGGCGGCGACTGGGTAGAGGAAGACGCGCTGGTGCTGCGCTCGGTCGACGAACTGATCGAGGATGGCAAGATCAGCGACGCCACCTGGGACGGGCTGGGTACCTATCTCGACACCCGGCAGAAAATGGATCTGGTCTTCTCGATCGGCCATTATGTCATGACCAGCTGGGCGCTCTCCTCCTTCGACGTCGGGATCGAGGGCGGGGCCGACCCGATCGGCTTCGACCTGCGCACCGGTTCGGGCAAGACGCCGGGCAAGACCTACAAGCCGGGAGAAGCCGACAATTGGACCGATACGCGCGGCTATTGATCCCCGCCCTTCTATCGCGCCAGTGATATGGCGGCGGACGGTCGCTTTTGCGCATTGTTCGCGGCCGCAGGCGCGATAGCAGGAGGAAAGATATTTCCGCTTAAAAGGGGACTGAACATGGCCACCGACATCCTGCTGCCCAAGATCGGCTTTTCGATGACCGAGGCGCAGATTGCCGAATGGCTGGCCGAAGACGGCGCGACCGTCACCGAGGGCCAGCCGCTCTATCTGCTCGAAGCCGACAAGTCGGCGAACGAGGTCGAGGCGCCGGCCAGCGGCACGTTGCGCATCATCGCCCAGCCGGGCGAAACCTATGAGGTCGGTACCGTCCTGGGCACGATCGAGTAAGATGGTGTTGCGCGTCGGTATCGTCAGCGCCGCCTGGGGCGCCTTCGCGCATCTGCCTGCCTGGCGCGCCATCCCGGGCATCGAGGTGACGGCGATCTGCACCTCGCGTGAGGAGACGGCACGCGCCGCGCAACAGCGGCTGGGCCTGCCACGTGCCTTCTGGAATGCGGAGGAGATGTGCGCCGATCCCGACATCGACATTGTCGACCTCGGCACCCGGCCCAGCGTCCGCCTGCCGATGGTGCTGGCCGCGCTCGCCCATGGCAAGCATGTCTATAATGCCAGCCCCCATGCGCCCGACTGGGCCGGGGCGCAGGCGATCGACACGGCCTGGCGCGACAGTAGCAGCATCGGCGTGGTCGATGCCTTCTCGCAATATCTGCCCGCCCTGCGCCAGATGAAGGCGATGCTGGACGACGACCATATCGGCACGCCGCTCGGCGGTACCTGCCATTTCAACATCTCGCTGTTCAACCAGCCCAACAAGCTGTTCCCCTATAACTGGTTCGCGCAGGCCGGGCAGGGCGTGTCGGCGGTGCGCAACAATGGCAGCCATGCGCTCTATCTGCTGCTCCATCTGCTCGGCCCGATCGCCGAGCTGGTCGCCGATGATAGCCGGATATTGCAGCGCTGGACCTTCCCGGACGGTGACACCATCACGCCGGAAACCACCGACCTCGCCAATGTCATCCTGCGCTTTGAAAGCGGGCTGGTGCTGCAGATGCAGATCAGTTGGAGCATGGCCCTGCATGACGGTTTCCTGCTCGACCTGTTCGGCGAGAAGGGGCGGATGGTGTCGACCTCGCCCACTTTCCCGACCGCGCGAGACTGTACGCTGCGCGCGGGGCAATTGGGCGGCACGCTGGAGGCGGTGGCCCTGCCCGACGCCTTCAAACAGACGCCCGGCATCGCCCTCGACTGGCAGAGCGAACCCCAGCCCAGCTATCCGATGGCGCTGTCGATGCAGGCCATGGTGGAGGCGATCCATGGTCGCGGCGTGGCGGCCCCGGACTTTGCCCGCGCGCTGGAGGTGGAGCGCATCCAGGAAGCCATCCGCGTGTCGAGCGCCGAACGCCGCTGGGTCCGGATTGGCGATATCGTCTGAAGCGGTGCCTCTGCCCGTCTCGCGCCGTCCATGCTCCGTCATGAATTGAATGTGCGAAGCATTTACATCGACGGCCATCGATCCTACCTCCCGTTCGATGCAATTGTCCGACACCAGCCAGAACCGTCGATCCCGCCATGATGTGCATGCCGCATTGCGCAGCCGGACCCGGGACGACCATGACAGGGTCGATGCGGCTTTCGCCGGTTATGATCTGCGCGACCGGGACGGTTATGCCGGCTTCCTGACCGCCCATGCCCGTGCGCTGCCGGCGCTGGAAGCGGCGCTGGCCCCGTGCGCGCTGCTGCCCGACTGGACCGGACGGACCGATGCCCTGCTGGCCGATCTCAAAGCGCTAGACATGCCTGTCCCGGCAGCTCTGCCGGTCGAAGGCGCCTATGACGGGGCGGCGCGCT
Source organism: Sphingobium sp. AP49 (assembly GCF_000281715.2). NCBI lineage: Bacteria > Pseudomonadati > Pseudomonadota > Alphaproteobacteria > Sphingomonadales > Sphingobiaceae > Sphingobium > Sphingobium sp. AP49. The sequence goes on along the minus strand of NZ_CP124576.1, from coordinate 4,367,110 downwards.
GGGGCGCGCTCTATGTGTTGGAAGGATCACGGTTGGGCGGTGTATTCCTGGCCCGACAGGTCGGGGATGGCTTGCCCAAGGCCTATCTTTCGGCGGCGCATGCGCAGGGCGGGTGGCAACGCATCCTTGCGACGATCGAGGATGCCGCGCAGGGCGAGGCCTGGCTGGACGCGGCAATCCGTGGCGCCAAACAGGCTTTCGCGGTCTTTGCCGCCGCTGCGCTTGTGGATCAGCGCGCGCGCTGAGGCGATCGGGCTGGCGCGGCGTCAGCCAAACACTTCTTCGATGGCCTTGGCGATATTGTGGGTGGTGTAGGGTTTCTGCACGACGGTGGCGGATCGATGCTCCATCGGCAGGCTTGCCTGTTCGCCATAGCCCGATGCGAAGAAATAGGATGTGCCCAGTTCACGCAGCCGGTCGGCGACGCCGAAACTTGTCTGGTCGCCCAGATTGATGTCGAGAATGGCGAAATCAAATCGGCTGTTGTCGAGCAGATCATGCGCCGCCTCCGGGGTCGATGCCGTCGATACCGACGCCCCAAAGCGGTTGAGAATATCCTCGGCATCAAGCGCGATGATCAGGCTATCCTCGACCAGCAGCACGGATTTCTGGCCGATCAGGGTCGGATCGACGGCCTTTTGGCTCGAAACCGTCGGTTTGGGCAACTGGATTGCCGATCCCTGCAGATTGCGCGCTTCGGATACATGGCGCGCCGGGATGACGAATGTCGCCCGCACCCCGTCCACGGCATAGTCGATGCGCGCCTTGCCGCCCAGGTCGTAGGGCACGGAGCGATTGACGATCGTTGTCCCGAACCCCTTGCGTCGGGGCGGCGTGACCGGCGGCCCCCCGACCTCCTGCCAGACCAGGGTCAGGTCGCCGGAGTCGTCGCGCGACCAGCCGATATGCACTTCGCCCTCGCCCGACAGGCTGCCATATTTGGTTGAGTTGGTGACCAGTTCGTGGATCACCAATGCCATCGTCGAATAGGCCTGGGGATTGAGCAGGGTTGGCTCCCCTTCGGCAAGGATGGCGCTCTGTCGATCGGCAGCGAAGGCGGCGGCCTCGGCCTCGATCAGCGCGCCCAGCGGTGCTGGTCCCCAATGATCGTCGGTAATCTGATTATGGGCGCGGGCCAACGCATGAATGCGTCCGTCAACCAATCGCACAAATTCCTGCACTTCGGGGCTGTCGGGCTGGGACTGCCGGATCAGGCCCCGGATCACGCCCAATATGTTGCGCACGCGGTGATTGAGCTCGGCGATGAGCATCTCCTGGCGTGCCGTTGATACGCGCCGTTCGGCCGCGGCTTCGTCGGCGAGCCGCAACACCACTTCGATCAGGGTTGCACGCAGTGTTTCGGCGACGCGGATCTGTGAAGGCGTAAACGGTTCGGCATGGCCTTCCACCGTTTCCTGCCATTCCGCGAAGCTCTCGCGCGGGGTCAATCGCGGGCCGTTCGGGCCATATTCAATCGGCTTGTGCGGGTCGCCGGCCCAGCGCACGGACTGTTTCAGCTCACGCCGAAACAGGATGACATAGTCCCGCGGGGAACGGGAAATGGGGATTGCGAGCAGGCCGGCGACCTGGTCGGCAAACGCATGGGCACCATCGACCAGGCCGCCGATATGATCGGTGGTGTAGACCCTTCCCGCCGCCAGCGCGTTGAGCGCGCGCACAATTCTCCGGAAATCCTCGGTCGGCGGGACGATGCCGGAAAAAGCGTAATTGCCGTTGATCCATACACCCACGCCATCGGCCGGGATCGCGCTGGTCAGGATGTCGCCGAGCCAGTCGGGGTCCTGGAGCAATGTCTCGTCGGATGCGACGGCCCCCAGCAACTGGTCGGAAATGTCGCGGGCACGCTGCTCATATTCGCTGATAAGGCGACGTTCCCGCGATTCCAGCCGCATCGCGAACATCTCGGCAAACAGCTCGCATACCGACCGTCGCTCGAACGTGGGCGCGCGCGGGGCATAATGATGGCAGGCGAACAGGCCCCACAACTCGTCATTGACGATGATGGAGATCGACAGCGAAGCGGCCACCCCCATATTCTTGAGATATTCGATATGAATGGGGGAGACCGATCGCAGGATGGAGAGCGAAAGGTCGATCCGCTTGCCCGCGCCGTCGATCGACGGCACGATTGGGACGGGTTCGGCGTTTACGTCGCGGATGACGCGCACCAGGTTGCGCTTGTAGAGGGCGCGGGCCTGTTTCGGAATGTCGCTGGCCGGATAGTTCAGGCCCAGGAAGCTGCCGATTCCGGGCTTGCAGGCCTCGGCCACGACGGCGCCTGCGCCGGTCGCCGCGAATTTATAGACCATCACCCGGTCATAGCCGAGCAGTGCCCGGACCTGGCGGGCGCCCTCCCGATAGAAGGCGGTCAGGTCCTTCGTTCGATCGAGCCGCGACATCATCGCGCGGACCGCGTTGGTCGAATCGCCGCCGGCCGCGGTGCCTGGCTCGGCTTCGATGATGATCTGGCCATCGGAAAAATGGACGGCAACGTCATAAATTTGGCCCGACGGGCCTAATGGGCAGGCAAACAGTCGCTCGACCATGTCGGGTTCGGCCAGCAGGGATATGCGATTGCGCAGATCGTGGAGAAAGTTCGCCGAAACATAGTCCGGCAAGGGCGTGCCGATAAGATCGGCAGGGGCCATGCCAAGAAGGTCACGGATATTGTTCGACACCCGGGCGATGATCCAGTCGGTGCTGACGGCGATCAGGAACCCGGGTTGCTGGATCGCGCCGAGGAGGTGGATCGGTTCGCGATCGCAGTTGGTCAGGTCGACCTTGTCAAAGTCCGCCACATATACTCCGTATTCACGCCGTGACGATCGATCGCCAGCCTCGCTAAACGCACCATTACGGGTCGGGTTGCCATGCGCTTGCCCTAATCGCTTAGGGAAGCGGGACGGCATTGTCATTAATCTGGCTTAAGCTTTCTGGCCGGTCGCTGACGGGGGTGTACTGAACGGGATGGACCGACGGCGCGATGGGGCGAATGGGCCGGTATCCGCTATGGCTATCGCCCGGTAAACTTCGCTGTCCGCTTTTCCTTGAGGGCGGCAATGCCTTCGCGATGGTCGGCGGTACGGACGCTGAGCGATTCATAGGCGATGCCGGCGTCCATCACTGCAGAGGCGATCCGCTTCAGTTCCATATTGGTCAGGATCTTGGTCCAGCGGATCGCGTTTGGGGCGCCGGCCAGCAGCTTCGCGCAGAAGGCATCGACCGCCGCGTCTAGCTCGTCGGCTGGCATGCAGTGGTTGATGAGGCCGATCTCCGCCGCCTTGGTCGCGCTCAGCAATTCGCCAGTCAGCAGATATTCTTTCGCCTTGGCGATGCCGATCCGCTGCGCCCAGATGACCGCGCCGCCATCGCCCGCGACCAGGCCGATGCCGACATGCGGATCGCCGATTTTCGCGCCCTCGGCGGCAAAGATGATGTCGCACAGCAACGCGATCGACGCGCCCAGCCCTACGGCATGGCCGTTCATCCGGCACACCACCGGCTTTTCGATATCGAGCAGAGCGGACACGATCCGTTTGGCCTGCCGCGCCTCATGGTCGAAGAGATGCGGGTTGGCGGCATTATGCTCCATATGGGCGATGTCGCCGCCGGCCGAAAAGGCGCGGCCGGCGCCGGTCAGCAACACCACGTCCGACCCATTGTCGCGGCCTGCAAAGGTCAGTGCCTCGGGCAGTTCGTCATGCAGGTCGAGATTGACCGCATTCAGCGCCTCGGGCCGGTTCAGCGTGACCACCAGCAGCCGCGCGCGCCGTTCAAGCTGGATAGTGCGATATTGGGGCAGGTCTTGGCTCATGCGCTTGGCTCTCCTTGTCTCCGCTCTAGCATGGGCGCGTGCGCCGCCAACGTCGCCGTGGCGATAAGCGCGGGGCTGCCCTCCCCATGGCGCGCTTGCCGCGATAGCTCGGACGAACGGAAAAGGGAGAGACGCGGATGAACGGGTTCGACGAGACGTTCGATTGGGTGGTCGTTGGCAGCGGCGCCGGATCGATGAGTTCGGCGCTCGTCATGCGCAAGGCCGGTAAATCCGTCGCCATTCTGGAAAAATCCCCCTGGGCGGGTGGCACGACCGCCAAGTCTGGTGGCGTGATGTGGATACCGGCCAATCCTTTCATGCTGGCGGATGGCGAGAAGGACAGCGCGGACGCGGCGATGACCTATCTTGATGCGTTGCAGCAACTGGATGGCAATCCGGCCCCGGGCACCTCGCGTGACAAGCGGCTGGCCTATGTCAGCCAGGCGCCACGCGCGATCGACTTTCTGGTCGATAATGGCATCGCGTTGCAACGCGGATCGACCTTCTGGCCGGATTATTATGACGAACAGCCGGGCGGCTGCAAAACCTCGCGCACGGTCGTCGCCAAGCCGTTCAACCGCAAGGAACTGGGCGATTGGGCCGACAAGCTGCGCCAGGGTTTCGCGGAATTCAATGTGACCCTGGTCGAGGGGATGGAAGCGCAGGGGCATCGGCGAACGAACAAGGCGGCGGGCAGGCTGCTCGCCCGGATCGCGCTGCGTACCATTCGCGACAAGCTGTTCGGGCGCAAATATACCACGGCCGGCGCGGCGCTGCAGGGACGGATGCTCAAGGCGGCGTTGGCGGCGGGCGTCGACGTCCGGCTGGATTCGCCGGTCAGCGAACTGATCGTCGGGGATGATGGCGTCATTGGTGCTGTGACGATGAAGGACGGCAAGCCATGGCGGATCGGCGCGCGCCTGGGCGTGCTCGTCAATGCGGGCGGCTTTGCCCGGAATCAGGCGATGCGTGACCATTATATGCCGGGAACGCGCGCGCAATGGTCGCAGACCCCCGAAGGCGATACCGGCGAGATGCTTCAGGAACTGGAACGGGTCGGCGGCCAGTTGGCCCAGATGGACCAGATGGTCGGCTATCAGATGACCCCGGCGCCTGGCTGGGACAAGGGTTATGTCGCGCCTGGCGCCCAGTCGATGACTGGCAAGCCGCATGCCATCCTGGTCGACCAGAGCGGCGTCCGCTACATGAACGAAGGCGGCAGTTACGAACTATATTGCGAAACCATGCTCAAACGAAACGCGGCCGTACCGAGCTGGGCGATCTTCGACCGACAATATGTCGGCCTGTATGCGGTCGCCGGCCGCTTCATTGACAAGGCGATCCCCGATGGCTGGATTGAGGACGGCTATCTTCATAGGGCCGATACGCTGGAGGGTCTGGCCCACAGCATCGGCGTCGATGCCGTCGCGCTGGCGGCCACGGTTGCGCGCTGGAACGGCTTCGTTGCCAAGGGTGTGGACGAGGATTTTCACCGTGGCGAACGCGCCTATGACAATTGCGGTTTCGTCGGTGACCCGTTCTCGGATCAGAGCGCGCTCGGTTCGATCGAACAGGGGCCTTTCTATGCCGTGCCTGTCGTGCCCGGGGACGTCAGCACTTATGGCGGTGTCATCACCGATGCGAAGGGCAGGGTGGTCGGCGCAGATGGTGGTGTGATCCCAGGGCTGTACGCCACCGGGGTATCGACCGCGTCGGTGATGGGCAATGTCTATCCCGGTGCCGGTTCGAGTATCGGACCCTCGATGGTGTTCGGCTATATTGCGGCCAAGCATGCGGCCGGGCTGGACAATCAATTCTAGGTGATGCGGCCAGCCCTTTCTGATCCGCGCTGGCTATTCGTCCGCGAAACGGGCGGGGCGCGACAGGAGGAAGGGCAGGTTGGGCGAAGCGATTTTGGTCTGGCTGCCATCGCCATGGATCAGCGTCACCCGACCCACGCCGGGTGAGGCGACGACCGCAACCACGCTGTCTACCCATTGATGCAGCACTGCCCGCGAGTGGGCGAGTTCATCGCCGCCGGTGCGGGCGTCGCCCTCCGCCTCCAGCTCGGCCTCCAGCTGCAGCACCCGTTCGGCCGCTTCGCGCGCCTGTTCATCCTTGTTCATTGGTCTCTTCCAGATCCTAAAGCAGGTTGATCCCGATCTTGCCGAAGAAATCGCCACTTTCCAGATGGCGATAGGCGTCGGCCAGGCGGGATAAATCATAGACGGCATCAACCACCGGGCGGATGCGGTGCTGCGCGCAGAAGGCCAGCATCGCCTCATGTTCGGCGCGGTTGCCGACCGAGATGCGGGCGACCGGATGGCCGCCGACATCCGCGAAGTGCCAGCTGAATTCCGATCCCAGCATGCCGATCGCAGCGATCACGCCGCCGGGGTTGAGCAGGGCGGCTGCGGTCTCGATCTGGCTGGCGCCGACCACATCGACCAATATGTCGACTCCGCGTCCGCCAAGTGCGCGGCGGATCGCACCGGGCCAATCCGGATCGGTGCGATAGTTGACCGTGACGTCGGCGCCCAGCGCACGGGCGCGCGCCAGCTTCGCGTCGGAGGAGGATGTAATCGCGACATGGGCACCCGCCGCCTTGGCAAATTGCAGTGCGGCGATCGAGACGCCGCCGGTGCCCTGGCACAATATCCATTCGCCGGGTTGGAGCGGGCGCGGCAGGAACAGCGCATTCCAGGCAGTGAGGCCGGCGCAGGTCAGCGTTGCCGCCTCCAGATCGCCGAGCGAGTCCGGCACGATGCACAGGCTTTCAGCCGGAAAAACGGCATATTGGCGCGCGACCCCATCGGTACTGCCGCCCAGCATCGCCATGCTCGGTTGGCGTCCCTCCAGCCAGCCCAGCGCGAAGATCGGGTTGACCCGGTCGCCCGGCTTTACATGCGATACAGCTTCGCCGATCGCGACGACTTCCCCGGTGGCGCAGGACAGCGGTACATAATCGGGTTCCTTGGCGAGGCCCGGCATCATGCCTCTGGCGATGATGAGATCGCGGAAATTGAGCGTCGCTGCCGTCAACCGTACCAGCGCCTCGCCGGGGCCGGCCGCCGGGATCGGCGCCGTGCGGATCGCGATCCCTTCAATCCCTTCGCCACCCCTGGCGACGGCGGTCAGCATATTCGTCATCGCGCGCTCTCCTCGCCGGCAGCTTGGGCCGATCGGTTCGCATTGCAAGCATTGGCCACCCTATATCGGTGGAGCGAAATCGGCAGGAAAAACGGGCCTTTTCCCGGCCTTCCCGCTGCATCCGGCACATATCGCCGGGGCGAGTTGACCCCCGGTCCCGGACGGCCAATGCAAGGGGCACATCCAATAGCCATTGAGGAACCCATGGCAGAGCTGAGCAACGCCCCGGCGCCAAGCCCGGAAGCGCTGGTGGACATCTACCGCCGCATGATCCGGATCGAGCGCAACGACGACGCGATCCGCAAGACCATTCGCCTCGGGCGGCTGGTCATGCCCTATTATTCGGCACGCGGGCAGGAGGTGATTCCCGCCACCATCTCGTCGCTGCTGACCGATGATGACAAGATCTGCACCATCTATCGCGGCATTCACGACATGGTGGCCAAGGACATGCCGCTGCGCCCGCTCTGGGCGGAGATTGCCGGCCGCGTCGATGGCACCTGCAAGGGCAAGGGCGGACCGATGCACCTTACCCATCCCGAAACCGGGGTGATGGTGACGACCGGCATCGTCGGTTCCTCCATGCCGATCGCCAACGGCCTTGCCTGGGCGGCAAAGCTCGACGGATCGAAGCGGGTGACGATCGCCTATTTCGGCGACGGCGCATCGAACATCGGCGCCTTCCACGAGGCGCTGAACCTGGCGTCGGTGTGGAAGCTGCCGGTGATCTTCGTCTGCCAGAATAACGGTTTTGCCGAACATACGCGCTACGAAAATGGCACCTCGGTCGACTTCATCGCCAAGCGCGCGATCGGTTACGGCATGCCCGGTCATACCGTCGACGGCAATGATCCGCTCGCCATGTATGCCGCCGCGCATGAGGCGATCACCCGCGCCCGCGAGGGCGAGGGGCCGACCCTGCTGGAATGCAAGACCTTCCGTTTCCTGGGTCACGTCCTGGGCGACGACGACAAATATATGACCAAGGAAGAAAAGGCTGCGGCGATCGCCAAGGATCCATTGCCGGCCTTCAAGGCATGGCTGGTGGCACAGGGCCATGCGACCGAAGATCAATTGGCGCAGATGCAGGCCAAGATCGAGGCCGAGGTCGAGGATGCCCAGGAATTCGGGCTCGCCAGCCCGCTGCCGTCGGTCGACGAACTGCGCCGCGACGTGTTTGCCGAGGAGATGCCCGCATGACGGCCAAGAAGATGAATTCGCTCCAGGCCGTCAATTCGGCGCTCGCCCAGGCGATGGCGGAGGATGACAAGGTGCTGGTGCTGGGCGAGGATGTCGCCGATCGCGAGGGCGGTGGCGTCACCGGCGCGACCGCTGGCCTGTCGACCCGCTTCGGCGACGATCGCGTCAAATCCACGCCGATCTCCGAACAGGCGATCATCGGTGCGGCGATCGGCGCGGCGCTGGCCGGCTACAAGCCGGTGGCGGAAATCATGCTGATGAACTTCACTACCGTCTGCATGGACATGATCTTCAACCATGCCGCCAAGCTGCGCTTCATGTCGGGCGGGCAGAGCACGGTGCCGATCACCATCCGCACCCTGACCGGCGCGGGCTGGCAGACGGCGGGCCAGCATGCCGACCATCTGGAAGGCTGGTTCGCCCATACCGCCGGCATCAAGGTGGTCGCGCCGTCGACCCCGGCCGATTACAAGGGGCTGCTCTTGTCCTGCATCCAGGACCCCGACCCCTGCATCTTCATCGAATCTGCCGGCAGCCTGTTCATCCCCGGCGAGGTGGACGAGGTCGCGACCCCGATCCCGCTGGGCAAGGCGCGGATCGTGCAGGAAGGCACGGACATCACGATCATTTCCTGGTCTTCGCAGGTATTGCGCTGCCAGGCGGCACTGCCGGCGCTGGCCGAGGCGGGGATCTCGGCCGAACTGATCGACCTGCGCACGGTGTCGCCCTGGGATCGGGAGGCGGTGCTGGCCTCGGTCGCCAAGACCGGGCGCGCGCTGGTGGCGCATGAAGCGGTGCGGGACTTCGGCCCGGGCGGCGAGATTGCGGCGACCATTGCGGAGGAATTGTTCGGCCAGCTCAAGGCCCCGGTCCGCCGCCTGGGTGCGCCCAAGTCGCCAGTGCCCTTCGCCAAGGTGCTGGAGGATGCTTATATCGTCTCGCCTGACCGTGTGGCCGATGCGGTCAAGGCGCTGATGGCCTAATCAGGCTGTTCAGAGGGAAAGGCTGCAAGGGGCCGGGGCGATCATCGCCCCGGCCCCTTTGTCCTGGCGCTCAGCGGGGACTGTCCAGGGGCACGGTGTCCGCTGGCATCTCCACCGTCTGCTGCCAGATGCCGATCCTCCCCCTCAAAAGGCAGGCATCACCTTGTCGGCGAAACACTGGGCATAGGGCTGGAACCTGGCCGGCGGCAGGCCGGGGGGCAGCATCATCATGATATGCTCGACATTGATGCGTTGCTGCATCGCGCGGAAATGGTCGATCGCCGCGTCGGGGGTAAGAATTTGCAAGATGCCGCTGCGCTTGAACGCGTCGAGCGACATCGGTTTCAGCGCCACATTGTCGATCCCCGATGCCTGGTCCTCCGCCAGCCAGGCGCCATAGGTCTCGTTCACATGGTGGAAATAGGGGGCCATTTCCTCCATCGCCGCCTCGGGATCGTCGGCGACCAGCGTAAACAGGCTCTGGATGCGGATGCGCGCTGATGCGGGGTCTTTGCCTTCGGCGCGCAGCTTGTCGGCATAAAGGCCGCACACCTCCTCATTGCCGAAATAGCCGTCGGCATATTTCGCGACCCGCGCCAGCGCCTTTTCGGCGAAGCCACCAATATAGAGGGGGATGCGACCGCGCGGCGCGCCGGGTTTCAGCACGGCATTGTCGATGCTGTAATGCTGGCCGGCAAAGCTGACCGTCTCGCCGGCCCAGAGCCGCTGGACGATCGCCAGAAACTCGTCGAAGCGCGCGCCGCGCTTGCCGAAATCGACGCCATAGGCCTGCGTCTCGCGGCGGCGATAGCCGATCGCCAGCGCCATCTCCAGCCGGCCGTCGGACAGGATGTCGAGTATCGCGCATTCCTCGGCAAAGCGCAGCGGATGATAGAGCGGGGCGAGGGCGATCGCCGATCCCAATTTGATCCGGCTGGTCCGCGCCGCGATCGCCGCCAGCGCGACATTGGGCGCGGGCATATAACCATCGTCGGCGCCATGATGTTCGGGCACCCAGGCGCCGGCAAAGCCCGCTGTCTCGCTCCAGGCGACGAAATCCAGTATTTCGGCATAAAGGTCGGCCGGACGCCGTTCCCACTGGGTCGGGTTTCGGAAATCATAGAGATAGCCGAAGGTCAGGGGATTGGTCATGGCGTGCTCCGATGGCAGGACAGAAACGCCCGCCAACCCGGGATGGGCGGCGGGCGTGGAAAGGCCGGTCGGCCGTTTCTTACTCGAAGGGTTCTTCGCCCTGCAGCTTGGTGCGGTGCATCATGCGGTTGCAGTCGGGATCATATTTCTCGGCCCGGTGCATGGTGCCGGTATTGTCCCAGATCACTAGGTCGCCGACGCTCCATTCATGGCTGTAGCTGAACTCCTCGCGGGTCGCCCATTCGCGCAGCCCGACCAGGATTTCGGCGCTGGCATAGGGATCGAGATCCTTGACCCGCTGGGCGGTGCAGCCCAGCACCAGCGACTTGCGGCCCGACTTGTGGTTCCACACCAGGGGCAACTCATTCTCGCCGACCTGGCGCATGCCCTTCAGCTTGGCGAGGCTGGGTTCGGGCTCATAATAGAAGACCGTCGCCCAGACCGAGTGGATCACGCGCAGCTTCTCATACTCCGCCTTCTGCTCGTCGGTCAGCGCCTCATAGGCGGCATAGGTGTTGCAGAAGCCGGTATTGCCGCCCCAGGTCGCCGGCACCTTGCACGACAGCAAAGAGGCAAGGATCGGCACATCGTTCATCGTGCCGTCGATATGCCAGTAGAGCGAGCCCTTGAGATATTCGGCGCTCTGCGGATTTTCCTTCACGTCGAGCGTGATCTTGTGGATTTCCTCGCCGCCCTTGTGCTCGGGGGCGAAGGCGCCCAGCGTCTTGGTGAAGGCGATCTGTTCCTCGTCGGTGAAATTGATCTTCGGGAAGACCAGCACGCCGCGCTGTTCCAGCAGTTCGCGGATCTGCGGCGCCAGTTCGCCCGCCAGCAACTCCTCCTTGCTGTTGAGGATACGGCTGCCGATGCTCGGCTTGATGGCTTCATGCGAAAAACGGGTAATCGTTGTAGCGGACATGCCTGCTCTCCTATGCGTCCCTGCACGTTTGAACACATGTTCAACATAGGGGCATGGAAAAGTCAATGCCTCTCATTTTTCGGGTGGCAGCAATTCGTCCAGCAGGGCTTCGACCGACGCGCGGGCATCACTATGTCCGCTGGCGACCCCCATGTCGGCTTCCATCACCAATGTGCGGCCGACCGCGGCCAGCAACAGGCTGAGGCCCGCCGCCGTCACCTTGTGTCCGGCCAGGCGATCGCCCAGCACCTGCTCCATCAACTGCGCCTGGCGGGTGCGCATCGCCTCGCTGTGGCGGGCGATTTCGGCGCGGATCGCCTTGCGATGATTGGCCATGGCGACAAATTCCATCGCCAGCGCGTTGCGGCTGGGGTCGGAAAAGAAGCGCCACAGCGCGCGGACCGGATCGGCACTGGTCAGCGCCGCCTCGATCATCGCGTCGCTCTGTTCCGCGCCGCGCCGGAACACTGCCAGCAGCAGATCGTCGGTGCTGGGGAAATAATAATGGACGAGCGAAGGCGGCAGCTCGGCGCGCAGCGCGACGCGGCGCGAACTGGCGGCGGCATAGCCTTCGTCGCGGATCACCTGTTCGGTGGCCTCCACGATCCGGGCGCGGGTTTCGGAGCTTTCGGCGCCGACGCGACGTTTCTGGACCATGGCCGGAGCATAAATAGCCGGGCCGCCCATGCAAGCGCCTTGGCCATGCAAGCGCTTGCGCTTTCGTTTGGCGCCTTCGGCGCATCTGCACCGGCCCACACCCCCACCCGACCGCCCATCAGGATATCATGGCTGGGTGGTCGGGTGGGGGGGTGGGCCGGTGCGGTCTCTTGAAAATGCGCTCTTTCGCGCATTTTCAATCAAGCTCTCAGTGCGAGCCCATGTAGCGGCCGCCATTGGTGCTGATCGTCTGGCCGGTAATGTAGCTGGCCTCTTCCGACGCCAGATAGGCACAGGCGGCGGCGATATCTTCCGGCTTGCCGATCCGCTTCATCGGCAGCGTCTGGGCAAAGGCATCGGCGTCGATCGGCGCGGCGCGCAGCATCGGCGTGTCGATGAAGCCGGGCGGCACCATGTTGAAGGTCACGCCGCTCGGCGCGAATTCCAGCGCCAGCGCCTTGGTCATGCCCATCAGGCCGCCCTTGGACGAGACATAATGGCCCTGGGCGAAGGAGCCCGACTGGACCGAGGAGGAGGTGATGTTGATCACCCGGCCCCAGCCGGCGGCCAGCATGTCGGGCAGCACTTCCTTGGTCAGCAGATAGGGACCGCGCAGGTTGATGTGGATCACCTTGTCGAACAGGTCGTCGTCAATATCCATGAACGGGGTGAAGGGAGCGATGCCGGCATTGTTCACCAGGATCGCGATCGGTCCCAGCTTGGTGCGCGTCTCTTCCGCCGCCGCATGGATCGCCGCCTTGTCCGAACAGTCGGCGGTGATGGCGATGGCGGTGCCGCCGGCCGCCTCGATCAGCTTGACGGTCTCGGCTGCGCCCTCGCCATTAATGTCCCACACCGCGATCTTTGCCGTGTCCTCGGCCAGGCGCAGCGCGATGGCGCGGCCAATGCCCGATCCCGCACCCGTGACCACGGCCGTGCGACCATTTAGAGACCTTGTCATCCTTCATCCTTCCCATGTGTCAATTTCGGTGTCGCGCTTGGCGCGATTTCAGGCGCCGACCAGTTGCTCGATCGCCTCGATCGTCGTGCGGTGCATCATGCGATTCTCTTCCAGCGGATAGGGATCGACCCGGTGCATCGTGCCGCTATTGTCCCAGATCAGCAGGTCGCCTTGCGTCCAGTCATGGCGATAGACGAATTGCGGCTGGATCGCCCATTCACGCAGCTTCGACAGCAGCACGCGGCCCTGCGCCGGGTCCATCCCCTCGACATGGTCGGCGGTCGATCCCAGCACCAGCGACTTGCGCCCGGTCTCATGGGTCCAGACCAAAGGATGGACCTTGGGCGTGCGCATCTGCCAGAAATTCAGCTCGCCCACGGTCGGCTCGGGGTTCACATAGCGTTGCGACGTCTCGAAGCTATGGACCACGCGCAGCCCGTCATAGGCGGCCTTCTCGTCCTCGGGCAGGTCGTCCCATGCTGCATAGGTATTGGCGAAATAGGTGCTGCCCCCGGTCTTCGACAACGACTTGGCGTTCAGCGTCGCGGCGAAATTGGGGACATCGTCGCTCGCCCCGTCGATATGCCAGAAGAAGGCGCCCTTGATATATTCGGCGCCCGGATTTTCCCTGGGATCGATCGTCACCTTGAAGATGCCGCCCTCGCCCTGCGGCTGGACCCGGCCAAGCGTGTGGGAAAAGGCCAGCTGATCGTCGCTGCTCATGTGCAGGCCGCGCACGATCAGCACGCCGCGCTGCTGCAACAGCTCCAGGATGTTATCGGCATGGTCACCCGACACCAAAGTCGCCGCATCGGTCCGGATCTCGGTGCCGATGCGCGGGGTCAGATCGATCGTCGAAAAGGCCATCATCCGCTCCAGCGGGCGCCTGCTGCGCCCGTCTCTTCTGCGCTGTCATCAACAGGATTGTTGATTTGACTGTCAAGGAAGCGGTGGCGACATCGCTGCAGCGAAGCGGTTAGCGGCCGGCCCCCCGGGCAAACAGCGGCGCCAGCAGCGCATAGCTCGGGTCATTCACCGGCACGGGCTTGTCGCCATGGTCGCCGGCGGGGTGCAGCAGCTTCATGTCGAAACTCACCACCCGCTTGGCAAAGCGCCATTGGCCATCGACGCGGCGATAGCTGTCGATATAGCGCACCCCCTGCATGTCGTGCAGCAATCCGCCCTTGCCGTCGGGGATCAGGTGCCAGGCGATGGCATAGACCTCGCCCTCGCCATGATCGCCGTCGACACTGATCAGATGGTTGCAGATGAAATGGCCGCCGATATGCATGTGCGGCAGCGATGCCTCCAGAAAGCCGATATAGGCGTCGGCCGGCCCGTCATAATAGGGGCCATGGCTGTCGGTGGCGTCCTGCGTATAGAGCGTCTTGAGCAGCCCGATATCCTGGCGGTCGACCCCGCGCGAATAGAGCTGCGCCAGGTCCCTGATCTCCTCCTTGGCGATCAGCATTTCGATCCGCTTGTCCATAATGCCCATCCTCTCCTGTCGGGCAGACCCTAGTCGGGCGGGGCCGTCGGGCAATGGGCCGGGGTCGGATCATCGGTCTGGCGATCCATCCCCCTGTTCAGCCGGGCGCGAAAGCCCTAAGCCATGGCCAAGATGGATACCCCGCCCACCGATGCGCGCCAGCTGCGCTCCCGCCGCCAGCTGCTCGACGCGATGCTCCACCTGCTGGAAACCCGGCCCTATGACCAGGTGACGATCCGCGAGGTCGCGCGCGAGGCGGAGGTCGGCTACGCCACTTTCTTCCGTCATTATCCCTCCAAGGACGCGCTGCTGCACGATCTGGCCGCCGGACAGATCGCCGATTTGCTGCAACGCGCGCTGCCGATCCTGTTCGCCGACGATGCGCGGCAGTCCTGCCTGACGCTCTTCGCCTATGTCGCGGAGCGGCGGGCGCTCTGGTCCGCTTTCCTCACCGGCGGCGCGGCGACGATGCTCAAGCAGGAATTTACCGACCAGGCCCGGCAACTGGCGCAGCAGACCCCGCATGATGCCGGCTGGCTGCCCGACGAACTGCGCATCGTCTTCGCGGTCAGCGCCACGGTGGAAATTCTCGCCTGGTGGCTGCAGCAGGAGCCGGATTATCCCCTCGACCGCATGGCGGAAATTCTCGACCGGCTGGTCGTCACCCCCTCGATGCAGCCCTGATCGCAAGGGGCATCGCCCCGCCGCTATCTGTGTCTTGCGCGTTGGCGGCGCATCCGACGCCGCCTAGCATCCCGCCACAAAGCAGGAGGGGCATGGCATGGACGGATTGACGGTGGCGACGACGGCCGGGCCGGTGCGTGGCATCATGGCAGACGGCGTGCGCTGCTGGCGCGGTATTCCCTATGCGCGGGCGGAGCGTTTCGCCGCTCCCGAAGCGCCGACCCGCTGGAATGATGTGCGCGATTCATCGCGCCCTGGACCGCAATGCCCGCAAATGTATGGCAATCAGGCGAAACGCGCGCGCCTGACGACGCCCGACTTTGCCGAGGACTGCCTGTCGCTCAATATCCATGTGCCCGACGGCGCTGCCGGCCCGCTGCCGGTCTATGTCTGGATTCATGGCGGCGCCTTCGTTGCGGGCGGCGGTCACGCCTATGACGGCAGCGAACTGGCGCGCGACGGTGACATCATCGTCGTCACCCTCAACTATCGGCTGGGTGTGCTCGGCTTCGTCAATTTCGGCGCGGTCGTGCCCGGCGTGCCATCCAATCTCGGCCTGCGTGACCAGATTGCGGCGCTCGCCTGGGTGCGCGACAATATCGCGGCCTTCGGCGGCGATCCTGCGCGGGTGACGGTTGGCGGCCAGTCGGCCGGCTCGATGTCGGTCTCGCTGCTGCTCCACGCGCCGTCCGCGCGCGGCCTCTTTGCCGGGGCGATCATGCAGAGCGGTGCGGTCAGCCTGATTCATGGCCGGGACCGCAGCGAACAGGTGGCGCGTGATTATATGGCGGCGCTCGGCGATCCCGATCTCGCCCGGCTGCGCAGCATGGACCTGCTGCACCTGTTCGAGGCGCAGGGCGCGGCCGGCGCGGCCAATCCCGGCACCATTCCTTCCGCTCCCTGGTTCGACGGCGACCTGCTGCCCGGCTCGCTGGCGGAAGCGGTGGCTGAACCGGCGGCTCCGGTGCCCTTGCTCGCTGGCGCCACGCGCGAGGAGATCCGCCTGTTTGAACTGATGCCGGGCGATATCCTGCCGACCGACTGGCCGGCGTTGGAAGCACTGCTGCATGCACAATTGCCGGCCGATCATGCCGCGCGCATCCTCGCCGCCTATCCGCGTGACAAGGCGGGGCGCCGCGCGCTCGGCACGGATCTCGCCTTCCTGATGCCGACGCGCCATTTCGCCGATCGGCAGTCGGGGCAGGCACCGACCTGGTTCTACCGCTTCGACTATCGCCATCCGATTGCCGGCGCCGCCCATGGGCTGGACCTGACTCTGGCCTGGCCGATGCGCGGCCTGCGCGCCGCCTTCGTCCGGGGCGGGCCGATGCGCGGGCGCCGCGCTGCGCTTGGCCGGCGGATGACCGACCATATCGCCCATTTCGTCCGCCATGGCGCACCCGAGCCGGACTGGCCTGCCTATACGGTGGATCGGCCGGCGGTGAAGATCTTCGACCTGACGGACCGGGTGGAGGTCGACCCCGACGGCGATCGCTGGCGCGCCTGGGCGGGCCGCGATGTCGGCGCCGGGCTGGCGACCCGCGCCTAGCCCTTCAGTGCCTCCAGCACGCTGTCGGCATGTTCGTGCCTGCAGATGAGGAGGTCAGGCATGTATGTGTCTTGCTGGTTGTATGTGAGCGGTGATCCGTCGATGCGGGAGGCGTGGAGGCCGTGAGCGAGTGCGACGGCGGCGGGGGCGCAGCTGTCCCATTCATATTGGCCGCCGGCATGGAGATAGATGTCGGCCTGGCCCAGGATCACGGCCATGGCCTTGGCGCCGGCCGATCCCATGGGGACCAGTTCGGCGCCCAGCGCCTCTGCGACCGCGACCGCCTGGGGTGCGGGGCGGGTGCGGGACACGACCATGCGGAGTTTCTGGGGCGCGGGCGGCACGATGCGCGGCTGGTCGGTGCGCAGGACGATGCCGTCCTCATGGCCGGGTAGCGCGACCGCGCCGATGGTGGCGACGCCGTCGATGGCGAGGCCGACATGGACGGCCCAGTCGGCGCGCGCCTCGCCATATTCGCGGGTGCCGTCGACCGGATCGACGATCCACACCCGACTATGCTGGAGCCGCGCGCCGTCACAGGCCATCTCCTCGGAGAGGAGGCCGTCGTCGGGCCGCTGTTCCTGGAGGGCATGGACCAGGAACTGGTTGGCGGTCTGGTCGCCGGCCTTGCCGAGCGCCTTGGCGCTGAACAGGCCCGAGGCGCGGACCTCCAGCAGCAGGCGGCCGGCGGTCTCGGCGAGATGGGCGGCGAGGTCCGCGTCTGTCATGACGTTGCTCATTTGAGCGGCATGATCTTGCGGATGATATGCTCGGCGGCCTCTTCCGGGGTCATCTCGACGGTGTTGACCCGGATTTCCGGAGCGGTGGGCGCCTCATAGGGACTGTCGATGCCGGTGAAGTTCTTGAGGCTGCCCGAGCGGGCCTTCTTGTAGAGACCCTTGACGTCGCGCGCCTCGGCCACCTCCAGCGGGGTATCGACGAAGATCTCGATGAACTCGCCCTCGGGGAGCATCTGGCGCACCATCTCGCGCTCGGCGCGGAAGGGGGAGATGAAGGCGGTGAGAACGATGAGGCCCGCATCGGTCATCAGCTTGGCGACCTCGCCGACGCGGCGGATATTCTCCACCCGGTCGGCATCGGTAAAGCCCAGATCCTTGTTGAGGCCATGGCGGATATTGTCGCCGTCGAGCAGGAAGGTGTGGCGGTTCATGAGGGCGAGCCGCTTTTCCACCTCATTGGCGATGGTCGACTTGCCCGAGCCGGACAGGCCGGTGAACCACAGCACGCGCGGGGTCTGGTTCTTGAGGCTCGCATGGGCGTCGCGGCCGATGTCGGTCGCCTGCCAATGGACATTCTGGGCGCGGCGCAGCGCGAAGTGGAGCATGCCTGCCGCGACGGTGCGGTTACTGATCTTGTCGATGAGGATGAAGCCGCCGAGCGTGCGATTATCGGCATAGGGCTCGAACGTGATGGCCTTGTCGGTCGCCAGTTCAGCCACGCCAATGGCATTCAAGTCCAGCGTCTTGGCGGCCAGATGCTCCATGGTGTTGACGTTGACGACATATTTGGGCGCCTGGACGGTGGCCGAGACGCTCTGGGTACCGATCTTGAGCCAATAGGGCCGACCCGGCAGCATCGCCTCGTCATCCATCCACACGATGGTCGCCTCGAACTGGCTGGAGACCTCCGGCGGATTGTCGGCCACGGCGATGACGTCGCCGCGCGAACAGTCGATCTCGTCGGCAAAGCACAAGGTCACCGACTGGCCGGCGATCGCCTCGTCCAGGTCACCGTCGAGCGTGACGATGCGACTGATCGTCGATGTCTTGCCCGAGGGCAGGACGCGCACGGCGTCGCCCGGCTTGACCGATCCGCTGGCGATCAGGCCGGCAAAGCCGCGAAAGTCGAGGTTCGGGCGATTGACCCACTGGACCGGCATGCGGAAGGGCTTGGCGGCCGCGGTGGTGGCATCGACCTCGACGCTTTCGAGATGGGCCATCAGGGTCGGCCCCTTGTACCAGGGCGTATTCTCCGAATGGGCGGTGATATTGTCGCCCTTGAAGCCGGAGATGGGGATGGGCGTGAAGGCGCTGATGCCGATGCTCTGCGCGAACTCGGCATAATCCTTGACGATGCCGTCGAACACGGCCTGGTCATAGCCGACCAGGTCCATCTTGTTGACGGCGAGCACGATGTTGCGGATGCCGATCAGATGGGCGAGGTAGGAGTGGCGCCGCGTCTGGGTGAGGATGCCCTTGCGCGCGTCGATCAGGATGACGGCCAGGTCGGCGGTGGACGCGCCGGTGACCATGTTGCGGGTATATTGTTCATGGCCCGGCGTATCGGCGACGATGAACTTGCGCTTCTCGGTGGCGAAGAAGCGATAGGCGACGTCGATGGTGATGCCCTGTTCGCGCTCGGCGGCGAGGCCATCGACCAGCAGGGCGAAGTCGATCTCGCCCCCTTGCGTGCCGACGCGCTTGCTGTCGGCCTGCAGCGCTTCGAGCTGATCCTCGAAGATCATCTTCGAATCATAGAGCAGCCGCCCGATCAGGGTGGACTTGCCGTCATCGACGCTGCCGCAGGTGATGAAGCGCAGCATGGTCTTGTGCTGATGGACGTCGAGATAGGCGTCGATGTCCTGCGCGATGAGGGCATCGGTCTGGTAGATCGGGTCGGCGAGCGTGTCGGTCATTGGCTTTGTCCCGTCATCCCAGCGAAGGCTGGGATCTCGTTGATCTTGGTGAGGGGCAGCCCGGAGGCCTGAGGCCCCGGCCTTCGCCGGGGTTGACGCTTCGGAACGCTACGCATTCCGTGGCGCGTCAAAAATACCCCTCCTGCTTCTTCTTCTCCATGCCGGCGCCGCCGGCATCCTTGTCGATGGCGCGGCCCTGGCGCTCGGATGTGGTGGTGAGCAGCATCTCCTGGATCACCTCCGACAGGGTCGAGGCCTCGCTCTCGACCGCGCCGGTCAGCGGATAGCAGCCGAGCGTCCGGAAGCGGATCGAGCGTTCGACCGGCACTTCGCCGGGCGCGAGTGGGAAGCGGTCATCATCGACCATCAGCAGCA
>NZ_CP124576.1:4055000-4342500 GCF_000281715.2 Sphingobium sp. AP49 | reverse complement strand
AAGTTCGGCCATAGCGGGTGACAGCCCCGTATGCGAAAATTACCATTCAGGACTTGAGTAGGGCGGAGCACGTGAAACTCTGTCTGAACATGGGGGGACCACCCTCCAAGCCTAAATACTCGTACATGACCGATAGTGAACCAGTACCGTGAGGGAAAGGTGAAAAGCACCCCGATGAGGGGAGTGAAACAGTACCTGAAACCGGATGCCTACAAGCAGTGGGAGGGTCCTTGAGACCTGACCGCGTACCTCTTGCATAATGGGTCTGTGACTTAGTGTATCAAGCAAGCTTAAGCCGTTAGGTGTAGGCGCAGCGAAAGCGAGTCTGAATAGGGCGCCATAGTTTGATGCATTAGACCCGAAACCCGGCGATCTATGCATGACCAGGTTGAAGGTGCGGTAACACGCACTGGAGGACCGAACCGTTCAATGTTGAAAAATTGTCGGATGAGTTGTGCTTAGGGGTGAAAGGCCAATCAAGCCGGGAAATAGCTGGTTCTCCGCGAAATCTATTGAGGTAGAGCGTCGAATGATTGCCGTTGGGGGTAGAGCACTGGATGGATGCGGGGGTCGCGAGATCTACCAACTCTAACCAAACTCCGAATACCAACGAGTCTAGTTCGGCAGACAGACGGCGGGTGCTAAGGTCCGTCGTCAAAAGGGAAACAGCCCTAACCTACAGCTAAGGTCCCCAAGTCACGTCTAAGTGGGAAAGCATGTGGGATTTCCAAAACAACCAGGAGGTTGGCTTAGAAGCAGCCATCCTTTAAAGAAAGCGTAACAGCTCACTGGTCTAAATAAGAGATCCTGCGGCGAAGATGTAACGGGGCTCAAGACGTGCACCGAAGCTTAGGGTGTGATCCTTTGGATCACGCGGTAGCGGAGCGTTCCGTAGGCCGTTGAAGCGATCTGGTAATGGGTCGTGGAGGTATCGGAAGTGCGAATGCAGACATGAGTAGCGATTAACAGTGTGAGATGCACTGTCGCCGAAATTCCAAGGGTTCCTGCTTAAAGCTAATCTGAGCAGGGTAAGCCGGCCCCTAAGACGAGCCCGAAGGGGGTAGTCGATGGGAACCACGTTAATATTCGTGGGCCTGGTGGTGTGTGACGGATGCCGTAAATTGTTCGGGCTTATTGGATTGCTCCGGGCAGTGAAGGGGTCCCAGGAAATAGCCCCACCGTATAGACCGTACCCTAAACCGACACAGGTGGAATGGTAGAGTATACCAAGGCGTTTGAGAGAAGTATCCTGAAGGAACTCGGCAAATTGCCTCCGTACCTTCGGAAGAAGGAGGCCCCACATATGCGCAAGCACTTGTGGGGGGCACAGGCCAGGGGGTAGCGACTGTTTAGCAAAAACACAGGGCTCTGCTAAGTCGGCTTCAAGACGACGTATAGGGCCTGACGCCTGCCCGGTGCCTGAAGGTTAAGAGGAGGAGTGCAAGCTCTGAATTGAAGCCCAGGTAAACGGCGGCCGTAACTATAACGGTCCTAAGGTAGCGAAATTCCTTGTCGGGTAAGTTCCGACCTGCACGAATGGCGTAACGACTTCCCCACTGTCTCCAGGATATGCTCAGCGAAATTGAATTCTCCGTGAAGATGCGGAGTACCCGCGGTTAGACGGAAAGACCCCGTGCACCTTTACTGCAGCTTCAGAGTGGCATTAGGAAAGAACTGTGTAGCATAGGTGGGAGGCTTTGAAGCGATGACGCCAGTTGTCGTGGAGCCATAGGTGAAATACCACCCTGTTGTTTTCTGATGTCTAACCTCGCACCGTTATCCGGTGCAGGGACCCTCTGTGGCGGGTAGTTTGACTGGGGCGGTCGCCTCCTAAAGAGTAACGGAGGCGCGCGATGGTGGGCTCAGGACGGTTGGAAACCGTCTGTTAGAGTGCAATGGCATAAGCCCGCCTGACTGCGAGACTGACAAGTCGAGCAGAGACGAAAGTCGGTCATAGTGATCCGGTGGTCCCTCGTGGAAGGGCCATCGCTCAACGGATAAAAGGTACGCCGGGGATAACAGGCTGATGATTCCCAAGAGCTCATATCGACGGAATCGTTTGGCACCTCGATGTCGGCTCATCACATCCTGGGGCTGGAGCAGGTCCCAAGGGTTTGGCTGTTCGCCAATTAAAGTGGTACGTGAGCTGGGTTCAGAACGTCGCGAGACAGTTTGGTCCCTATCTGCCGTGGGCGTCGAAATTTGAGAGGAGTTGACCCTAGTACGAGAGGACCGGGTTGAACATACCTCTGGTGTACCTGTCGTCACGCCAGTGGCGCAGCAGGGTAGCTATGTATGGACGGGATAACCGCTGAAAGCATCTAAGCGGGAAGCCTCCCTCAAGATAAGATTTCATCGAGCCGTCGTAGACCACGACGTTGATAGGCTGGATGTGGAAGTGCGGTAACGCATGGAGCTAACCAGTCCTAATTGCTCTGTTCGCGCTTAAGAGTCCCACCATCAACGACAATGCTGGAAACAGCAGCGTCCGTTGACGGAATGGTTTTAAGCCAGCCCAGATATACGAACATACAAATCAAAGCTCTTGATGTTCACTTTCCCAAGTGAAAGTGAACTGTGCACGGTATCGATTAAAAAACCGCAGTTATGCGCCTGCTTCATTGCTTGGTGACCATAGCGTCTGTGACCCACCCGATCCCATCCCGAACTCGGCCGTGAAACCAGTCTGCGCCGATGGTACTATTGCTCAAGCACTGGAAGAGTAGGGCGTCGCCAGGCATTGAAGCACGCGCATGACTACGGATAAAAACCCATTCATAATTGCAAAGCAGGGCGGCCCACAAAGCCGCCCTTTTTGCATATCAGGGCACCAAAAAAACGCCCAGTGTCGCGGGATGGAGCAGCCCGGTAGCTCGTCAGGCTCATAACCTGAAGGTCGTAGGTTCAAATCCTACTCCCGCAACCACACACCAACAGACCAAGCCGTCTCGGATCATCCCGGGGCGGTTTTTTTATGTCTTCCCGCGGCGAATTTGCGCCGTTTCTTGGGGATGCAGCGCCGCCCATCGGATCGCGCCTGATGCCAGGACGTCGATTTGCTTTTGGGGGTGTTTTGCCTGTGCCCAGCAGGAGATGCCCCCTATGCCGCTCAAGGAACTCGAGGTTCGCTACGCCAGCCGGCGATCGAAGGATTACAAGCTCGGCGATGGCAGCGGCCTCTATCTGCTTGTCCGTCCGACTGGCTCGCGCCTCTGGCGCATGAAATATCGGTTCGACGGCAAGGAGAAACTGCTCTCGTTCGGGCGCTACCCGGAGGTTACTTTGGCAGAGGCGCGGCTGCGCCGCGCTGAGGCCAAACTTGCCCTTGCGCGGGGCCGGGATCCCGGTCCCAAGGCTCCCTCGCCTGTGACCAGCTTTGAGGCGGCTGCGCGGGCCTGGCATGGCAATCGGGCGAGCGGGCTGGAGCCGGGGCATGCGGCAGGCATATTGTCGCGTCTGGAGCGCGACGTGTTCC
This sequence comes from Sphingobium sp. AP49, assembly GCF_000281715.2. Lineage (NCBI taxonomy): Bacteria > Pseudomonadati > Pseudomonadota > Alphaproteobacteria > Sphingomonadales > Sphingobiaceae > Sphingobium > Sphingobium sp. AP49. Next base: position 4,339,025 of record NZ_CP124576.1, on the reverse strand, counting down.
CGTCGCTCGGGCAGCGCGATCTCAAGGGCATCACTGCGGGCGATGTGCTGACGATGTTGCGGGCGGTCGAGGCGCGCGGTGCCCTCGATATCAGCCGTCGGCTGCGCCAGCATGTGAGCCAAGTCTATCTCTTTGCCATCCCGCAGGGCTGGGCCACCCATGATCCGGCTGCTGGCCTCGCCACCTTGCTGCGGCCAAAGCCTCGGGTGCGGCATATGGCGCGGGTCGGGGCAGGGGAGTTGCCGGCCCTTGTCCGGGCGATCGATGCTTATGACGGCGATGAGAATCCCCGGCGGCGTGCGGTCACGCGCGATGCGCTCTTATTCACGCTGCTGACCTGGGCGCGGACCAATGAGACGCGCCATGCGATATGGGACGAGTTTGAGGGGCTGGATGGCCCTGATCCCATCTGGCGCGTTCCGGCTGAGGGGATGAAGATGGGGCGTGAGCATATCGTGCCGCTTTCGTGGCAGGCGGTCGGGGTGCTGGAGAGCGTGCGGGTTTACAGCCGGGGGCCTTATGTCTTTGCCGGCGACCGGCCTGCGCTACCGATATCGCAGAACACAATGATCTATGGCTGCTACCGCATGGGCTATCGCGGGCGTCAGACGGTGCATGGGTTCCGAGGCCTTGCCTCGACCTGGGCCAATGAGGCGGAATGCTACCGGCCTGACTGGATCGAGATGGCGCTGGCCCATGCCGATCGCGATGATGTGCGTGGGGCCTATAACAGCGCCCTCTACCTGACCCCACGTCGCCGGATGCTGCAGGCCTGGGCTGATCATGTTCTGGGCATGGTCGCGGCGCCGCAGGAGGCGCTGGTGGCGTAGTGGATGGGGCATGCGGGGATCGGCTCGGCCGGTCCCCGCATAGCTATCCTCAGGCCGGTTCGGCGACCTTCGTCTTGCGCGGGGTGCGGGCCGGCTTGGTAGCAACGGCTTCTACCGCGCGCGGCTTGCAGCCGAGCCCGATCTTGTGGGCCAGTTCCTTGCGCTGCGCAGCATAGTTGGGGGCGACCATCGGATAATCCGCAGGCAAGCCCCACTTGGCGCGATAGTCCGCCGGGGTCATCTGATAATGGGTCATCAGGTGACGCTTGAGCATCTTGAGCTTCTTCCCGTCTTCCAGGCAGACAATATAGTCCGGCTTGATCGACGCGCGCACCGAAACCGCAGGCTCGGGCTTCACTTCTTCAGCAACCGCAGGTTCGCTCAGGCTGGCGAGAGCGCCATACACATTGGCGATCAGGGAAGGAAGATCATTGATCCCAACACTGTTGTTGCTGACATGGGCAGCGATAATATCGGCGGTGAGAGTGATGAGCGTTTCTTCAGCGGACATTTTTATCCCTTCTTCATGGCGACCAGTTGTTTTTGCTGAATGACAGAAGGAAGATCGGATTATCATTATGCGTTCGATGAACTATTGCTAATGTTCGTCATTGGCTCTGTATAATATTGGTTGGCACCTGCACCTGTCGATGAAGGGACGAATATGAAATGCAAGGTCCGGCCGCTGGCCAAGAACTGTTTCCAGCAATTCGAGCAGCTCTGCCTTGAACAACGTCGGTTCCCCGCCGGATATACCTATGACCGACGAGTCTGGAGCGAGTAAGCAAGCGTCTGTAAATGCGGCGAAGCGATCTTCATGGGTCTTCTTGGGTGGCTGTGAACACATGACGCAGAGTTGATCGCATCGCTCGGTCACCAGGAGCGTATTATGGTTGGATCCTGCGCGTATCAGACGTTCGGCCCTGCCAGCGCGTGGATCGACAAGGACTATGTCGTTTTCTAGGGTCATGCCTTTCGGGCGCTCAATGGTGAAAAGACCAAAGTCACCGCTGTAAAGCGCAATGCCATCTGTATCGCTCATCAGCCTTGCATCTCGGCTATCGTCCCACGTCACTGCGCCGAGACGCGTCACGAATGGCGTGGCAGCATCCGATGTCGAAGGGAGAATGAGGGGGATCATTGCAAGTGCGTACCAATCGGTCCAAGCGGACCGGGTAAGTCGAGCCAGCGGCGAACGGAATAATTGGTGGCTTCATCTTCCGAGAAGATCAGCTCGAACGCCAGATCGAATATGTGCAGGTGACGCTGACAAAAGGCGGTCTCATGCCGAGGCATATCGATTCGACCATAACGTGAGAGATCATCAATGAGATCTCGACCGCAAAAAGGCTGGTAGGCACAACGCTGACAGTCTGGATCAAAGCTATTGGTCGCATGAGCATTCAGAGCATCACGCGCTCCAAGATCCATCCCGGTCGAGACATGACCAATGCCCAGATCGATAACCCTCGATCGGGTGAGCATGCGTGCCTCATCGGTCGGGTAGAGGCGGCCATCATAATCCACGACGACATAGTCATGGCCAGCTGGATTCCATCTCGTCCGCCCCCGCACTGAGGAGGAGGCAAAACGGACCGTCGCGGAGTTGATAACAATAGACCCAGCCTACATCGTTCCGATGCATTGTACCGGCGAGGTCTTCATCCAGGAGGCCATGCGATTGATACCGCAGAAAGTCATCCGTCCCTATGTCGGAACAGAACTCGTGTTCGCGGCGTGATAGGGAAGGCTTCTTGGAACGACCCATCTTGGTCGTTCAGCAACCAATTTTCTTCCCCCAAGTGCAGACCGGCAGCTTTGCGACCCCGAATTCTCAATGCAGGCAGCTTTGGGTGCCTATACTGCATGTCATCGTTGGATTGCTTGAGACGAATTCGGTCCTAGAAGCACATCAAGAAATCTGATCAACGATTTCACGAGATCGCAAACGCTTTCGTTTCTCGGGTTTCGCATGGGTAACAGATATTTCGGACCATATGACATACCGGTCGCGACCGAAATTCTTCGCTGCGTATAGGGCTGTGTCGGCCTTGGCCAGCGCCTCCTCCAAGTCGGTCGCGTAACACCCGGCATGAATGCCGATACTGACCGTCGCCCGGATAGCTTCTTTGCCTTGGACTACTATGGTGGCCGACCGCAGCGCCTGATTGATGCGTTGTGCGACCACCGCCGCATCCGTCACACCGCAGTCGGGCAGCACGACCGCGAACTCCTCCCCGCCAATGCGACCGACGATATCTTGCGCCCGGAGATTGTCCGTTAACAAACTGCCGAATGCCACCAGAACCTGATCGCCCGCCTTGTGGCCGTACCGATCATTGACGGATTTGAAATGATCGATGTCCAGCATCATCACCGCTACGGACTCACGGCTTTCTACGGATAGGCCGAGCGTCCGCGTGCCGCTCTCGAAAAAGGCCCGGCGGTTCGGCAGGCCCGTCATGGGATCATGGTCAGCGAGCAGGCGCAGCCGGGCAAGAAGCTCGTTTCGCGCCGCCACCAGATTGGCCACGATAATCGGCGTGAACGCGACAAGGCTTATGCCCAACCGAACGGAGATCAGATCCCCACGAGTGGTCAGGGGCGTGGGCGCCCATAACATGCCGGTCCGGAGCGCAAACAACGTCCAGAGAGCGAACATCAGGCTGATGCATGCGGTCGGAAAGAGCCTATACTCCAGCCCGCACCACAAAAGAGCGGGAATTGGAAAGAGCGCAGCGCCCGGCCCACCGGCCAGCGCGCCACCGGCAAGCGAGGCAGCAAGAGCCGCAAGCGGCAGCAGGCTTCGCGGATTGAGCTGACGAAGACCGCCCGCGAACGTCCGAACATTCCATGCGGTGGCTTCCGGCAACGTCAGCAGCATGGGAAGGAAGGTTACATAATTCACCATCTCGGTTGCCGTCCAGAACAGGAAGCCCTCGCCGCTCGTGCCAACAAACAGCAACGGGTTGACGACGATACCGAAGAGGCCGGCAACTAGAGAAGCGGCAAGGATGGCCCCGAATATATGCCGGGTCGATTCTTGTCCCGTCAGTATGCGATCCTTTTGCGATAGCGGACCGAGCAGCAAGCAAGCCGTCGCGACCGCCGCAAGGTTGCCGCAATTGAGCGCGATGTTACGGGCGAGACTTACGCCGGTCACTAGATCCGCCATGAAAAAGGCAACCGAACAGCAAAGCCAGGTCGCCCGGTTGTTGAGCCGCGGAAAGCGCACCAGCAGCCCCAGCATATAGGCATTGGCCGGCCAGAACGCGGACAGGCCAAGATAGGGCTGGCTGCAGATGCCGATCAGGCAAACGAAGAAAAGGCTGATGCCAAAGCCCGCCCGCCTGACCAGGTCATCACTGCGCTTCTCTTGCCGCACCCTATGCGCTCTCCCGTCGGTTTTTCTGTTTCCCCACATAGTAAATGGCCTTTAACGAATTCTTATGGCGCCTATCGATGCCGGCTTCATGGATGCCGGGTTGCGGTGGCCCATTGCTAACTGCGGGGACCACCGCCTTCCAGGCGATCAAGCGGGATCGGACAGTGCCCCGCCCTTTGCTTCGCCGCAGGTCACATTGCCTCGTCCGAACCGAGCATAGAGCGTCGGCAACACGAACAGGGTCAGCAACGTCGCGGAAATCAGTCCGCCGATGACCACGGTCGCCAGCGGTTTCTGGACCTCCGCGCCCGCGCCGCTGGCAAAGGCCATGGGCACGAAGCCGAGGCTGGCGACCAGCGCCGTCATCGCCACCGGACGGAGGCGTTGCATCGCCCCCGTCCGCGCGGCTTCATCCGGTGCCATGCCAGACCAGGCCAAATCCTGAATGGAACTGACCATTACGAGGCCGTTCAGCACCGCGATCCCCGACAGCGCGATAAAGCCCACTGCTGCCGACACGGAAAAATCCATGCCCCGCACGAACAGCAGCAGCACGCCGCCCACCAGCGCGAAGGGCACGCCGGTGAACACGATCGCCGCGTCGCGTACATTGCCCAATGCCCCGTAGAGCAGCAGCAGGATCAGCACGAAACAGGCCGGCACGACCAGCTTCAGCCGCTCGCTGGCGGACCGCAGATTTTCGAATTGCCCGCCCCATTCCAGATAGCTGCCCGCCGGCAGGCGTACCTGATCGGCTATGCGCGCCTGCGCATCTGTAACGACGCTACCGACATCGCGGCCGCGCACATTGGCCTGCACGACGACACGCCGCTTTCCATTTTCCCGGCTGATCTGGTTGGGACCATCGACCACCCGAATGTCGGCGAGGCTGGCGAGCGGGACATAAGCGCCGCCAGGCACCGGCACCTGCGTCTGGTTGATCAGCGCAAGATCGGACCGCTGGGCGTCGGACAGGCGGATCACCACCGGGAAGCGGCGGTCGCCCTCGAAGATCATGCCCGATGGCCGCCCGCCTATCGTCGCGGTTACGACATCCTGCACGTCCTGCGCGGTCACGCCGACCCGTGCCATGGCATCGCGGTTCGGGCGGATGTCGAGCATGGGCAGGCCGCTGGTCTGCTCGACCTTCACGTCAGTCGCACCCGGCGTGTTGCGCAGCACCCCGGCTATCTGTTCGGCGGTACGGTTCATGGCATTGAAATCGTCGCCGAAGACCTTGACCGCGATATCGCCGCGCACCCCCGCGATCAGCTCGTTGAAGCGCATCTGGATAGGCTGCGTAATCTCATAGGCGTTGCCGGGAAAGCGGCCCAGTTCCCTCTCCAGCCGTTCGACCAGTACTGTCTTGGGCAGACTGGGGTCGGGCCAGTCCTTGCGGGCTTTGAGGATCACGAACATGTCTGTCGCATTGGGCGGCATCGGGTCAGATGCCAGTTCGGCGGTACCGGTCTTGGAGAAAACGAACCGGACCTCGGGTTGCTGCGATATCATCCGCTCGATCGGCCCCTGCATTGCCTGGCTCTGCTGCACCGATGTCGCGGGGATGCGCAGCGCCTGGATCAGCAGGTCGCCCTCGTCCAGCTGCGGCAGGAACACCTGCCCCAGCGAGATGAAGGCCAGCGCCGCGAGCGCCAGACTGCCGATCGCCGCGCCGATCGTCAGCGTCGGGCGCCGCATCGCTTTGTCGAGCCCAGGCTCATAGCGCCGCTTGAGCCAGCCGACGATCCGGCCATCCTCTTCCTCGATCCGCTTCGACAGCAACAGCGCGATCATCGCCGGCACGAAGGTGATCGACAAAATGAATGCGAAGGCGAGTGCGATGATGACGGTCAGCGCCATCGGCACAAAGGTCTTGCCCTCGACGCCGGTGAGCGTCAGCAGCGGCACATAGACCAGGATGATGATCGCCTGCCCATAGACGGAAGGCCGGATCATCTCCCGCGCTGCTGCGGCAACGACCGCCAACCGTTCCGGACCGCTGAGCAGCCTGGCTTCGCGATGCTGCTGCTCGGCAAGGCGACGCAGCGCATTCTCGACGATGATGACCGCACCGTCGACGATCAGCCCGAAGTCCAGCGCCCCCAGGCTCATCAGGTTCGCCGACACGCCCGCACGCAGCATGCCGAAGCCGGTCAGCATCATCGAGATGGGGATGACCAGCGCGGCGATCAGCGCTGCGCGGAAATTGCCGAGTAAAAGGAACAGGACGACGATGACCAGCAGCGCCCCTTCGCCCAGATTCTTTGCCACCGTCTTCACGGTCGCGTTGACGAGCGCGGTGCGGTCCAGCACCGGCTGCACCACCACATCGGGCGGCAGCGAAGCGTTGATCGCTTTCAGCCGGTCGGCAACTGCCGTCGCGACCGTCCGGCTGTTCTCGCCGATGCGCATGATCGCGGTGCCGACCACCACTTCCGTTCCGTTCTCCGATGCCGATCCCATGCGAATTGCCTGTCCGGTGCGCACGGTCGCAACCTGATCCAGCGTTATGGGCACGCCCTCACGCGTCGCAACCACCGTGCGCGCCAGTTCCGCCGCGTTGCGGATCAGCGCATCGGATCGAACGGCGAGCCCCTCGCCGTTACGCTCGACAAAGCCGCCGCCCACGCTGCTGTTGTTGCGCTCCAGCGCCGTACCAAGATCGGTCAACGTCAGGTCGAGCAAGGCCAGCTTCTGCACATCCGGCACGACCAGATATTGCTTGGCATAACCGCCGATCGAATCGACGCCCGCCAGCCCCGGCGCGCTCTTGAGCAGCGGCGTCACGATCCAGTCCTGCGCGGTGCGCAGATAGGTCGCCTTGTCGGCTTCGCTGGTCAGCCTTTCGCCCTCCGGCGTGATATAGCTGCCATCGGGCTGTTGGCCCGGCTCGCCGGGCCGGTGGGTGTCGTCGTCCCGATGCTGGAGCCGGACCGTCCACATATAGACCTCGCCAAGACCCGTCGCGATCGGCCCCATTTCCGGCGTCACACCGGCGGGCAGAGCGTCCGCTATGCTGGTCAGCCGCTCGCTAACCTGCTGGCGGGCGAAATATATGTCGGTCTGGTCGGCGAAGACCGCCGTCACCTGCGCAAAGCCATTACGGCTGAGCGAGCGGGTATATTCCAGGCCCGGGATACCGGCGAGCGCGGTCTCGATCGGGAAGGAGACCTGCTTCTCGACCAGTTCGGGCGACAGGGCAGAGGCGCGGATGTTGATCTGCACCTGATTGTTGGTGATGTCCGGCACCGCGTCGATCGGCAGGCGGGACAGCGAAACGGCGCCGATGATGGCGGCGATGGCGGTGAGTAGCAGGACGAGCCAGCTTTTCTCGACCGCCCATGTGACGATGCGGGAGATCATGGCTCAGTCCTCGTGGCTCGCTTCACCCTTGCCGAGTTCGGCCTTGAGCGTGAAGCTGTTGATGGTGGCGATCCTCTCGTTCCCCTTGAGGCCCGAACGCACGATCACGCTGTCGCCCGACATGTCCCCGACCGTGACCGGCACGGCGCGGAAACCGGTGCCGGTGCGCACGAAGACAACCGATCGGCCCTCGACATATTGCACGGCCGTGGATGGCACCCGAGCGGCGCCGTTGCCATTGCCCGACAGGGCGACCGACGCGGTGACGGCTTCGCCCACGCGCCATTGCCCGCCTTTATTGTCCAGCGTGGCGATTGCCGGGACTAGCCGGCTACCGGCGTCCAACACTGGCGAAATGAAGCTGATTCGGGCGCTGGCCTTGCGTCCCGGCGCCTCTACCATCACCGGCGTGCCGGGCCGTACGCGCCCTGCATCCTGCGGCTGCAGGTTGAGCGAGAGCGACACTGTCGACAGGTTGCCAACGCGGAACAGTTCCGTATCGGCCGCCACCGTTTGCCCCAGCACAATGCTGCGTGCGATGACCTGGCCCGACAGCGGCGCGGTGATGGCGACCCGGTTGAGGCCGCCGCCACTGCCGGTGGCCGCCATCTGCCCCTGGGCCAGCCGCAGCGCGATGCGCGCCTCGGCTGCCGCCGTACGCGCCGCGATCAGGTCCTGCTCGGGCGAAACCCGCTGCGCGAATAGCCTCTGTTCGCGGGCGAGGGTGGCGTTGGCCAGCCCCAGCCGCGCGCGCGCCGCCTCTATCCCGGCGTTGAGCAACGCCGCCTCGCGACTCTCGATCACCGCCAGCGTATCGCCGCGCCCCACCGACTGCCCCAGGTTGCGCGTCAACGCCACGACGCGGCCACCGATGGCCGCCGACACGACCTGCACGCCCTGCGGATCCCCCTCGATAGTCGCGGGGAGTTCGATCGTGCCGGAGCCACCGACGACCGGTCGACCGATCTGGATGCCGGCGGACCGGATCTGGTCCTCGCTCATGGCGATCGCGCCTTCATCGGCATGGCTTGCCACCTTGGCAGCAGGTTGCGCTTCGTTCGCGGATTCCGCGCTGCAGGCCGCAATCACCCACATAAGAGGCAGCGGCACAAGACCGTAGAGATTTTTCATGAGATCAATTCCCCTGCTGGGGCGCGGGCGCCGTCAGGCGTTCCAGTTGCGCGCGGGCATAGTGATAGCTGGCCAGTGCATCGATGGCGGCCAAACGGGTCTGGCTGAGCGTGCGTTCGGCATCGAGCAGGTCGATCTGCCCGAACTTGCCCTCGCGATAGCCGATGCGGGCGATCCGCGCGGCTTCCTGCGCGGCGGCCAGCGCCGGGCCAGATGCCGTGCGTGCGGTGGTCGCGGCATTGTCCGCCTCCACCCGCGCATCGGTGATCGCCTGCTCGAGATCGAGCGCGGTCATCCGCCGCTGGGCCTGTGCCTCCGTCCGCTGCGCACGGGCCTGCGCAACGGCCGCGCGGCCATTGTTGAACAGCGGAATGGGCATGGAGATGGTGAAGACCGCCGCCATGTCGTTGGTCGCCTCCAGACGGCGCAGCGACGGCCCGACATCGAGGTCCGGCACCCGATTGGCCTGCGCGAGGCCTACCCCCGCATCTGCGATCGCCAGATCGGCATCCGCCGCCGCCAGAGCCAAAGTCCCTTCGACCGCCACGGGCGTGTGCGGGCCGTAGGTTGCCGCTGCCGGCAGCCGGTCGAGCATCGCCCCGTCGAGCGCCACGCCGACCGGACGACCGATGCGCCGCGCCAGATTGGCTTGCGCAGCGAGCGCCAGCCGCTCCTGCCGCTCGACATCCGCCTGTGCCGTCCTGTGCGCGACATCCGCGCGCTGCTGCTCCAGCGGAGACGCGCGGCCCGCTTGTACGCGCACCCCGGCCGCGCGCAGCCCATCCTGCGCGATCCGCGCCTGATCGCGCGCCATCTCTACCCGGCGGTCCGCCGCAACTGCCGCGATGTAGAGCCGCGTCACCTCCAGCCGCACATCGGCCGCCGCGATCGCGGCCTGAAGGCCGGCGCGGGATAGTTGCGCGGTGGCGAGCCCGATGCGCGCCTGCCGCTTGCCACCCAGTTCCAGCATCTGCGTGAAGCCAACCGTCGTCTCGGCGCTCCGCATGCCCGCATAGGGCCCGGTTCCTGCGACATTCTCGACCTGCGCCTGCACGACGGGATTGGGGAGAAGGCCCGCGACCCTCCGGTTCGCGTCAGCCTCTTCCATACCCGCACGGGCCACATCCAGGGCCGGCGCGGCACCACCGGAGGCGGCTATGGCATCTTCAAGAGAGAGCGCGGCGCGCGCAGAAATCTCGGCCGCCATAGGCCCTTGTTGCGCCTGCGCCAGCGAGGCGCAGGACGTCGCGGCGATCAACGCCGCGAGTAATTTTTTCATGTTGGATCATCCTGACAAACTATCTCGGAGCCGATGCTCGCACCGGCAGGCGGGACAGGTCAGGCCTGAGGCGGCCGGAGGGCTACATTCTCGTCGGCGGCGAGCAGCGCGCGGGCGTCAAAGCCCGACGGATGGGCCGGCTCGAAGCCATGAACCAATGCGGTGGCCGGAAACAGGGGCGCTCCGACATCATGGCCATGGCAGCTGATATGATGATGAGGCAGGCCATTATCGCTGTCGGCGGGCACCTCGTCGCCATCGCCCGGCGCATGGGTGACAATTTCGACTCCTGCGATCTTCCCGCCGGTTTCTTCCGCGACATGCGCCATCGCCGACCAACCAGTGAGGGCCAGCATCATGAGTGCAATGATGGGCAGCAGTCTACGCATTGTGCCTGCTCTATCACTGGAAAGTAAATTTGTAACCCCTTCGGAACGGCTCACGCAGCGCATCGGGCGCGCCTATCGACCCTTCACGGACACTCAGCGCCCGATCTTCGCTCCTTAGGTGCAGACCGTCAGCTATTCCGGCGACTGGCGATCAGCTATCGGCGCTCCGCTACTCCGCAGGCATCGCGGCGCGGTGTCCGTAACTGAGCACGCTAGTAATCCGCCAAGTGCCATCCTGCTTTGCCCAGACCATCACGAACTTGGCGATCCCCTCGCATCGTCCCGTCGCCAGTTCACAGAAGCGGTGTTCGCCTTCCTCGATCGCGCCGTAGTCCTTGATCGGATAGACGCGAAACGTCGCCGGGATCAGCTCGCGCTTCACCTTCCCGCAAATATATTTGCGAACGCCGTCCACCATCGCGTCACGCTCGAACGTCGCGCCGCCAGTATCGTGATAGAAGGCCACTTTCGGATCGAAATAGCCGGAGAAGGTCGGCAGGTCGCAGCTATTGTAGGCGTCGAACACCTTGGCATCGAGCGCGCCGATTTCCGTCGTCAGCGGATCGGCCGGAGACGACACGGGCGTCGCGAGCAGTGTCGCGGCAACGGCAATGGTGGTGAACATGATTTTGGTCCTGTCAGTTCATCTGGCCGCGAAGGAAGGCAATTAGCTTTGGATCGCTGCCGGTGAGCTCAAGGATGGGCAGGATGATCCGCCACCCGTTATCGCTGTTGGTCAGGATGACGATTCCGTCACCGCTCACGCGATCGATCGCGGCAAATGTGAAGGCCCCGGCATCCTTGCCGGTGTGGAGCATCGTCGCGCCCTCCGGAAAGCCGAGGAGTTGCCAGCCCAGTCCGAAGCCGGTCCAGGGTGGACAAGTGGTCGCTTTCGTTCCCGCACATATCCGGGGTGTCAGATCGGCTTGCGATTTGCTGCGCTCCGCCGAGACAGAAGCGATCAGGCCCCGGTCGTTGCGGGCATCAATGAGGAAGCGCGCATAATCACGCGCCGTCGCGTGAGCCAGATCGGCAGCGTTGTATCGCGTCACCCGCTCGACGGGCAGCGGCTTGCCTACGTCATCGTATGGCACGGCGATCGGCACCGTCGCGCCTTGCGCCGACACATAGCCCGAGGCGCGCATGTGGGCAGGAGCAAACAGCCAGCGCCCCGCAAGCGCCTCGAACGGCTGCCCCGTGCGACGCTCGGCATAGCGCGCTGCATATTGATACCCTTCGCCCGAATAGCCGATGGTCGTGCCGGGGTCATGATCGAAGGCCAGCCCCTTTGCATCGCGCCAGTTCGGCAATCCAGTTTGATGGCTTAGCGCCATGCGGACCGTCAACTTCGTCCGTCGCGGATCGCGCGACAGATCGGGGTCGCTCCAGTAGGGATCCATCGGATCATCGAGCGACAGCTTGCCGGCCGACACCAGTCGCAGGATGACCTCTGCCGTTAGCGGCTTTGTCAGCGACGCGAGATTGTAGGGCGTGGAGACGGTCGCCGCGCGGCTCGGCCCCGCCATGCCCCAAGCCCCAGTCGACACGATCCGTCCGTTGCGAATCACGGCTATCGACGCGCTCTCCACGCGCTGTTCGCGCAGGGTTGAGGTAATATCCGGAAGCTTGTCGTTCGTTCTGGCGTCCGCCACAGAGGCGCAAGCCACCAGCGCGGTCAAACTGCCGAAGATTGTCCGTTTCATCACACTAACTGTATTACCCATATGACACGGCTAGCAGCATCGAAGTTCGGTCGCAACTTGGATCGTGTTTCGCATCGATGTGACGGACCTAAGAACCGCTACGAGATTCCCGAATTGCTATCGTTTTCGGGAAGGCTGGCGAGACAATAGGCAGTGTTGTCCGGGGGGAAGCTCGGTGAAAGCTGGTCCTAATTGAAATTTCGGTAAGGCCACATTTGAATTGGGATGACAGCTTCTGGCCCAAATTGTCGTTGAGCAAATCTTTTGCCGATGGCAGGTATGTCTCATGCCCTGCCTTCCGGCGTCGACCCATTGTGGACGTTCAGCCAACCATTTCCATTCCTCACGTGCGGACCGGCAGCTTTCGATTTTGTCTGCCCAAGACGGACCAATAAGAATGACCGGTGTTCGTGGTTGCTATTGGGACAGTTGCTCATCCATGCTGCGAGCCGCGCCAAGCCGCTTTTGGGATTCTTCACAAAACCAAGAACTTTGCGCGATCACGACGGGGCTACTCGGCCTTGAGCGCATGAACACCAATCGCGTTGCCAAGCAGGTCCGCGATGCACGTTTCCGCTCTCCCCTTGTGGAAACGCACCTGATCCCGAACGGTCAGGAACAGCCGATAATTCATTTTGGTATCGGCAAACGCGCGCAGAGCAAGCGGCCCATGACTTTCCGCCAGTATGGCAAAACATGCCGGAAGGATCGCGCAACCCAGTCCGTCGGAGACAAGACGCATCGCAAGATGAGGAGCATCGACTTCGATCGCCGGCGTCAGCGCGAGGCCGGCCGCGAGAGCTGCGGTGTTGATCGTCCTTCGTATGCCGAGATGATGAGAGGGAAGGATCAACGGCAGCCTCGACGTCTCCTCCAGGTCCAGCGGGCCGCAATCAGGGGCCGAATTCTGTGTGATCAGCACCAGTGGTTCATCCCGCACACATCGCTGTGAAACACGCAGATCCGCTGCCGGCTCTTCGAGAACCGCGAAGTCTATCACTGCCCTGAGCAACCAGTCCTGAAGGCTCCCGGTGTTTCCCTCGACCATTCGGAGCCGGATTTGCGGATAAATCTGTTTTACCAAAAGCACGAAAGATCGGCCGAATACCTCGCCGATGCCCGGCGGCATGCCAATGGTGAACTCCCCCTCGATCCGGTCATCGGGTTTTCCGATGCTCCGCGTCGCCCGGTCGATTTCATACAGGGGACCGGCGACCGACGCGAGCAGTCTGTCGCCGGCTTCGGTCAGGTTCATCCCCCGTGCCGTCCGCCTGAACAAGGCGATTCCCAGTTCTTGTTCGAGCATCCGCATTTGCCGGCTGAGTGCCGGTTGAGCGATACCCAGAACGCCAGCGGCTTTCGTGAGCGAGCCATCCTGGGCGATCCTTGCAAAGTAGCGCAGTTGCTTGAGTTCCAAGGCCCCCTCCTCCCCACGATATGCAAATCCGTTATATCATGAGAACAGGAATTGTATTGGCGGCATATCACGCGGACCGTTAGATTTTCCGGCAAAGCCATAAGGGAGAGAGCCGGATGAGTCTGCCGAAACGGTATGGGCCTTGGGCATTGGTTCTGGGTGCATCTGAAGGAACGGGACGCGAGTTCGCGCGGCAGCTCGCGGCGGAGGGCATTCCCTCTATTCTGATTGCTCGCCGCGAGGCTCCGCTGGAGCAGTTGAAAGCCGAAATTGCGCAGGAATACGGCGTTGCATGCATCAACGCGACCATCGATCTGGCCCACGGCGACGCGCTGGAGCGGATCGTGGCGGTAGTCGATGATCGCGAAGTTGGCTTGCTTATCTGCAACGCCGGCGGTGATCCCAATGGCAAAGTCTTTCTCGACGTGCCGCTTTCGGCGTGGCTGGATCTGATCCAGCGCAATGTCATGACGACAATGGCGGTCTGCCACCATTTTGCGGGGCCAATGCGGACGCGGGGCCAAGGCGGCATCCTCCTGCTCAATTCCGGGGCCTGCTATGGTGGTGCCGCCACCATGGGGCCGTACAGCGGCAGCAAGGCGTTCATGCTGGGGTTCGCCGAAGGGCTATGGGCCGATCTGCAACCGCACGGTGTCGATGTTCTGACCCTGGTTCTGGGGAGGACCGATACGCCTGAATTTCGTCGGTTCCTGGCCGAGAAGGGCATGGATATGCCTGAGGATGTATGGAGCGCGGAGGCGGTTGCCCGTCTTGGTCTGGAGCGTCTGCCCCACGGCCCGATCCAGAACGTCGGACAAGCGGACGATCAATCAGGAATGTCACCCCAATCGGCGGCGGAACGGCGCGCACGTGTTGTTGCGGTGAGCAAGGTCACCGCTGAGCTTTACGGGACCGGACATTGAGCGAAGCTGCCACACTCGCCGCGCAGGCGGATCACGCCGCCGTCGTAGAGCTGATCTATCGGTACTGCCGCTCGGTCGATCGGTTGGACATCGCGCTCGGCCATTCGATCTGGCACGAGGATGGCTGGGCGGACTATGGCGCTGACGTCTATCAGGGGCCGGGCAAAGGCGTGATCGATCTGATTTGCGCGCAGCACCTCCACATACTCCACCACTCCCATCAGATCTCGAACATCGTGATCGCGCTGAATGGCGATCGCGCTGGAAGCGAGGCCTATTGCACCGCTTCGCTGCGGATCGAACGCGAAGGTGGGGTGCAGCAAATAACGGTCTGGAACCGCTACGTCGATCAATGGGAAAGCGTGCCGGTCGCTGGGGGTTGGTGAAGCGTCTCACGATCCGCGATTTCGACGAGATACGCGCAGTTTCGGAAATGCAGCGCCATGACCGGGGGCGCCGTGACCGTACCGATGCTTCGTACGAGGTTCTAGGGTGCTATCCCGAAGCCGAGGATACCATGCCCTATGGGTGCGAGGTAGGGTCATGAAGGCCGCAGTTATCGTAAATGGTGCGGTGCGCGTTTCCGACGTGAACGAACCCGTCCCCGCCCAAGGCCAAGCGCTTGTTCGCACGCACAGTTGCGGCATGTGCGCGTCGGAACAGCATTTCCTGCATTCGGGGCAGAATGTCATCGACCTGTCGCGGCGTTTTGGCGGCCCTTATGCGGGACTGGATTTCGGCCGCCCGTTCGTGCCCGGCCACGAATATGTCGGCGAGGTGATCGACTATGGACCGGGTAGCCAGCGTATCGTTAAGCCGGGGCGAAGGGTCGTTTCCCTGCCGGTGATGCGCCAGCAGGGTGCCCATGCGGTGATCGGCTTCAGCCATGATTGCCCGGGCGGCTGGGGTGAACTGATGCTACTGGATGAGGCGACGCTGATCGAAGTTCCCAGCGAACTCGATGACGACCTTGCCGCAATGACCGAGCCGCTTGCCGTGGGGCTGGAGCACGCGCGACGCGGGCGACCGACAAAGGACGACATTCCGCTCGTTGTTGGGTGCGGTGCGATCGGCCTCGGCGTCATCGCTGGGCTCAAGCTGATGGGCATCGGTCCTGTCATCGCCGCCGACTTTCACGCCGGCCGGCGCGAGATGGCTATCCGCATGGGCGCGGATATCGTCATCGATCCCCGCGAACTCTCCCCTTATGCCTCGCTTCCCGATCTCGGCAATCTGCGCGCCAACCTGATCTACGAGAATGTCGGTATACCCGGGCTGTTGCCCGAGATCATCGCGGCCTGTGCATTCGAAGCGCGGATCGTCATGGGTGGTTACTGCATGGAGCAGGAGCAATTCTATGTCTTTGCCGCGCAAAATAAGCGGCTGACGGTGCATTTTGCCGGCGGTGAGGAAGGGCAGGACATGGAACTTGCGCTGCGTTCCATCGCCGACGGCCGGATCGACATCCGGCCCTGGATCGGCGAGCGCATAGGCCTGAACAGCGTGGCCGACGCGCTCGCCCGAATGTCCGGGCCGCTGGCGCCCATCCGCACCGTGATCGATCCGCGAACGCTTTGACGGACGCAGTGGAAGGCGCGGCCGCCTTGGATCGGCTATAACATGCGTGAACGACGGAAATGGGCGCGTATCAGTATTTCCGTCGCCGACCCACGCCGGATGCTCAGGGCCAGATTTTCGATCCCCAACTGCAGACAGTCTGCTTTTTCCATTCTTGATGCTCAAGACTGGCCGGTAGCCCGCCGCTTTTGCGAACGTTGGCCCCGCACTTTCACAATTGACAAAATTTAGGCCTGACCCGGCATTGTGCGGGCGCAAGAACCGAAATCGACCCTAATGTGGGCACTGATCAGCAAGGCATCCGTCGAAATTGCGAATTTTCATACCAAGACATTGATTTGGATATACCAATAACGGGACGGATTGCGTTCGCCCATTAATCTAAACATATGTTCAGCAGCGTTATGAAAGTAGAAAATCCGCGATATTCGCTCTTAACCGTTTTACCGCGCGATAGCGAATTTTACATCTCGATAACAATGATATGAACTTTCATGGGGTTGAATTTTAGCGCTACGAACGCGCAATATTTTCGCGGGGGAGTTTTAAGTGATCGGTCGGAACAAGTTGGGAATGCGCCGCTGGACGTTGGCGCTGGGTAGCAGCGTGGTTGCAGTTGCGAGCGCTTCCGCCTCGTCCGCCTGGGCACAATGCGCGCCGGATCCGACCATCGCTAATGGCGTAACGGAATGTTCGGGCATTGATACCGACGGCCTTCGGATCAACACCGATGGCAGCACCATCATCGTGGCAAGTTCCGCACAGGTCATGGGAAGCGACCGTTCGGCGATCGTCGTGGACATCATGGGCGCCGTGAACACCTACCAACCGCGCTTGACCACAATTATGGTCGATGGCCAAGTCGATGGCGGTCTTTATAACGGGATTGCAACCCTGTCGGGGGCAATCCAGCCTGGTTTTTATGATTTTTATGGGACGCAGGCCAATATCGTCGTCACCTCCGGCGCACGCATAACCGGCGCTGTCGGCATCACCGCAGAATCCTCGGCCGGCAATGAATATGGCGCCGCTCTGATCAGCCTTACCAATGCCGGGACGATCAGCGGCAGCAATGGTATCGCCATGCAGGCCATCACCCCGTCACGCAATGGCTTCGCGTCGATCGACAATCAGGGGGGCGGCAAGATCGGCGCGATCGTGGGCACGATCGGCAGATTGAACAATGCCGGTCTGATCGATGGCGGCACGCGTAGTGCGATCGATCAGACGAGCGACTATAATTCGGCTGCCTATCCCTATGGCTGGACCAATAGCGGCACGATCCGCTCGACATCCACTGCCGCAACGATCGCTAATCTGAGGACCGTGTTTTTTGCTTTGTCCAACAGTGGTACCATTGCCAATGGCGGCAGCGGCGCCGCGATCCAGGACAGTGGGAATGGCCAGGGCATCGCGATAGACAATCTTGCCGGCGCGCGCATTTCCACGGCCGGCACTGTCGCGATCACCGCTAACGCCCTTGAATTGAGCAACGCGGGCACGATCGTGGGTGACATCGTGACCATGCCTGCCTTTGGCTATTCTTCCTTCAGCTCGATCGACTCCACGCAAGGGCGCATCGAAGGAAATGTGACGCTGGGTGGCGACCGTAACGAAGTCTATGCCCGCTATGATGGCACGCCCACGCTGCAAACCGGGATAACAGGCACGATCAGCGTTGCGGGTGACAATAATAGTATAATCCTTGCCCCGGCGAGTGACCTGTCCCTGTCGACCGCCATCTCGCTGCCGACAGGCTTCACCTATCTTCGCATCGCACCGGACAAGGGCGCCACCTTGTCTCTTGCCGACGGCTTTATCACGCCCGGTACGTTGTTTCTGGCGGGACATGGCAGGATTATAAACGATGCTGCCATCGCTACGAATGGTCCGGCCTTTGCCAGCTCCTACATGCTGACAGGGGCCCCCAGCCTGGTAAACAGGGGGACGGTCGAGGCCCAACTGTCGGAAAGCTATCAATATGCCATTGACCTGAGCAGCTATGGATCGCTGGACAATAGCGGTCTGATTTGGTCGAGCGGCCACGGGGTCAGCAGCGATGGCATTACCGTTAATTCCGGCACGATCACCGCTGCCGGCACGGCGCTGTCGATGTTCGGGGGGACGCTGAACAATAGCGGCACGATCCGATCGACAAATGATATCGGCATCCTTCTCAGCGGCAACACGAACAATGTCGCTGCGATCAATAGTGGCCTGATCGAGGGCGAGGCCTTCGGCGCAGTCTTCAATTATGCATTGAATAATAGCGGAACGATCCGCGCCTCAGGCGGCGGCACCGCAATCGGCCTCAACAATTATGCCGTCCTGACCAATCTGGCTGGAGGAACGATCTCCAGCGATGGGCCCTATGCGATCACAGGCCGCGATTATTATGGATCGAACAACGTCGATAATGCGACCGTCATCAATGCCGGAATGATCGACGGCGATGTCAGCTTCCCGTCTTCCCGCTATCCTGACAGTGAACATCACAACAGCTATGTGTCGCTGCCAGGCGGCATGCTGAATGGCGATCTGGAACTGGGTTATGGCGACACGCTGGTCACCGAGCTCATCAATGACGGTCCCGGTCAGTTTGCAGGCATCAACGGCACGGTGAAAAGCCGTGGCGGCTTGCTGCGCTACCGCGTGACGGATCAGGTTCAGGCGATGATCGGCCCGGTCGGTCCATTTGCAACCACAGGCTATGAACTGGTCGACAATGCCTATCTGACGCTGACCGCTTCCTCCCCCCAAAGTCTGCCCTTGTTGTTGGCCGGCGATGGCACGGTGGATCTGACCGCAGACATCGGCACGACCAATGAAACGACGATCGCCAGGGCCAGTACCTACACCATGGTGGGGAACGCACAGACTCCAGCGGCCTTGCGCATCATCAATCGCGGAACATTGTCGGGCACGAGGAACGACTATTGGGGCGGCGGTTTCGGCGTTGTATCGCTTTATGGGAATGACATCTTACAGAATGAAGGCACCATCAGGGCCGCTTATACCGCGACCAATGGAGGGGACGCATTCAATGCCGCGCTCGCCTATGGCGGCACGCTGATCAACAATGGACGCATCGAACTGGAAGGCAGCTATGTCACCTACAATGTGCCTAATGTCATCAACAGCGGAACCATCACGCAGATCGGCACGCGCACGTCTCATGCCTTTGTCGATGCCCGCAGCATCACCAACAGCGGCATCATCGACATGGCGGATGAGGCGATCATTTATTATGCCAGCATTGATCCAACGCTGACCAATTCAGGCCTTATCCGCAGTCAAAACGCGTCAGCGATCGCAGCTTACAGCTATCCTGTCTCGATACGGAATGATGCCGGCGGCGTTATCGAAACCGGTAACGGCAATGATGCGATCTACCTTTCCTCTGGTGGCAGCGTCAGCAATGCGGGCGTCATCAACGGCAATGTCAGCTTCGCGCCCGCCTATTACGGCTTCCAGAGCGGTATCTTCTATGCCGACGGTGGTATCGTCAACGGTGATGTCCTGTTCGGCATGGCCAGCGACATCTTCATCCAGGTCGGTGAAAATTCGGGCGTCACCGGCACGATCGACGGCGGATATGGCACCGACATTTATGGTCGTATCTATGAATCCGACGCGACGCTTGCGCTCGATGATCGACCGGGTGGAAGTTTCGAACTGGATTATATCGGGGCCAGTAATGGCACCGTCCTGACCATTGCCCCGGGCGCAAGTGCCAGCGATTATCTATTCGTCGGCGGCGATGGCATGATCATAAACAATGCGTCGCTCGACAGCATGGTGACGACCGATCTCTCTTATTATTTCTACGGCGAGCTGCCATCTTCTCTGTCACGCAGTCTGGGCAGTTTCGCCAACCAGGGACAGTTGAACAACGGCCTGATCGGCCAGTTCGACAGCATCGTCAATGATGGAACGATCAGTGCGACATCCTCCTATTATGGCGCCGCAGTAAGCCAATATTCCGACAATAACCTGAAGTTCGTCAATTCTGGCACGATCGCACGCCAGGATCAGGGTATCGGCGTGGCATTGACGGGCATTGGCGTTGCCAGTCTTTCCACCAGCAATAGCGGCCTGATCGATGGCGGCATGGACATCATCGCTGTTCTGTCGCCCGATGCGACCGCGCCGGTCACGATCGACAATAGTGGCTCCATCCTGAGTGATGCCGGCGTCGCGCTGCGAGTCAGCAATCAATATTATACCAATGCCGCGAGCGGCACTTTTCGCCTGGATAATAGTGGCCTGATTGAAACGGGCGCTGTCGGCAGTGCTGCCATCGATTTGTCCATGGGCTATGGAGACCGGGCGGTGGCCGTCGCGTTCGATAATAGCGGGACAATCCGTGCCAATGCGGGCGGGGTGGTCGAGGACATGGACGGTCCCGATGACCTGTTCATCAATAGCAGGCCTTCCTCGGCCATCGCATTGACCGGCAATGGCACGACCACGCTGGCCCTGAACAATGCGGAAAGCGGGACGATCGAGGCGACCGGCGATTTGTCGACGGCGATCTGGGTGACCGATGCGGCACTGACGCTCGACAATGCCGGCATGATCCACGGCGGAGCTGGCACGATATTGGCCGACACGGACCAGTTGGCGCTTGCGCTCGGCAATCCCTACCTTGCCGGCGCGATCCAGACCGTCGGCAATGGCGCCGATAATATCCGCAACAGCGGCACGATCATCGGGTCGATCGACCTGGGTGCGGGCGACGACGTGATCGTCAACCGCGGTACGATCATCGGCGACGTCTATCTGCGCGACGGCGACGACAGCTTCACCCAGCTTGCCAGCGCGATCATGCAGGGCATTGTCGATGGCGGCGCCGGCACTGACAGCTTCATCGTCGACGCCATTGGCGGCGGCACGATCAATGCCGACCAGTTCATCAATTTCGAGCGCTTCTCCCAGATCGGAGAAGGCAATGTCACCTATTCGGGCGACTTCAGCTTCGACACAATCGGCCTTGACGGGGGCACCGTGACCGTAGCTGCCGGCGAAACGCTGAGCAGCAGCGGCGCCTTCACCATCACCGGCGGCGCGGGCAATGACAGCGTGCGCAATGCCGGCACGATCAGCGGCGGTATCGATCTTGCCGGCGGTAATGACAGCATCGTCAATGCCGGTGTCCTCGGTGGCCCGGTGATGCTGGGCGCGGGCAATGACAGCTTCACCGAAGCGGCCGGCAGCAGCGCAGGCCCGGTCGATGGCGGTGCCGGAACCGATCTCTATCGCGTCATCCTGGCGGGGGATCGCAGCGGCATCGGCGCCCAGACCGGCTTTGAGCAATTGTCGATCGAGGGGCAGGGCGCGCTGACGCTGGGCCTTGGCCAGGGCTATGACGCCATCATGCTTCTGGGTACAAACCTGAACCTGGCCACCAACGGCCAGTTCGTCGGCCAGATACTGGGCAGCGACGGGCAGGAGCAACTGCGCCTGACCGGCGATGCCAGCACCATACAACTCGGCGCTGGCACTGACGCGCTGACCTTTGACCTGACGCGAGCGGCCGGCCGCTATGATGGCGGCGCGGGCCAGGACAGCCTGGCCTTTACGGCGCAAGGCCCGGTCACGCTGGCCGGTACCGCCATCGGCTTCGAGACCCTCTCGCTAGCCGGTGGCCACCTGATCGTGACCGGCCAGCTCGGCAGCGCGGATGGCGCGCTGCGCTTCGGCGATGCCGGCGAACAGCTCGACATCGCGGCCGGCGGCCGCCTGTTGGGCCAGATCGACATGGGCGGCGGCGACGATGTCGTACGCCTTGCCGATGGCGCCTTGTGGCAGGGCATCTTGTCGGGCGGCGCGGGTCAGGACAGTCTGTCGCTCACCCTGTCGAGCGCGCGTACGCTGGACGGCAACAGCCTGAACGGCTTCGAGGGCCTCATGGCGCAGGGCAGCGGCACGCTGACCTTGGTCAATGGCTTCACGCTGCAGAGCCTGAGCGCACAGGGCGACCTGACGCTGGCAGCGGGCGCCTCGCTTGCCACGAACAGCCTGACGTTCGGCAGCGGCGACAATCGCTTCACCATCAACGGGTTGTTCGCGGGCGCGGTCGATGGTGGCGCGGGCAGTAACCGCATCCTGCTCAACAGCGGCAGCGCCAGCGCACCGGTGCGTTTCACCAGCGTCAGCAATATCGCTGGGCTGGACATAAGCGGCGGCTATGCCACGGTTTCGGGCGCGGCCGACCTCGGCGCAATCGACCTGAGCGGCGGCCGGCTGGTCGGCCTTGCCGGCTCGATCATCCGGGGCGGTAGCATCCTGGTGCGCCAGGGTGCGACCTTCGGATCGGCCGGCACGGTCGTCGGCGACATCAATGTCGCAGGCACGCTGAGCCCGGGCGCGTCGCCGGGCACGATGAGCGTGACCGGCAATGTCGCGCTGGCCGGCAGCTCGACCACCTTGATGGAAATCACGCCGGCCGTGTCCGATCAACTGCTCATTTCCGGCACGCTGACGATCGCGCAAGGGGCAAGCCTGGTGCTGAGCGCCGATCAGCAGATCAAGCCGGGCACCACGCTGGATCTCATCATCGCCAATGGCGGCATTTCCGGCAACTACACCAATATCGTGAAGCCCGACACGCTGTTCGGTTTCATCGTGCAGGACGATGACAGCATCCGCCTGCTCGGCCAGTTCCTCAACAATGCCAGCTACACGTCGCAGGTCCAGCGGGCGATCGACTACACCAATGCGGTGATCGCATCGGGAACGGCTAGCGAAGGACTGATCGATGCCCTGCCTGTGTTGGCCACGGCATCGGGCGCATCAAACCCTGCGGCCTTCGCGCGCCTGACCGCCGAACCCTATGCCTCTGCAACCCAGATGGGCGTGGAAAATGGCCTGGCGATTGCCAATGCGGCGCGTAGCATCGCGCGCCTGTCGGCGGACGAAGCGCCCCGCGCCTTCAGCATCGGCCAATATCTGGGCGGCCTTGGCCGGATTGCGGCCGATGATCAGGCCGGCCTGTCTGCCAGCCGTTCGCGCAGCTATGGCCTGCTTGGTGGCCTGGGCATCGGCACGGACCGCTGGTCGATCGCCGGCTTCAGCGGCTATCTGGACTCGCGCCAGACGCTACGCCAGTTGGGGTCGCAGACCGATGCCGACGGCTGGCTGGCAGGTTTGGCCGGCAGCTACGCGCTGGGCGCCCTGCGGTTCGATGCAACGCTGGCCTATCACCAGCTCGACGCCGACACCGATCGCCTGACGCCCGATGGCGGCAAGGCCCATGGCCGCTTCCGCCTTAAGAACTGGATTGGCGACCTGTCGCTTTCCTATGAGGCGGCGTTGGGCAGTGACTGGGCGGCACAGCCGGACATCGGCCTTACCTATGTCGCGACGACCCGCACCGGCCTTCGCGAAGATAGCAGCAACGTCTGGGCGCTCGATGTCGCGAAGGATAAGCATGATGCGCTGTTCGCCGACGGCGGCGTCGCCTTTGGACGCAGCCGGGCTTCCGATGCCCGCTTGCGTCCCTTCGTGCGACTGGGCGTGCAATATCAGTTGCAGGGCCGCAGCGTTGAGGCACTGGCCGGCTTCTCCGGATCGGAGCAGGGATTGCTATCGCTCGGCGCCCGTCGCGGTGGTCTGGTCGGCAGCGTGAGCGGCGGCGCGGAAATGCGGGTAGGTTCGTCCCTCTCGCTCTTCGCCAATGCATCACAGACCTATAGCGAGGATGATCGTCGCGCCTCCGCCAATGTCGGGATGAAATTCATCTTCTGAGATCGTGCCGATCGCAACATTGCAGCAGCGAGGCACTTTTCGCGAATCTGCCTCGCCGTCTCCCTGTTGGGCCAAGGTTAGCCGTTAGCCAAACAAGCCACCGAAGCTGACCATCGTAAATGGGCAGGCCCAGCCGCTCCCGCCGGTGGTTGATGGCATATCTGCGAATGCCCAGTTCTGGGAATGGAGATCGGGAAATTCAGTGGGGGCATGGGGCGTTGTGGCCCTCAGTCCATCGGTGCGCCGTCGGCTTATTCCGGTACGAAACTCTTAAGCTGACGGTCTGGTAAGTCCCATGCCTTGCCGTTAGCGGCCCTACTGGACCAATCATCCCCTGCCGAAAAGCAGCCGGGGGAACCACTCTTAGCAACCGCGCCGAGCCACCCGCTCTCGCGTGTTACAGATTTTTGCGGACGCTCAAACAGCGTCGGCAAGAAGCAGGGCGAGGGCGCGCGTTTGATCCTCTGCAGTACGATGACAAAAGCGCTTTCACTGACGCCAAGTAAAGCCGAGCGAGACAAAAAAAGGCCGATCAGTAGACCGGCCGATGAGTTTGAGGAGAGGATGCCTGAAAGGCCGGGCCTCTGTGGTTGGGCGGCGCTGTCCTACCAATTGAGAAAGGCTGGAGTGCGATTGCACCTAGCGCAACTGAGGACGATTGCGGGCCGGTCAGAGCCCCAGCTGCTCAAGACATGCCCCAGCCTGCTGATGATAGGTGCCGCCAAAGAGCCGGACATGGACGAGCAGCGGCCACAGCCGATAGACGGGCTGGCGCTCTTCCCAGCCCTGGGTGAGGCCGCAGGCATCGTAGAATATCTGTGGCGGTTGGTCGAACAGACCCAGCATGGCAAGATCGACCTCGCGGTCGCCATGGTAGCATGCAGGGTCGATCAGCCCGCTGATACGGTCCTGACCGACAAGGATATTGCCACCCCACAGATCGCCATGGAGGAGGGCTGAGGGCGGGCGATTGGGTAGGTGCTCGCCAAGACGATCGGCGAGCCGCTCGACGCGATGGGCCAACTGGGCACTGAGATGCGGAATATGGCAGCGCAGGCGTTGCTCCGCCCAGAAGGTGACCCAGTTGTCGGATCGGCCATTGAGGATCAACACATCGCCGAAGCCATAATCGCGATCCCAGCCATAGGCCGCCTGGCTCGGGGCATGGAGAAGGTCCAGCAGTTCGGCAAGATGCGCCCAATTGCGGGCAAGCCGGCCACCCGAGGGAAGGTCTTCAAGCAGCAGAAGATCATCCTGAACAGCCAATATCTGCGGAACGCTCGTGCCGGTCGCCGCGATCGCTGCGAGCATGCGGGCTTCCTCGACAACTCTGTCGCCCCGTTTTGCGATGACACTATCACCGCCTGACAGGGAAAGGCGCGCAACGAAGGAAAGATCGCCGCCTGCGACGCGCGTGACGCTTTCCACATGGCGGCCCAGCAATGATGCCGCCTCGGTGAATATCGCTCTCATGCTTTGCCCCTGTCCCCCATCAAGCCTGCACCGATCGGGCTTCTGCATGCCCATGGCAAGACTGGAGACAGGCACCAAGCAGTGGCAAGATCATGCGGCATCGATAAAAGAAGCCCCGCCGGAGAAAACTCCACGGCGGGGCCATAGTTCAGGGAGGTGCCGCCCCAAGGGGGGAAGGAGCGACAGAGCTGATATGGTGCGTATCGATGACTTTACAATGACGATGCCTGCCGCCGCTTGTCGGCATCCTCGACAGTCCAGAACATGGGATTGCGCACCCAGTCGTTGATGGCGGATTCGCGCCAGCCCATGCAGCGGGTGGCAATCCTGATCTGTTTGGGAAAGGTGCCGGCCTGGACCTTGCAATAGAGGGTCGTGCGGCTGAGGCCGGTTCGGTCGAGGACGGTGTTGAGGCGCAGGATACGGTCGGTCGGGGGCATGGTCATGGCTGGTCCTTGCTGCTGTGGATAAGTCTGATCCCCTTTGCGATGAGCCTCGGCAGCGGCTTGAGCGGAAGCAAGCGACTGAGCCGTGTCTGGCGGGCTTTGTCATGATCTGGCGTAAACTGACATAGAACAGCAGATGGGAACGGGCGTCTCCGCCTGTGGCGGATCGCGCTCTGCTCCGCTGTGCTCCACCGAGTCGGCGCTGCGCTTGTCTCGTCCCTGCCGGGCGATGATCGCTGACGCTTTGCAGCCCATTGGGCTGCTGGCTGCGGCCAGCGCAGCTGCGCCGCGCTGACGTCGGTTTGTCTGGGGCCGCCAGAATGACGGGGGTGGGCGTCGGCTTTCTCTAGGCCCGTGCCGGCGGGCTGCAAGCCGGCTACGCCGGCTCCTCCTCTTACGTTGCGGCCCTGCGGGTGCAGCCCGCCTCATGGGCAC
This sequence comes from Sphingobium sp. AP49, assembly GCF_000281715.2. Classification (NCBI taxonomy): domain Bacteria; kingdom Pseudomonadati; phylum Pseudomonadota; class Alphaproteobacteria; order Sphingomonadales; family Sphingobiaceae; genus Sphingobium; species Sphingobium sp. AP49. The sequence continues at coordinate 4,312,924 of NZ_CP124576.1, read as the reverse complement.
GGGCCTGCCGTGCGCCTCCTTGCCGCCCACCCCCGCCATTCCGGCGGCCGGTGCTGGAGAGGCAGGAGAAAGGACATGGGTAAGGGTAACGGATCGCTCTATGACGATGTGACGCAGCATATTATCGCGCAGCTGGGAGAGGGGCGGCTGCCATGGGTGCAGCCCTGGGACACGAGCCTCACTGCCACCGGGCTTCCCCGCAATGCGGCAACGGGCCGCTGCTATTCAGGCATCAACATCCTGATCCTGTGGGACCGCCTGTTCGAGCGGGGCTATGGCGCGCAGCGCTGGATCACCTATCGACAGGCGCAGGCGCTGGGCGGCAATGTCCGCAAGGGCGAGGCAGGCACGACCGTCTGCTATGCCGACCGTTTCACGCCCAAGGACGAGCAGCAAAAGGCCCGTGACGAACAGCGCGAGGCGCGGCAGGTGGCCTTCCTCAAGCGCTTCACCCTGTTCAATGTCGAGCAGTGCGAGGGCCTGCCCGAAAAGCTGATGACCGTGACGGAGGCGCGACCATTCGAGGAACTGGTGCCGCAGGCGCACCGGCTGATCCGGGCATGCGGGGCCGACATCCGGGTGGGCGGCGAGAGCGCTTTCTATGCGTCAAGCCCTGACTATATCCGGGTGCCCGATCAGGCTGCCTTCCATGAACCGATCAACTGGTATCGCACCATCCTCCATGAGCTGGGCCATAATGCCGTGATCCGGATTATGCCGCATCTGATCGGCAGCGCGCGGTTGGCAGTATGATCGCGCCAATCCCATTCGGCATAATCTTCGTCGCTCCAACGACATGGAGCACGACGATCATGCCTCAATATTTGCAGACCAGCATCGAGCCTTATCTGGACTCGTTCGCCGAGAGTTTTGCGGCGGAGAACTACACACCCGCCACGATCAATGCCTATCGATGGATCCTGCGGAAAGTGGGCCACGTGATGGATGCTGAGGGGATCGACCCTCCGGCGTTGACCCTCGACATGGCCGAGCAGGTGGGCCGCAAAGTGCCGCGCAAGCATGCGGGCACGGCATGGCCGTATAAGTTGGCCCGTCGCTTCGCGCAGCATCTGCTCGATATCGGCGTGACGCAGCCGGTGCCATTGACCGAGGTGCAGCAGGCGCGCGCGACACTGCTGGCGGACTTCGAGACCTATCTCGTCAAACAGCGCGGCCTCAGTCCGCGGAGCATCCCCCATACGATAGGCTTCGCGCGCCGCTTCCTCGACGATCGCTTCGGCGAGACGATAATCGATCCGGGCAGCCTGCGTCCCGCCGACGTGATCGGCTTCATGGAACATGTGCTGACCACCGCCCGTCGCGACAAGACGGTCGCCACCCATGTCCGTATCTTCCTTCAATATCTGTTCGGCTGCGGGGCCACGGCGACCAATCTGGCGCTGAGCGTGCCGAAGACGGCGAAGGTCTGGGGAGCGCGATTGCCGCGCCACCTGTCGCCGGAAGGCGTCGAGGCAGTGCTGGCTTGCGTGCGCGACAATCCCCGTCACGGCGCGCGGGACTATGCGATGCTGTTGCTCATGGCCCGGCTTGGCCTGCGCGCGGCCGAGGTCATTGCGATCCAGCTCGACGACATCGACTGGCGCTCGGGCGAGCTTACGGTGCGCGGCAAGGGCAAGCTGCACGACCGCCTGCCGATCACGGTGGAGGTCGGCGACGCGCTGAGCCGCTATCTTCGCGAGGAGCGAGGACCGGCGGCTTGCCGCACGATGTTCGTCGCCCATCGCGCGCCGCATCGCCCGTTCAAGGATGGGCAGATCGTCAACGCCATCCTCAAGGATGCCCTCAAGGCGACCGGCAAGAAGCCGGCGACGCCCTATGTGGGATCGCACCTTCTGCGTCATAGCCTTGCCACCCAGCTCGTGAATACGGGCGCGTCGCTCGACGAAGTGGGCGACGTGCTGCGGCACCGCTCCCGATCATCGACAATGATATATGCCCGGCTCGACATCGACGGACTGCGGTCGGTCGCGCAGCCCTGGCCGGTGGCGGGAGGCGCGCAATGAGCCTCGCCTCCCAGCTCGACCGCTATCTGAGCGTTCGCCGCAGCCTCGGTTACGACCTTGGCACCAGCGAGCGCATCTTGCGTCGCTTCACCCGGTTCGCCGACCGCGAAGGTGCCGTTCATATCGATACGGCGCTGTTCCTGCGCTGGCACGCCACACTGGCCGAAGCCTGCCCATCGACGCGAGCGGCGAGGCTCAGCGTCGTGCGGCTGTTCGCGCAGTGGCTGAGCAGCTTCGATCCGGGGCACGAACCGCCGCCGCGCGGCCTCTTGCCGGGAGGCTTCCAGCGGTCGCGCCCGCATATCTACACTGATGCCGAGATCGGGTCGATCATCGCAGCGGCCGAAACGCTGCCATCGATCTACGGCCTGCGCGGGCTGACCTGCTCGACGTTGTTCGGGCTGATAGCGGTCACGGGCCTGAGGATCAACGAGGCGCTCGGGCTCGATCGTGATGACCTCGATACCGATCATGGCGTGCTGCGCGTCCGGCAGGGCAAGCTCGGCAAAGAGCGGTTGTTGCCGCTCGATCCGAGCGTCGTCGCGACGTTGATCGACTATCTTGCCGAACGCGACCGGCTGCTCGGCCATCTGGCCAAGCCGCTGTTCGTCACAGACAAGGGGACGAGGCTCACCGACTGCGCGGCCCGCTACAACTTCGCGCGGGCTTGCCAGCAGATCGGGCTTCGGGCTCATCAGCCATACTGCAAGCATGGTCGCGGGCCGCGCATCCACGACCTTCGCCACACCTTCGCGGTGAAGACGATGATCGGTTGGTATCGCACGGGCAAAGACCCGGCTCGCGAGATGATCCGGCTGACGACCTATCTGGGCCATAGCGATCCCTCCAACACATACTGGTATCTGGAAGCGGTCCCGGAACTGCTCGATCTGGCGATGGCGCGAGCAACAGCCGATGGCCGGGAGGCAGTCCAATGAGCGCGGTTGCCTTGCCCGCGCTGATCCAGCGCTTCTTCACCGACCGGCTGTGCGTCCAGATGGAGGCGAGCCGTCATACGGTCGCAGGCTATCGCGACACGTTCCGGCTGTTGCTCCGATATGCGAGCGCTCGCCACGGCAAGCCGCCGGTCAGGCTCACGGTCGAGGATATCGACGCCGATCTGGTCGCCGACTTCCTCGTCCATACCGAGACGACGCGTGGCAACAGCGCGCGCAGCCGCAACACCCGGCTCGCCGCGATCCGCTCGTTCTTCCGCTACGTGGCGATGAGCGATCCGACCTGGCTGCTGCACTGCCAGCGCATCCTCGCCATGCCGAACAAGCGCTATGTGAAGCGCACGGTGACGTTCCTCGACGCCGACGAAATGGCGGCATTGCTGGCAGCGCCGGACCGCACGACATGGGCGGGGCGGCGCGATCATGCGCTGCTGCTGCTCGCGGTTCAGACCGGCCTCCGGGCATCCGAACTGGTCGGCCTCACGCGCGGCGATGTCGTGCTCGGAAACGGCGCGCACATCCGCTGCATGGGCAAGGGGCGGAAGGAGCGCGCCACCCCTCTTCGCCGCGAGACGGGCAAGATGCTGGCGGCGTGGATCGGCAACGACAAGGATGAGAGCAGACCGCTGTTCCCGTCGATCCGGGGCGAACGGCTGAGCCGCGATGCGCTCGAACATCTGGTGCGTAAGCACTGCCTCACGGCATCGCGCGCGTGTCCGAGCATCGGCACGAAGCGGGTCACGCCGCATACGCTGCGCCACAGCACGGCGATGGACCTGCTTCACCACGGCGTCGATCCAGCGGTGATCGCGCTCTGGCTTGGTCACGAGAACGTCGAGACCACCCAGATCTACATCCACGCCGACATGCGGATGAAGGAGAAAGCGCTCGCTCGCGTCGCGGCTCCGCCCACTCCGTCAGGCCGGTTCCGGCCCGACGATCAACTCCTCGCGTTCTTGGAAGGGCTCTGATTATGCCGAATAGCCGCATGGCCGATGCCCGGAAAACCGGCTTCCAGCGGAAGCCATGCGGCATAATCCGGATCACGGCATTATGGGTCTTATGCCGATATCGGCATAAGGGCCACTGGACCGGCCATGCATCACGGCTCGACCGGCTGACCGGCGCCAACTTCGGCAGTGATGATTATGCCCGTGAGGAACTGTGCGCCGAGATGGCCAGCGCCTTCATGTGCGCAGAGCTGGGCATCGTCCCGACCGTGCGTCATGCCGACTATATCGGCGGCTGGTTCGAGGTGTTGCGCGAGGATAATCGTGCCATCTTTCGCGCCGCCAGTCAGGCCAGCAAGGCGGCTCATTATCTGCTCGACTTTCTCCCGGCAGAGGGAGGCGAGCATGACTGATGCAAGGGCCAGGGAGGCGCTGCGCCGGACGCTGGCGAAAGCGTCTGAGCGCGACATGCATGTCGATGTCGATCCGGCTGTCCTTGATCGGTTGGAGGATGCGATACGGCGCTTGTCCCGCTTGCAGCGCGAGATCATGCTCGCGGTCCGGCTCGACGATATGGATTATGCCCAGATCGCCGAGCGCACCGGGCTCGGCCAGCGACAGGTCGAGGCGATGATGGTCCGTGCGCTGATCAATTTTCAGCGCAATCTGGCTGATCCAGATCGACATGCGTGGCGGCGATGGCTGGGCTGATCGGTGCGCGCGCGCCTGGCAATGCCGGGCGCGCTTTGCGCTTTCCTCTCATCGCGTTAGGAAGGTCGGGCATGAGGAACGAGCTTGATCATCTGCCCCAGACCAAACAGCAGGAGCTGGCCCATGTGGTGCGCGTGCTGTTCGAGGCGTTCGAGGCTGCCCAGGCGCGGCGAAACCAGAAATGGAACAAGCAGGCGCGCATCCTCAAGCTGATGCTCTACGGCTCCTATGCGCGCGGCGGCTGGGTCGAGGATCCGGTCAGCGGCTACACGTCGGATTATGACATACTGATCGTCGTCAATGACGAGCATCTGGTCGATTTTGAATATTGGTCGGCGGCCGAGGACCGGTTGATGCGCGACATGACGATCGCGGGCACGCTGAGCGCGCCGGTCAATTTCATCGTCCACTCGCTGTCTGATGTGAACCGCCAGCTGGAAAGGGGCGGCCTTTCTTCATCGATATCGTGCGCGATGGCATCCCGCTCTATGAGGCGGAGGGCTTCTGCTTCACCCAGCCGCGCGACCTGCCAGAGGATGAAGCGCGCGCCGAAGCGCAGGCGCATTTCACGCGATGGTTCGACAGCGCCAGCGGCTTTCTGAAGCAAGCTCTATTCGCGAAAGAGAATGGCCGGGCAAATATTGCAGCTTTTGAGTTCCATCAGGCGGCTGAACGGTTCTACCATTGTGTGCTGCTCACCCTGACCCTCTACAGCCCCAAGTCGCACAAGCTCAATTTCCTGCGCGGCCATGCCGAGGCGATCGCGCCAGCGCTGATCGAAGCCTGGCCGCGTGACGACAAGTTCAGTCGCCGCTGTTTCGAGCTGCTGCGTCAGGCCTATGTGAACGCCCGTTATTCCGAACAATATAGCGTGAGCGATGAAGAGCTGAACTGGCTGGGCGAACGGGTCGCCATTCTGCAGCAGCTGGTCGAGCAGGTCTGCGAACAACGATTGGCGCAAGGCTGAACCATCGCGTCAGTTTGCGGCGCGGATACGGCAATCTTCATAGGCAAGATCGTCGTTCAGAACGAATGCCACATAATCCCCATCGATGATCAGGGCGGCGTCGCTTGAACGATATTGCTGGCCGAGGGACGAGGCGCGCCGCGTCAGGCCAAGCTGCCGTCCTTCCATGAATATGCGGGCCACCTTTTCCCGCGCCTCGATCTGGAAACTGCGTCCTCCAGCGCAGACGACCATCGTAGGTTCCTCGCGCGGCTGGCTCTGAGCGCAAGCCGCTGAGGAAAGGGTTGCGACTATGATGGTCAGCAGCCCGCTTGCGTGCGTCCTGATGATCGGTCGGCGGATGTTGCTGTCCGAACGCATCGCCCCGTTATCCTCCGTTGCTTGGCGCGTCCCCTTAATCGCGCGGGGCGTCGTTCGTTCCCTCGCTCAGGGCATTGGCGATCATCGCGACCAGCGTTTCTTCTGCGCGCAAACGCACGGCACTATCCTTTGCCGCCAGATCATGGCGGATCCAGTCGGGCAGGCGAGTCACGGTCCTGGTCAGCAGGTCTATTGCAGCTTGGGTCATCTGCGGCGCTATGGCGGCTCAATCGGCTGGCGGCAATGCGTCCGCCTCGAACGCCCGGCGTCCGCGCCGCCGCCAGAGTAACAGATGCCGCTCGCGATCATCGTCACGCAGCTTTGCCGCGGCCTCGACGAGCATCCCGAGGATGACCGCGCGGTCATCATCCGTGAGCGTGACCAGCTCAGCCTTCACGACCAGACCGCCCAGCTCGATCAGATGCCGGGTGCGTTCGCGCCGCTTCACCTGCCAGTCCCGCCGATCATGTCGCGCCTGGCTCAGCTGCAGCCGATTGCGCGCGACCCTCACCCGGCGCAGCGCTGCCCGATTTGTCGCCAGCGCCTGGACCAGCGTCATGCCGCTGCCCTGAAAAGAAGGCCGCGCCCCGCTTGCGCCACGCCTCCCGCTCGGCGTCGCTACTGTTCGATACCGCCGCCAGCAGCGCCCCGGCCAGCTCCTCGGCGCTGAGCCCATCGGCCCCCGTCGCCATCACCAGCTCGCCAAGCTGGCTTTGCTTGCGGATCTTGAGTTGTCTGGCCTTGTCGTTGAGAGCTCTCAGCTCTGCATCATAGTCCCGTGGCTTGCGCATGGAGAATAGCCTCCTGTTGAGTGTGAGGCCATTCGGGTTATCGACCGTCTCGATCACGCTCAATGCGCTGAAATTTCCTGAGATTGTGCGATCCCGAGACAGATGAAATCTTTTGAGGGCGCGCTTATACATCGTGCCGACGTGCTGCTTTGGGTGTAAATGGTGCGCCATCATGGCGATCTACCATTTCTCGGTCAAAGTCATCTCGCGCGCCGTCGGCTCCTCGGCGCTGGCCGCGGCCGCCTATCGCTCCGCCTCCCGGCTGCACGATCAGCGGCTCGATCGCCACCATGACTTTTCCAACAAGGCCGGCGTCGTCCACAGCGAAGTGATGCTGCCCGACGGGGCGCCTGAAGAGTGGCAGGATCGCGAGCAACTGTGGAATGCTGCCGAGGCGGCCGAGATCCGCAAGGACGCGCAACTGGCGCGCGAAGTGGAGTTCGCCATTCCCCGCGAACTGTCCCAGGCTGAAGGCATCGCCCTGGCCCGTGACTTTGTCCAACGCGAGTTTGTTGATCAGGGCATGGTCGCCGATCTCAATGTCCATTGGGATGTGGGCGCTGATGGCGAACCCAAGCCCCATGCCCATGTGATGCTGGGCCTGCGCGAGGTGACGCAAGACGGCTTTGGCGCCAAGGTCCGCGACTGGAACAGCACGCAGCTTCTTACCCATTGGCGCGAGGCCTGGGCTGACCATGTCAATGAGCGCATGGCCGAACTGGATATCGATGCACGCATCGATCATCGCAGCCTGGACGCACAGGGCATCGAACTTGAGCCCCAGCACAAGATCGGCCCGGCCGCCTCGCGCATGGTGGAGCAAGGGCACGCCAGCGAGAGGCTCGAAGAGCATCACGATATTGCCCGCGCCAATGGCGAGAAGATCCTCGCCAATCCCAATATCGCCCTGGATGGCATTACCCACGGTCAGGCAACCTTCACCACCCGTGACCTCGCCATGTTCGTCCACCGCCATAGCGAGGGAAAGGATCAGTTCGATGCGATCATGGCGGCGGTCAAAGCCGCACCCGATCTGGTTGCGCTGGGCAAGGATGGGCGAGGGGAGGAGCGGTTCACCTCCCGCGGGATGCTGGAGACCGAACAGCGGCTCGAAAAGGCCACCGCCATGCTCGACGCGCGGCGGCATCATGGCGTCGCCGATCGCCATGTCGAACGCGCGCTGGCACAGGCCAGCGCAAGCGGGCTCGACCTCTCGGCCGAACAGCGTGGCGCGCTCGAGCATGTGACCGGCGCGAAGGATCTGAGCAATGTCATCGGCTATGCCGGCACCGGCAAGAGCGCGATGCTGGGCGTGGCCCGCGATGCATGGGAACTGGCCGGCTATGATGTGCGCGGCGCTGCGCTCTCGGGCATCGCTGCGGAAAATCTCGAAAGCGGGTCAGGCATAGCCTCGCGGACGATCGCAGGCATGGAGCATCAATGGGCGCAGGATCGTGAACTGCTGACCGACAGGTCGATTCTGGTGATCGACGAAGCCGGGATGATTGGCACCCGGCAGATGGAAAGAGTACGCAGGGAAGCAGAGAAGCGTGGCGCCAAGGTCGTCCTGGTCGGCGATCCCGAGCAGTTACAGGCTATCGAGGCCGGTGCATCCTTCCGCTCCATTGCCGAGCGCCATGGCAGCGTGGAGATAACGTCCATCCGCCGGCAGGAGCTGGACTGGCAGCGTGACGCCACCCGGGCGCTGGCGACCGGTCGGACGGATGAGGCGATCACTGCCTATGAAGAGAAGGGCCATGTCCATGCTGCCGAGACCAGAGAGGATGCGCGACGCAGCCTGATCGAGCGGTGGGACCGGGATCGCATCGCAGACCCACAGGCCAGCCGCATCATTCTCACCCACACCAATGACGCGGTGTATGACCTCAACCAGGCGGCCCGTGCGCGGCTCGGCGCCGCTGACATATTGGGAGAGGAGGTCCGCCTGACCGTCGCGCGTGGTGCGCGCAGCTTTGCTCAGGGCGATCGGGTCATGTTCTTGCGCAATGAGCGCAGCCTGGGCGTGAAGAATGGCAGTTTGGGCACCGTAGCCCAGGTAAGTCAGTTGGGCATGCGCGTGATGCTGGATGACGGTCGATCCGTTGGGTTCGACCATAAGGATTATGCCGACATCGATCATGGCTATGCCGCCACCATCCACAAGGCGCAGGGCATGACGGTGGACAAGGTCCATGTGCTGGCCACGCCAGGCCTTGATCGTCATGCCAGCTATGTAGCGCTCTCGCGTCATCGCCGATCGGTCGACATTCATTATGGCCGGGATGATTTTGCCGATCGGGGAAAGCTCGTGCGCACGCTCGGCCGCGAGCGGGGCAAGGATATGGCGTCGGATTATGATCAGGCGCGCGTGCCAGTGCGGCAGCCCGAGTCGAGCCCCTTTACAGGACTCAGGCTTAATGCTGCCCCGACCGTCGGAAAAGCGGCCGCACCACCGCCAGAGGTCACCACGGCGAGCGAAGTCGCAGCGGAGATCCCCGGTGCCATCCAGCATCACGCCCGCGCCGTACAAGCCATCTTCGCCATGCATGATCAGGGCAGCGCCATGACGCCTGACCAGGCAGCAGAGCTGGGCGCGGCGCGTAGAGGGCTCAACGACATTCGCGAGCATGCGGCTCGCGATGCGGAGGCCGCCTATATCCGTCGGCCATCGCTGATCGGTCGAGCGGCGCAGGGGGACACCGAGCCGGCGCGCCGCGCCATTCTGCAAGAGCGGGATGTTCGCGCCGATCCGAACCTGCGGGCAGATCGCTTTGTTGCTGACTGGAACCGGAAATCCCAGGCGGCTGAGCAGGCCTATGTTGATGGGGATGAGCCGCGGCGTCGGGTCATCCAGAACAGCATGCGTTCGATGGCGCTATCGTTGGAGCGCGATCCGCAACTTGAATCGGTCCTTGCCAATCGAAAGAGCCAACTGGGCATATCCGTAGAGGGCCGCCGGTCGCTGGCTGCCGATCTGGCGTTCAATCACGGGATTGATATCGAACGTGGGCGGGCAAGGGGAATTGGCATCGGCATGTGACGGGCGTCGTCTATGCGCCCGTTTCGGTCGTTCGGCAACATATTCGGCGATCCCGAAAGCAGCCATAGATCGGCGAGATTCTTCCCGACATTTTGTTGGGCGAGCCGAAACGGCAAATTCTACCGGTGACCAGGTTCGCGCAAAGCACCGATGTTCGCAATTGCAGGTGAAATGGTAACGGGATCGTCTGGTCCCACGCTTTCCCGCTCTCAGAATTCAGTAAGTCCAAGTTGCGTTGCGATTACTTTCAACTCTAGCTACTCTTCAAATGTCGCGATGGGGATCGCACGGCATAAGGGGCATCGGTTTGGCATCGCATCCATACATTTCTGGTCCCGGCAGCGTGGTTCAGATGATCGGCTACCTTCGAAAAAATTTCCCGGTGTCTGTCTCGTCTGAAACGGTCAAAAAATTTTCGCTTGCTCCAAACAACGAAAGCTATGTTATCAACGCATTGCAGTTCATTGGTGTCCTTGATGAAAAAGGCAAGAGAACCAAGATCGGACACGATGTTTTTGTCCTCGGTGAGGACGCTTTTCAGTCGGCATTTGAAGGTTTGATCAGAGATTCTTACAAGGATCTCTTTGAAATACGTGGCGACGATGCTTGGTCTTTAGGGCGGCAGGACCTTATATCATATTTTCGCACTACTGATAAGACTAGTGAAGTTATCGGAGGGCGACAGGCAGGTCTTTTTCAAGCATTCCGTACACTGGCCGGTCATGCTCAAGCTAACGAGACATCTCCGAAAAACGGCGTGCCCAAGACTAGGCAAATGAAAACACGCGCGACGTCTGCTAAGCGTACTAGGACAGCAGACGTGGTCATTGATACAGCTCGCTCTGGAGATACGCCCGATTTGAAACACGGTCCGAAAGATGGTCGTCGAGAGATGGCCATGACGGTACGGATCGAGATTAACCTGCCAGCGGGCGGTACACAAGAAACGTACGATGCCATATTCAAGAGCATCCGGGCGAACTTGATTGATGAGTGAGTCTTTGGTCGCATTCGAACGGCTGGTGCGTGCCGCGGCAAGCCTAGGCGTCACCTCTGATCTGAGCAGTAACGAGGTGCATCCGTTCGAGGAGCGGAATATACATCCGGCAATTGCGGTCACATCGATCAAGCTGTTTGATGACGGCCATTACTCTCAAGCAACATTTGAGGCGTTCAAATTTATCGACTTGGAGGTTAAGAAAATTTCAGGCGTTAATGAAAGCGGCCAGAAACTCATGATGGCCGCATTTTCAGATAACGCACCTAAGATAAAACTGACGCCTTTGCTGACAACGAGCGACATCGACGAGCAAAGTGGCTACCGTTTCATATTTGCTGGTGCCATGGCTGCCATACGCAATCCGCGTGGTCATGACATTAATGTTGATCCGATAGGCCGTTGCTTAGATCATCTTTCGCTTGCTTCTGTGCTGTTAAGGAGGTTGGAGGAGCGCCAAATTGACCCCTCGTAAACGAGCGAGGAAACGTTTGGGGAACGCGCGTTAGCTGAATTTACCTTATCAGCATTTCCTTGCTTGGAGCATGAATTCTGCTGTTTAATTGATCCAGCGATGTCAGCTTTTTGTGATCTGCGTTTCATAAGCTGCCTGACTGAAATCGGCCAAAATGAGACATCGCGCTTGCACTGGTTATCGAGCTGGGGGTGTAGGAATTTCGGTTAAGCGAAACATCTGCACGTCTCATCACATATTGTTCTTTATGGGGGTACTGCAAGGGGACTGTTCGGAAGGTTGTTGGGAAATATCACGAAACATCATTGTGTTAGTCTTGTCCTGAGGCCCGTGAGAGATCCTACTCCCGCAACCAACACCAACAGACCAAACCGTCTCGGATCATCCCGGGGCGGCTTTTTATGTCTTCTCTAAACCCATATGCGCCCTCGTCAGACCCAAAAGCCGCGCATCTCGGCTCATCCCAGCTGACCTGAACCATCGTCAGCCGCTTCAGCACAAGCAACACCAACCGCTCCATCCCCCGTTGCGAACAGAAGATGATCGATTACTGCCGCGAGATGGCCCCGCATGGCCGCACGTGCCGCGTCCGGATCACGCGATCGGATCGCCAGAGCAATGGCGCGATGCTCCTCAACCACCGGCGTCACCTTGGCTGTCCGTGCCTTGGCCAGCAGCAGGCGGGTTTCCGGTGAGCTCCGCCGCATCTCCCAAAGCCGCCCGATGATTTCGATCAGCGCGGCGTTGCGGGTCGCCTGAGCAATCAGCATATGGAAGTCGCGATCGACCTCATAGGCGTCACCATGGTGCAGATTGGCGCTGGCTATGCGCTCCACCAGCATATCCAGCATGTCCAGTTCGTCGTCCTGGATATGCCGGGCAGCGAGCGCCGCAGCCTCGCCCTCGATCGCCAGCCGGGCCTCCATCATCTCGAAGGCGGTGATGCTGAAGCCCGGTGCATCGACCTGGCCCGGGATGCGCACGACATAGGCGCCCGACCCGATCCGGACCTCGACCAATCCCTGGACCTCCAGCGCGATGATCGCCTCACGGACGGTGGGGCGGCTGACATCATGGTCGATCGCCAGTTCGCGTTCGGGTGGCAGCCGGTCGCCAACTGCATATTGTCCGCTCGCCAGTTGCGCGAATAGCTTGCGGGCGAGCTGCTGATACAGCCGGCCGCCGCCTTCATGGCTCCAGCCTGGCAGAGCCGGGTCGATCGGGGGAAGGGGCGCGCTCATAATCGCCCACATCCCTGCACCAATCCCGTTCCGGATTGAAGCCCCACCTTAAACCGGCAGCGCAATCATCGATATCTGCCGGCCATAATCGCCTTCGCCGCGGTGGCAGGACCGCCGATAGCTGTAGAAGCGCTCGGGTTGGCTATAGGTGTCCTCGTCAAGCAGCGTGATCTGGCCAATCCCGCCCGCCTGCAGTCGCGAGGCGACATAGGCGGCAATGTCGAACTGGCAGTGGCCCGGCCGGCCGGCACCGAAGAAGCGCGCATTGTCTGCGTTGTCGCGTTCAAACCGCTCGGCAAAATCGAGCGTCACCTCATAGGCGGCGCGCCCTATGCACGGGCCGATCGCGCAGGCGATGCCGTCGCGCGATGCGCCCAGGGCCTCCATCGCCGCGATGGTGCTGTCGGTCACGCCCGCGATCGCGCCTTTCCATCCCGCATGGGCGGCGCCGATCACGCCGGCCTTGGCGTCGACGAACAGCACGGGCACGCAATCGGCGGTCAATATGCCCAGGATCAGCCCGGGGGTGCGGGTCACCATCGCGTCTGCATCCGGGCGTTCCGTCTCGGCGATTGGCGCGGTCACGGTCACCACATCGGCCGAATGCACCTGCCGCACGGTCACCAGCGTCGCGCCCGGCAGGAGCGCGTCGCGCGCCAGATCCCGGTTGCGGAGCACCGCCAGCCGGTCATCCTCTGATCCCAGGCCGACGTTCAGGCCGGCGCATATGCCGGTTGAAACGCCGCCGCTTCTTCCGGCAAAGCCATGGGGCAGCGTGCCCAGGCTGGGCGCCCGCAGCAACTCGATCATAAAATTTCCTTCGCGCGATCAGTGAAGAAGCATGTCTCAGAAGCGCAACATACTTGCGCATGGCGGATTAGGCGATAGTCTCCCGTCCCACAGAATAAGGGGGGGCGGCTGACGCGTCGCCCGGGCAGAAGACTCCAATAAAGGGTTTCATTGATGATTTTCGGGCGCGTTAAGCCTCTCGACGCCATATTGGCGACGGCAGAGAAAAAATCACTGCATCGCTCGCTGGGCGCATTCCAACTCACCATGCTGGGTATCGGCGCCGTGATCGGCACCGGCATCTTCGTGCTGACCGCCGAAGCGGCGCAGAAGGCGGGGCCGGGCATGATGCTCTCCTTCGTCATCGCCGGCTTCGTCTGCGCGGTCGCCGCGCTGTGCTATGCCGAAATGGCCGCCATGGTTCCGGTATCGGGATCGGCCTATACCTACAGCTATGCGGTGATGGGCGAACTGATCGCCTGGATGGTCGGCTGGGCGCTGATCCTCGAATATGCGGTCGCCGCCGGCGCTGTGTCGGTGGGCTGGTCCGGCTATGTGGTCGGCCTCATTGAACATACATTCCATCTCGACATACCCGATCTTTTGACGCGCGGGCCGTTCGACGGGGGCATGGTCAACCTGCCGGCGATGCTGATCGCGTCGCTCGTCACCTGGCTGCTGGTCATCGGCACCAAGGAAAGTGCCACCGTCAACGCGGTGCTGGTGTTGATCAAGGTGTCGGCGCTGACGCTGTTCATCGTCCTGTCGGTGCCGGTCATGAACATGGACGGCTTCACGCCCTTCATGCCGCTCGGTTTCTCGGGCGTGTCGGCCGCCGCTGCCTCGATCTTCTTCGCCTATGTCGGCTTCGATGCGGTCTCGACCGCGGCGGAGGAAACCAAGAATCCGCAGCGCAACATGCCGATCGGCCTCATTGGCTCGCTCGCCATCTGCACCGTCTTCTACATGCTGGTTGCCGCTGGCGTCATCGGCACCGTCGGCGCACAGCCGGTTGCCGGCCCGGCCGGTGAAGTGCTCGCCCCTGGTTCGACGGCGCTTTCGCAGCAATGCGCTGCGCTGGCCGCTGCTGGTACCGAAGCGGTCACCTGCTCGAAGGAGGCGCTCGCCTGGACGCTGCGTGAAATCGGCTGGCCCCAGATCGGCAACCTGCTCGGCCTCGCCGCCGGCCTGGCATTGCCCTCGGTCATCCTGATGATGATGTTCGGCCAGACCCGCATCTTCTTCGTCATGAGCCGCGATGGCCTGCTGCCGGAGCTGTTCTCGAAGGTGCACCCGACCTACAAGACGCCGCACGTCATCACCATCCTGACCGGCATTTTCGTGGCCCTGTTCGCTGCCTTCTTCCCGGTCGGCATCCTGGCCGACATCTCCAACTCGGGTACGCTCTTCGCCTTTGCCGCCGTGTCGATCGCGGTGATGGTGCTGCGCAAGACCGACGCCGGCCGCGCGCGTCCGTTCCGGACCCCGGCGGTCAACGTCACCGCGCCGATCGCGATCGCGGGCTGTGCCTATCTGTTCTGGAGCCTGGGCGTCGAGACCAAGCTGATGTTCGTGGGCTGGGCGACGATCGGTCTGATCGTCTATTTCGCCTATAGCCGCGGTCGCAGCCATGTCGGTCGCGGCATCGTCGAGGTGGCCGAAAATGGTGCGGGCATTCCGCCCCAGCCGGTCCCGCCGCTGCCGGGCGCCCATACGCCGGGCGGTCAGGACGCTTGATCTGGTCGATCGAAACATAAAAAAAGGGGCGGGAAACCGCCCCTTTTTTTATGTCCGGGCCGTGGCGCTCAGTGCATCGCCTCATACTCGTCGCGCAAGGCATTGAGGTGGGGGCGGGTGAAAAGCCTGCCGCGTTCGGCCCAGAACACGATCAGCAGCGATCCCGATCCAAAGACCAGCAAGCCCAGGGTAAAGGGCAGGGTCGTGCCATCGAACGCCCGGCCGACCAGGCTGCCGAGCGCGCTCGACAAGGCGGTGGTCAGGAAGGCCTGGAAGGAAGAGGCGACACCCGCCCCCTTGGAGAAAGGTTCCATCGAGATCGCGCTGAAATTGGACGCGGTGAAGGCGACCGTCATCATCGTCATCGCCTGCAGCACCATGAAGGTGACGATCGTTTCCCGGTCGGTCAGAATCACCGCCAGATGCACCGCGGCGATCAGGATGAAGGCGATCAGCGCGCTTTGGCTGAGCCTGCGGGCACCGAAGCGAGAGACCAGCCGGCTGTTGACCAGGCTACCGATTCCCATGCTGCCCGCGATCGTCGCAAAGGCGAGCGGAAAGATCGTCTGCGCATGGAAGACGTCGAAGAAGATCTGCTGCACCGACAGGATGAAGCCAATCAGGCCGCTCATCACCACGCCGCTGGCCAGCATATAACCGATCGAACTGCGCGTGCGAAAGATCGTGCCGACCGTATGGCCGATTGCCTTGAGGCTGATGCGCATCCGGTTGTCGGGATGGAGCGTCTCTGGCAGCCGCCATGTCATCCAACCCAGGATCGCGGTCGCAAGGATCGCCAGCACCCAGAAGATCCAGCGCCATGGTGCGATCCACAGGATCGCCTGACCGAAGCTGGGCGCCATCACCGGGATCAGCATGAATACCGCGAAGATCAGTGACATGACCCGTGCCATCGCATCGCCCTTGAACCGATCACGGATGATGCCGACGGTGATGACCCGGCTCGCCCCGGCGAAGAAACCGGCACAGGCACGGGCGGCCAGCAGCATCGGAAAACTGTGTGCGCCCGCGCAGGCGATCGAGGAAATGATGAACAGCATCATCGCGCTGCCCAGCACCCGCTTCCGCCCGAACTGGTCGGACAACACGCCAAACAGCAGCGACCCCACCCCTAGCCCCATGAAATAGATGCTGATGATCAACTGTCGGTCATTGGGGTGCGGGACATGCAGGTCGCGACCGATATCCGGAAGCGCGGGCAGCATCGGATCGATCGACAGGGCATTCATCGCCATCAGGCACGCGCACAGCAGCACGAACTCGCGGAAATGAATATCCTTTGCGGCGGACTGCGCGCCCGTGGGGGAGTTTTCGGCCATGCTCGGGCCTATGCGGACAATCGCGCGACGATGCCAGCCCTTATCGCGTTGCCTCACACCGGGGGCTCCTTGATCCGTTAACCCTGTCTGGATCAGGCGGCACGGGCGGAGATGTCATTTTTCCGCGTAGGCGCGTTAACCAATTTTTATCGGCTGCCGGTCCAACCTGTCGATCAATCGCAAAACCAAGGGTCGAACATTGGATTAGATATTCAGGGGGTATGTCATGGCGAACAGTCTAAAAAGTGCGCAGTTTCTGATGGAAAGCCGGTTGGCCCATGCGGCTGGTGGTTCGGCAGAAGCCTGTTTCGAGCTGGGCGTGGCCTATAGCTGCGGGACCAACGGCATGCCGGTCGATCTGGTCGAAGCGCATAAATGGTTCAACCTTGCCGCCCGCAGTGGCAGCGAACTGGGGCAGAGCATGCGGGCCGAGATTGCCGAGGAAATGACCGCACGCGAAATCGCCGAAGCCCAGCGCCAGGCACGCGCCTGGATCGTGGCCACGGAAATCCGCGCGGCTTGACGGTCTAGCTGCCGCCCTTGCGGAAGGGCGTCCGTTCGCACAACCATGCCCGGTCGCGCTGTATATCTTCCCGTTCGGCGTCGAGAAAGCCGGCCACCGCGCGGCGAAAGCCGGCATTGGGAATATGATGCGCTGAATAGGTCGGCTGCGGCGTGTAGCCGCGCGCCAGCTTATGCCCGCCCTGTGCCCCGGCTTCGACCCGGCCCAGGCCACGTGTGATCGCAGCATCGATCGCCTGATAATAGCATAGCTCGAAATGCAGATTGGGGACCTCTTCGATGCAGCCCCAATAGCGGCCATATAGGCTATCCGTGCCGATCAGGTTGAGCGCCCCGGCAATCGCCCGTCCATCGCGCCGGGCCAGCATCAGTAGCACCTTGTCCGCCATCGTCTCGCCCAGGATCGAGAAAAAGGACCGGGTCAGATAGGGCTGCCCCCATTTGCGCGCGCCGGTATCCTGATAGAAATCCCAGAAAATATCCCAATGGGCTTCGGTCAGATCGCGGCCGGTCAGGTGGATGATGTCCAGCCCCTCGACTGCGCGCCGTCGTTCCTTGCGGATATTCTTGCGCTTCTCGCTCGACAGGTCTGCCAGGAAGTCGTCGAACCCGGCATAGCCCTTATTGTGCCAGTGGAACTGGCTGTCCTCGCGGATCAGCCAA
This sequence comes from Sphingobium sp. AP49, assembly GCF_000281715.2. NCBI lineage: Bacteria > Pseudomonadati > Pseudomonadota > Alphaproteobacteria > Sphingomonadales > Sphingobiaceae > Sphingobium > Sphingobium sp. AP49. The sequence goes on along the minus strand of NZ_CP124576.1, from coordinate 4,295,361 downwards.
CCCGCCGCCTCGAACATGGCGATCTGATCGGGATGGATGAAGGTCGCATGGGCCGATGACAGCGCGTTGCGCTCGACCACAGTCTCGATTCCCGCGATCAGCGCCGGCCCCAGCATCGAATCGCGCAGCAGCAGGCGGGGGCCGGGCACGGGCGAGAAGGGCGCAGCGATCTGGATCTTGGGATAATATTGGCCGCCCGCCCGTTCCCAGGCATCGGCCCAGCCATGGTCGAACACATATTCGCCCTGGCTGTGCATCTTGGCATAGAGTGGCGCGGCGGCGGCGATGGCGCCATCCGGCCCGTCGATGACGATCGGCAGCGGCTGCCAGCCGGTGCCGGGTCCGACGCTTTCCGATCGCTCCAGCGCGGTCAGGAAATCCCAGCTGACGAAGGGGTTGGCGTCGCCGGCGCAGGCGTCCCACTGGTCCCGGGGCAGATCGGCGACACCGCCGGCGATGCGCGCGACGAATTCGCTCATGCCGGCCCCTCGAAGATGATCTGGTCGGCATGGACAGCGGCGATGGCTCGCTGCGCGTCGCTGCGCACCGTCCAACTCAGCACCGGCAGCCCCCGGCGACGGGCGGTGGCGGCAAAATGGAAAGGCAAGTCGCGGATATCACAGGCCAGAAAATCGGGATTGGCCAGCCAAAGTGCAAGGGTGCGGCCGACAATCGCGTGCAGATGCGTCTTGTCCTGGCTACTATTCACCAGCCCGCGCAGGACGCCGGGCCGGTGCCGTGCGAACCAGCGCATTGCCAGCGGATGGAACGACATGACCGCCACCGGCTGGTCGCGCCCGTCGATCGCATCCGCCACGGCGGCACAGATCGGCACGACATTGCGCCCCCTGGCCTTGATCTCGACCAGCAGCGGCGTTTGTGCGCATACATCCAGCAGCCTGGCAAGGCGTGGGATCGCCCCGCCATCGGGCAGGCGCAACATGTCGATATCGGCCGAAGCGCATTCCGCCAGAGTGCCCGGATGTCCGGTCATCCGCATCAGGCTGGTGTCATGAAAGACGAAGGGAACGCCGTCGCGGCTCAACTGGACATCGCATTCGATGCCTAGCCCCAGGGCGATGGCGGCGTGGAAGGCCGCCATGCCATTTTCGCTGACCCCCGCCCCGTGCAGCCCGCGATGGGCGAAGGGGCGGGCGATCAGCCAGTCAGGCCTCTCAGGCCGCAGGACGAACCTGCACGATCGCGTCGATCTCGACGGCCGCGCCCAGTGGCAGCACCGGCACGCCGACCGCGCTGCGCGCATGCTTGCCGGCTTCGCCGAACACCGCGACCATCAGTTCGGACGCGCCATTGGCGACCTTGGGCTGGTCGGTGAAGCCCGGTGCGCTGGCGATGAAGGCGCCCAGCTTGACGATCCGCTCGACCCGGTCGAGGTCGCCGCCCAATGCTGCCTTCATCTGCGCGATGAGGTTCAGGCCACAGGCGCGCGCTGCCTCGACGCCATAATCGAGGTCGCGGTCCTCGCCCAGGCGGCCGGTCATCAACTGCCCGTCCTTGAGCGCGATCTGGCCGGAAATATGCAGCAGGCCATTGACCTCGACCGCCGGCACATAGGCGGCGACCGGCGCGGCGGCGGCAGGCAGGGTGATGCCGAGTTCGGCAAGGCGGGCGTCGATGCTCATGCAATGGCTCCATTCAGGGGCGTTGAAATGGTGGGGGCAGGCCCTTCGGCCAGCCGCGCGATGATCCAGGCTTCGGCGCTGGCCCAGTCGTCGATCCGGGCATGGGCCTTGTCCGCGACTGGAATGTCGGCGATTTCGGGTTCACCGACCATGTGCAGCCGCCACACATCCGGCGCATGTCGCGCGACGGAGGCGTGGTGCTCACCCAGATCGTCGATGAACAGGGCACAGCTCGGCTGGCGTTCGGCCAGGATGGCGGCCAGCTTGCGTCCCTTGCCGCCATGATTCCAGTGGACCGGCAGATCAAGGCCATGGCTCGCCAACTGCGCCACGCGCAACTGATGGTGGCGCTCGCCGATATTGGTCAACACTTCGATATCGGCGATCTGGGCCAGCCGCTGCAATGCCGCGATCGCGCCGCTGATCGGCGTCTGCCGAACCATTTCCGTATCGAAAAAGGCGACCAGCAATTCCCACACCAGCTCGCGTTCCAGCGGCAGGCCGCTGTCCTTGTGACGCAACGCCTCGCTGAACCCCTGTTCGCGCATGTCGAAATGCACGTCATGCGTTTCGTCCAGCCAGTGGCGGAACGGCACCACCATGTGCAGCAGCACCTCGTCGCAGTCGGTAATGATCAGCGGACGGCTCATCGGCTCAATCTCTCCTTCGCGGCGATCAGCGCCGCCGGGCTGCTGTCGATCGCCTCGGCACAGGCGACCAGGTCGGGTTCATGATCGGCCAGGAAGGCGAGTATGGCGGCCAGTATCGCCGGGTCGCCAGCGCCCTGGCGCAGCGCCGCCGCGTCCAGCCCGGTCAGCCCCAGCAATCGGTCTGCCCGTCGGTCGTCCGCCACCGTCCAGGCCAGCGCCATCAGCGCCAGCGTGGGGGCATCGGGATGGCCGTCACCATCGGTCTCCTTCTTGCCATTTGGGATGTCGGATCGCATGATTTGGTTCTCTGGGCTGGGGCGGCTATAGAGCAGCCTTCCAAGTGGCAGTGCGGGTGACTGGTGGCAAAGCGCGTGCTCGTTGTCGAGGACAACGAACTTAACCTTAAACTTTTTTGCGACCTGCTGCGTGCGCACGGGCATGAGGTGCTGCCTCTGCGCGACGGCCGGGATGTGCTGGCGCAGGCGCGCGACTTCGGTCCGGATCTCGTCATCACCGACATACATCTGCCGCATGTCAGCGGCCTCGATCTCATCATATCGCTCAAGGCCGACGATCGGCTGTCGCTGGTGCCGATCATGGCGGTAACGGCCTATGCCGGCAAGGGCGACGAGGATCGGATTCGCGCTGCCGGGGCGCAGGCCTATGTATCCAAGCCGATTTCGGTGCTGCGTTTCGTCGAGCAGGTGAACGCGCTGCTCTAGGCGGCATGTCGTCACAAATGCGTCATCCCCTGGTCGCGACACTGACATCATAGCGCAGTTTGCGCGTCATTCTCCTCTGTCACGTCATGCGCGCCAAGGGCGCGGCGGTCATGCCGGCGCTCGCATGCACAGGGGTATTGTATCATGTCTCATCTGACCGACGAGGCGCGCGCGGCTTTCCGCGATGCGCAGCCCACGATTGTTGCGGGCGAAGACAGTCTGGAAGCCATCGTCGCGGCCAATCCGGGCCGCCGCTCCGTCCTGAAGAACGGCCTGCTCGGCCTGTCCGTCCTGCCGATGCTGGGGGCGCTGGCCGCCTGCGACGATGACGACGACGACAGCACGCCGGCGCCCACGCCGACCCCGACACCCACCCCCACGCCGACCCCCACGCCCAGCTATGGCATCGCCTTCACCTCGGTCGCGATCAACACCAACGACACCGTGACCGTGCCGTCGGGCTATACCGTCGATGTGCTGCTCAAGGCCGGCGACCTGGTCGAAGCCGGCACCGCCTTCGCCAACGGCACCTTCCCGACCAATGTCAGCCAGACCGCGGCCTGGGCCGGCGGCAATCATGACGGCATGGAATATTTCGAACTGACCGGCACGGACGCCAATGCCGGCGGCCTGCTCGCGATCAATTTCGAGCTGCCCGACTATAATATCCTGTTCGCCAGCGGCAGCTACAACGCGTCGACCGCCACCGCCGACCAGAAGGCGATCGCGCTTTCGGCCGTCGGCATCGCCGTCGTCGAAGTGACCAAGGGCACCGACGGCAAGTTCGCGGTCAAGGCCGGGTCGAAATATAATAAGCGCTATAGCGGCAACACCGACTATCGCGTCGGCGGCCCGGCTGCCGGCGTCCTGCCCGGCACGATCCGCGGCATGCTCAACAACTGCTCCTCGGGCCGGACCCCCTGGGGCACCTACCTCACCTGCGAGGAAACGACGAACAATTATCTCGATCCGACCCAGCCCAACACCAGCTATGGCTGGGTGGTCGAGATCGATCCCTTCCAGGAACTGGCCCCCGCGACCAAGCGCACCGCGCTCGGCCGTTTCAGCCATGAAAATGTCGCCCACATGACCGACGCCGGCAACCGCGTCGCCTTCTACATGGGCGATGATTCGACCCCGGGCTGCATCTACAAGTTCGTGCCGGACCGCGCCTTCAGCAGCAGCAATCGGGCCGCCAACACCGACCTGCTCGACTATGGCACCCTCTATGTCGCCCGCTTCAACGCCGACGGCACGGGCGAATGGCGCGCGCTGGTCCAGGGCCAGAACGGCCTGGTCGCCGGTGCGTCCGATCCGGGCAATGTCAGCCAGTCGACCACGCCGCCGGCCCCGGTCACGGTCAATTTCAACAACCAGGCTGACGTGCTGGTCAATGCCCAGTCGGCCGCCCGCGTCGCCGGTGGTACCATCATGGACCGTCCGGAATGGATCACGGTGGCGCCCAACAAGCAGGCGATCTTCGTCACCCTGACCAACAATAGCGGCCGTCGCGTCACCGATGCGGCTGATCCGCGCGTCACCAACCTGCATGGCCATATCATCAGGTTCCGTGAAAATGGCGACTCGCCGCTGGCGACCGCCTTCACCTGGAGCATTTTCCTGCTCGCCGGCAATCCGTCGCTCGCGGAGGATAATCTCAAGGGCAATATCAGCGGCGATTATTTCTCCAGCCCCGACGGCATCCGCATCGATCCCCAAGGTCGGCTGTGGGTCCAGACCGACCATAATCTCACCGGCAATGCCGGTACGCTGAACGGCGCCGCCACCAACATGACCGGGGCGTTCGGTAATAACTCGATGTATTATATCGACCAGACCAGCAAGCAGTCGAAGCGCTTCCTGGTCGGCCCGGCGGGCTGCGAGATCACCGGCATCGCCTACACGCCGGACTTGAAGAACTTCTTCATCAACATCCAGCATCCGACCGGCAACTGGCCGGTGGCGGGGCAGCAGCCCCGTTCCTCGACCATCGTGGTGCGCCGTACCGACGGCCAGCCGGTCGGCAACTGACGGCATCGGGCTCCCGATCTTCGGATCGGGGGCCTACCCGGCGGGAACGCCAACAGGAAAAGGCCCGCTCCCAACAGGGACGGGCCTTTTTCGGTGCCGAAAGATCAGGCGCGCGGGCGCGAAGCCCGCAACGGCTTACTTGATCTTGGCTTCCTTGAATTCGACATGCTTGCGCACGACCGGGTCATACTTGCTGAAGCTCAGCTTTTCGGTCGTGGTGCGCGGGTTCTTCTTGGTGACGTAGAAGAAGCCAGTGTCAGCCGTGCTGACGAGGCGGATCTTGACAGTTGCCGGCTTGGCCATGGCTTGGTCCCTGGTCTTGAAATAGCGTAAAAAGAAAAGCGGCCCATGTCGGACCGCCCCGTTTCAGCGGTGCCCCTTGGGGCAGATTCGTCCTGATGTCAAGGCTTGCGCGCCGGGTGGACGGTTTGGAACAGGCTTTACGTGCCTTTAACCCTATGCGCGCATGCTGCCAACCGGGGTACGGATGAAGGGAGATGTCTCCATGCGACATGATCCGAAACTGGCGATTTTGGCCGACCTGCTGCGCCGGGTTGACGGTCTGGCCGCGCAACGCGGCCATGTATCTGTCCCGCGCCTGCATGACGAGGTCGACCAGATCCGTCATATCGCGCGCGCCTTCCGGGTCGACAGCGTCGGCGACCTTGCCGCCACGCTTCAGTCCGTCCTTTCGCTCGATGGCCTCGATTCGGTCATACTCTCCTATCTCGACCGGATGCGCGACGCGATCACGACCGAATTGCCGCCGCTCGAGAATATTTTGCCGCTGGTACCCACGCCCGCTACGCTGCATCGCCTGCACGCCTGACCGGGATAGAGAATGGACGCCTTGCTGATCGCCCTGCTGGGCTGCCTGTTCGGGGAAATCGGGGACAAGGGCCAGTTGCTCGTGCTGGCGCTCGCCCATCGCTATCAGCGCGACGGGGCGATCATCGCCGGCGTCGCGGTTGCCGCTATTGCCAATGCCGCCATTTCCGCCGCTGCCGGCGCCTGGATCGGGCCTATGCTCGGCCATGATGCGCGGCTGCTGTTCATGGCGCTTTCGCTGCTGTTCCTTGGCGTGGGTCTGCTCTGGCCGGTGAAGATGCCGGACACGCTCGACGGCTGGCGGATCGGGCCGTTCCTTACCACCGCGCTCGGTGTCTTCATCCTGGGCTTTGGCGACGGACCGCAATTTCTGATTCTGGGCATCGCCACCCGCACGGCCGATCCGGCGCTCGCGGCGATCGGCGGCGCCATCGGTGTGATTGCAGCAGCCGTGCCGGTCATTCTGATGCGCGATCGTTTCCTGGCCTTGTTGCCGGTCCGGGCGATTCGCCTGACGGGCGGCGGCATCGCCCTGATCGTCGGCGCCGGCATGGCGTTGAGCGCGATCGGCCGGCTCTGATCGATTCCCTCCATCAGCCTGACCGATAAATTGCCCAAAGATTTCCGACTTGCGGGGGCACCTTATTGACGCGCAATCATTATATGTCCGAAATCAATTTCGCCTAACAGGAGGACAGTGCATGACCGCCCCCGATCTCAAGACGCCCACCGATCTCAAGAGCAATGCCACCAAGTCGGTTGCAGAGGCCCTGAACGGCGCCCTGGCCGACAGCTTTGCCCTCTATCTCAAGACCAAGAATTTCCACTGGCACGTCTCTGGCCCGCATTTCCGCGACTATCATCTGATGTTCGATGATCAGGCGACCGAAATCCTGGGCGTGACCGACCTGATTGCCGAGCGCGTACGCAAGACCGGCAACACCACGCTGCGCTCGATCGGCGATGTCGCCCGTCATCAGACCGTCAAGGACAATGACGCCGACTTCGTCAGCCCGGCCGACATGCTCAAGGAACTGCGCGACGACAATCTGGCGCTGGTCGAAACCTTCCGCGCGGTGAAGGCCGCCGCGACCGAAGCGGGCGACAATGCGACCGAAGGCATTGTCGACGACTGGACCGACCAGGCCGAACAGCGCGCCTGGTTCCTGTTCGAGGCCGCCCGCGGCGCCTGAACCGTCTGACGGATTATAATAAAGGGCCTCCCGGTCACGCACCGGGAGGCCCTTTTTCATTATCGCAATCGGTGAGGGGGCTTAGGCCTCGTCCACCACCGCAATCGCCACGATCTCGATCGCCCCGTCCTTGCCGGCAAAGTCTACCGCCTCGCCGGCTTCGGCATCCATCATCGCGCGGGCCAGCGGCGCGGAAAAACTGATCCGTCCGTCATGCGGATCGGCCTCGTCGTCGCCGACGATGGCGACCGTCTTCTCTTGCCTGTTCAGCCGATAGGTCACCCGCGTCCCGAACGTAACCGCTTCGCCATCCGCCACCGGGCGCAGTTCCACCGTCGCCAGCCGGGTGCGCCAGTAGCGCAGCAGGCGCTTATGCTTCTTCGCCTCTTCCTCGGTCATGCCGTCGGTCACCACCGCTTCCAGCGCCGCAACCTGTTCCTGCGTCAGCCGCAATCCGCGCGCCGTGACCCAATTGGGGCCGGGCGGGATCGGCAGCTCGAACTTGGGCTCCATATGCTCATCGTCGCTCTCGCGACGAAAGGCGACACTCATCTTGCCTCTCCAGAATTTCAATGATGCGGGACAACCGGCGATCTGGCCGGTCAGTCTTCGTCGAACAGACCCGCAAGCTGTTCAACCATCGTACCGCCCAATTGTTCGGCATCCATGATGGTCACGGCGCGGCGATAGTAACGGGTGACGTCATGGCCGATGCCGATCGCCACCAGTTGCACCGGTGAGCGGTTCTCGATCCAGTCGATCACCTGGCGCAGATGCCGTTCCAGATAGGTGCCGCTATTGACCGACAGGGTGCTGTCGTCGACCGGCGCCCCGTCGGAAATCACCATCAATATGCGCCGTTCCTCGGGCCGCGCGATCAACCGCGCATGCGCCCACAGCAGCGCCTCGCCGTCGATATTCTCCTTCAGCAGCCCTTCGCGCATCATCAGGCCCAGATTCCTGCGCGCCCGGCGCCAGGGTTCGTCGGCCTTCTTGTAGATGATATGGCGCAGGTCGTTGAGCCGCCCCGGCATGGGCGGACGCCCGGCCGCCAGCCAGTCCTCGCGGCTCTGCCCGCCCTTCCAGGCGCGCGTGGTGAAGCCCAATATCTCGGTCTTCACGCCGCAGCGTTCCAGCGTGCGGGCCATGATGTCGGCGCTGATCGCGGCAATGCTGATCGGCCGGCCGCGCATCGATCCACTATTGTCGATCAACAGGGTGACGACGGTATCGCGGAACTCGGTATCGCGCTCGATCTTGTAGGTCAGCGACCGGGTCGGATCGATCACGATCCGCGCCAGCCGCGCCGCATCCAGAATCCCTTCCTCCTGGTCGAAATCCCACGAGCGGAGCTGCTGCGCCATCAACCGGCGCTGCAACCGGTTGGCGAGCTTGGTGACCGCCCCCTGCAAGCTGACCAGTTGCTGGTCCAGGAAGCCACGCAGGCGATTGAGCTCATCCTCGTCGCACAGGTCGTCGGCGGTGACGACCTCGTCATGCTTTAGGGTATAGGATTTATAGTCGAAACCGGGGGGCAGGTCGGATGTCGGCCGATTGGGCCGCACCGGCATCATGCCTTCCTCGCCCATATCGTCGGCGCCGTCTTCCGCGTCGGCGTCGAACTCCTCGCTATAGTCGGTGTCGCCCTCTTCGGTCTCGCCGCCCTGATCCTCGGACCGGGCCTCGGCGTTCATGTCGCTGTCGCCCGATTCCTCCTGGCCGGAATCGCCTTCTTCCTGCTCTTCCTCCTTGTCCTCGCCTTCATCCTCGGGCTCGGGATCGTCGGTTTCGGGCGGCACGTCGGCGTCGACCAGCTGCAGATGCTCCAGCATCGCCTGGGTCAGCTTCTGGAAAGCGCGCTGGTCGTCGATCGCCAGGCCCAGTGCATCCAGATCGGTGCCGGCCTTGTCCTCGATCCACTGGTCGACCAGCTTCATCGCCGGCCGCAATTCCTCGGGCACCGCCTGGCCGGTCAGCCGTTCCCGCACCTTGAGCGCCAGAGCGGTCGACAGCGGCACCTCGTCTGCCGCCCGCGCCCGGCGGATCGGGTCGGACTTCAGGCGCATCGCCAGCGCCTCGTTCAGGTTCGCGCGCACGCCGTCCAGCGCCCGCGATCCGATCGCCTCGACCCGGGCCTGCTCGACCGCATCGAACACCGCGCGCGCCACCGCTTCGCCCGGTGCCATTGCGTTATGCAGCCTGGGATTATGGTGGCGCAGCTTCAGCGCATTGGCGTCGGCAAAGCCACGCGCCAGCGCCACCTGGTCGGCGGGCAAAGCGCGGCTGGGCGTCGGCACCTTGATGGCCTTGCCCACCATGTGCGGGGTGTCGGCGGTAAAGCTCACCTCCACCTCCGCGTCGCGCGTCATCGCCCGCGCGGTACCGGCCAGCACATCCTTGAAGGCGTCGAGGGGGGAACGTTCGGTCACCGGCCCTCCGGATCGCGCACGCGCGGCACGGCGACGGTCTCGATCTGCGTCTCGACCTCGCTCATCAGCTTGTGGACCGGGCATTTGGCCGCGACCGCGATCAGCCTGTCATGCTGCTCGTCGCTAATCGGGCCGGTCACCGCGATGCGGGTGGTCAGCTTGTAGATGCCGGCCCGCTCCTGGCTCGCATCACGCACCACGCCGACATGGATATTCTCGACCGGAATGCCGTTGCGCTGCGCATACCACAACATGGTCATCGCCTTGCATGCGCCCAGCGCCGAATCATACAGGTCATGCGGGTCCGGCCCGGCGTCATCGCCGTCGGGCGCCGACATGTCGGCGACGATCTCATGGCCCCGGATGCTGATCCGGTGTGCACTGCCGCCATTGGGGTCGATCCGTTCGACGACGATCATGGGTCCAGCCCTTTCGTTCAAGGGGCCGTGCGAACGCTCAGTTCGCGCGGCGCGCCACGCTCTCCGGCAAATCCTTGCCAAAGACGCGCTGATAATATTCCGCCACCAGCGGCCGTTCCGCCTCATCGCATTTGTTGAGGAAGGAGAGGCGGAAGGCGAAGCCGACATCCTTGAAGATCAGCGCATTCTGCGCCCAGCTGATCACGGTGCGGGGCGACATGACGGTCGAGATATCGCCGTTGATGAAGCCCTGGCGGGTCAGTTCCGCCACCTTGATCATGCTCTCGACCTCCTTGCGGCCGCCCTCATGGTCGTACTCGCCCGACTTCGCCAGCACCACCTGCGCCTCGGTCGCGGCGGGCAGATAATTGAGCGCCACCACCAGGTTCCAGCGGTCCATCTGGCCCTGGTTGATCTGCTGCGTGCCATGATAGAGGCCGGTCGTGTCGCCCAGGCCCACCGTGTTGGCGGTCGCGAACAGGCGGAAATGCGGGTTCGGCCGGATCACGCGATTCTGGTCCAGCAGGGTCATCTTGCCGTCGGTTTCCAGCACGCGCTGGATCACGAACATCACGTCCGGGCGGCCGGCATCATATTCGTCGAACACCAGAGCGACCGGGCGCTGCAGCGACCAGGGCAGCAGGCCTTCCTTGAACTCGGTGACCTGCTGGCCGTCCTTCAGCACGATCGCGTCGCGCCCGACCAGGTCGATGCGGCTGATATGCGCGTCCAGGTTGATGCGGATGCACGGCCATTTCAGGCGCGCGGCGATCTGCTCGATATGGCTCGACTTGCCGGTGCCATGATAGCCCTGCACCATGACGCGGCGGTTGAAGGCGAAACCGGCCAGGATCGCCAGCGTGGTGTCCGGATCGAACACATAGGCGGGGTCGAGGTCGGGCACGCGCTCGTCGGCCTGGGAAAAGGCCGGAACCTTCATGTCGATGTCGATGCCGAACATCTCGCGCACATCGACCTCCCGGTCGGGCGCCTCCATCAGCGTCTCGGTACGGGCATCGGGCTGGATGTTGGAAATGTCGGTCATGTCGTCATCATCTTCCTGCGAGTCACTCTCGCCCTAGACGATCGGGCAAGGGTGTGTCGAGACAGTGGGGGCTCAGCGTCCGGCGATCAAGCGGCCCATTCGGTCAGATTGGCCTCCTGTCCGACCAGTGCCAGCCCATGGGCGATCGATGTCAGCTCGCCGCCGGTGGCGATCCGGTCATGGCCGAAACGGAGGAAGAAGATATCGCGGATTGCCGGGATCAGCGACGATCCGCCGGTCAGGAACACCCGGTCGATGGTGTCGGGGGCGACATTGGCCTTGGCCAGCGCCTTGTCGACGGTCGCCTCGATCGCGGCGATGTCGGCCGCAATCCAGCGCTCGAAATCGGTGCGCGCAACCTCGGTCTCGATCTTGATGCCGCCACCCTCGAAGCGGAAGGTGGCATTGTCCGAGTCCGACAAGGCCCGCTTCAGCGCGCCGACCGCATCATTGAGCGGATATCCCAGTTCCTTCTCGATCACCGTGATCATCCGGCCGATCGCGGCGGGATCGCGCGCCGCCTTCTGCAATTTGCCCAGCTCGTCCATCGTCCGCCGGTTGCGCATCAGCGCCAGGCGCGACCAGTCGGCGAAATCGGCGAAATAGCTGCGCGGTATCTCCAGCTCCTTGCCAAAGGAGGTGTAGGCGCCGCCCTTGCCCAGCATCGGCAGCACCAGCTGGTCCATGATGCGATAGTCGAACCGGTCGCCGGCCAGGCCAATGCCCGCCGATCCCAGCGGCACGCAGCGCCGCGCCGCGCCTGGCGCCTCGACCCGCACCAGCGAAAAGTCGCTGGTGCCGCCGCCGAAATCCGCGACCAGGATGGTCGCTGCGCTGTCGAGCCGGCTGGCATAGCTGAACGCCGCGCCCAGCGGCTCATAGACATAATGGATCTCGCTGCCGAAGCCGGCGAACATCGCGTCATAACGCTGTCGCGCCAGCACCTCGTCGGGCCGGGCGCCGGCATATTCGACCGGCCGGCCGACGACGATGCGGTCGGGCCTCTTGTCGAGCATCCCGCCGGCATGGCCGATCATCCGCCCCAGGAACATCTGCCCCAGTTCCTCGAAACGATAGCGCTTCTCGAAGATGCTGGCGCTCTCGAAGATCGGGCTGGCCGCGACCGACTTGAAGGATTGCAGGAAGCGGCTGTCCTCTGGAAATTCCAGATATTCACTGATCGCCCAGGGGCCGGCCTCATGCGCCATGCCGCCCTTCACATGGCTGTCATGCCAGAAGCACAGGGCCGATCGGAACACGGCGCCGCTCGCCTGCGCGCCGGCAAATTCGACCAGGTCGGACTGGCCGGCATCGGCGATGGCGGCGACGCTGTTGGTCGTGCCGAAATCAAGGCCCAGCGCGCGTGGCTGATCCTGCATGGGGGTCTCTCCGGGAAAATCGAGGGCCGGGCGCTATGGCAGCGTCATTCCCACCCGGCAAGGCCATCCTGTCCTACATCGGGGGCTGATGCTAGACCGGATGGGCTTTGCCGGTACGCGCAGCAAGATTTCCAACTCTTGTAAGTTGATGTCAAAATATGCGGGAAATATGCGAAGTTAAGCGGAATGGACGCCGATTCCGGACCATCGGCAATCGGGCGGAAACCGCTTGTTAAATCGACCTAGGCATGGATGCGCGATGCTCATCATTCTCACCATCCTCTTCCTGGCGATCAACGCCTGGACCATGTTGATGTTCAGGTTCGACAAGAGGCAGGCGATCGCCGGCGAACGGCGCGTGGCAGAGGCGGACCTCCTGATGCTGGCCTTCATCGGCGGCACGCCCGGCGCGTTCGCCGCCCGCCAGATGTTCCGTCACAAGACGCGCAAGGAGCCTTTCTCGACCCGGCTGATGGTCATCGCCGTGGTGCAGATCGGTGCCCTGATCGGCTGGTTCCTGTTCTAGCGATTGTCGCCCGTTAGGCGAACACCGGTGCCTTGCGCAGAAGGGCATAGGCTTCGATCACATCCTGCAACTGCCCCTCCTTGGTGCGGTCGCCGCCATTATGGTCGGGATGATAGCGGCGCAGCAATTCGGTATAGCGGGTGCGCAGCGCCTTGCGGTCGGCGTCGATCGGCAGGCCCATCACCGACAGGGCCTTGCGATCTTCGGATGACAGGAGCTGGCCATCCTGCCGCACCTGCGCATCGGCCCGCGCCTTGGCGACCCGTTCCTTGAACCTGGCGCCGATCGCGTCGAGCGGATCCTGGAAGTCCGACCATTTGGGCGGCGGGCTGGCGGCGTTGCTCGAAAAGGCGCGGGTTTCCCGCTCCCACCCGGCATAGGGGCGCTGGGCCGCGGCAATTTCCTCCGGGCTCATGCCGGTGAAGAAATTATAGCCCTGGTTGAAGGCGCGGACATGGTCCAGGCACAGCCAGCGCCAGCGCGGCCCGTCCTGGTGCGACCGGCTGCCGTCCTGCGATGGTGCGCGGAATTCGCCCGGCTCCGGGCATCCGGGCACCGCGCAGGGGCGCTCGCTTTCCACACGACCGTGGAAACGGTTGAAACGACGGGTCGAGAAGGGATCGCTACTCAAGATTGTCCTGATGAAATGCCGGGCAAAGGGGCTATATAGTCGCCATGACCGATGTTTCAAAAGGCCCCGTCGCCATCGAGATCGAGGCGCGCCTGCGCGCCGCCCTGACGCCCGAACACCTTGCCGTCATCGACGACAGCGAAAAGCATCGCGGCCATGCCGGCCATGATGGTTCGGGCGAAAGCCATTTCACGGTGGAGGTCGTGGCCGACCGCTTCACCGGCCAGAACCGCGTCGCCCGCCAGCGGCTGGTCAATGCCGCGCTCGCCGACCTGCTGCGCGACAAGGTCCACGCCCTCGCCATCAAGGCCCGCGCCCCCGGAGAAGCTTGAGACTTTTGGCGCGATGCGGCGTTGACCTTCCGCTTTGGAAGGGAGACGCCATGGCCTATGATCTCTGGTACTGGCCCGACATTCCCGGTCGGGGCGAATTTGTCCGGTTGATGCTGGAAGCCTGCGGCATCGCCTATCATGATCGCGCCCGGTCCGAAGGGGGCGGCGCGCTGGTTTCGGACATGGCAGGCCATGATCGCAGTCCGGCCTTTGCGCCGCCCTATCTGATGGCGGATGGGATGACGGTGGCGCAGACCGCCAATATCCTGGCTTATCTGGCGGATCGCCATGATTGCGGTCCGCTGACGCTCCGGCACCGCTATTGGCTGGCGCAGATACAGCTCACCATCATGGACATGGTGGCAGAGGTGCATGGCACCCATCATCCGGTCGCCATGGACCTTTACTATGCCGACCAGAAGCCGGAAGCCGCACGCTGTGCTACGGCCTTTCGTACCACGCGCATGCCCAAATTCCTCGCCTATTTCGATGGCGCCTTGGGCGCCGAGCCGGGCGACTGGCTGGCGGGCGACCGCTGGAGCTATGCGGATCTCTCGCTGTTCCAGCTCGTGGCCGGGCTGCGCTATGCCTTTCCGCGCCGCATGGCTGCTCTGGCTACGGGTTATTCCCGGGTGATGCTGCTGCATGATCGGGTTGCGGCGCTCCCGGAATTGGCGGACTATCTAGCCAGTGACCAGCGGCTCCCGTTCAGCGAGGACGGGATTTTCCGCCACTATCCGGAGCTTGATGCACCATGACCGATGATTCGCCGATCATTCAGACGATCATGCCCACGACCCATGATCTGGGCGATTTCAAGGTGCATCGCGCGCTTCCGGCGAAGGAGCGGACCATGGTCGGCCCCTTCATCTTCTTCGATCAGGCCGGCCCTGCCGCGCTGCCGGCCGGTCAGGGGGTTGATGTGCGCCCGCATCCGCACATCAACCTCGCCACCGTCACCTATATGCTGGAAGGGACGTTCCTCCATCGCGACTCGCTGGGGACGGAGCAGTTGATCGGTCCTGGCGCAGTCAATCTGATGACGGCGGGCAAGGGCATCGTCCATTCCGAACGCACACCGGTTGCCGATCGCGGCCATGACAGCAAATTGCTGGCGATCCAGACCTGGCTCGCCCTGCCGGAGCGTGACGAGGAGCGTGACCCAGCGTTCGAGCATGTCGAGGGCGGCGGCCTGCCGGTGCTGGAGGATCATGCCTCCTGGGTGCGGGTCATCATGGGCACGCTCTGGGGCGAGACGGCACAGGTCTCGACCTATGCCGACACCATCTATGCCGATATCCAGCTCCGCCCCGGCGGCTCCATCCCCGTCGATGCCATCGCGGAGGAGCGGGCGCTCTATCTCTGGCAGGGATCGGCCACGCTCGACGGCGTCGAGCTGCTGCCCCAGACCCTCTATGTGCTGCGCCCCGGCGTGCCCGCGACGCTGCACAGCGATCAGGGCGCCAATCTGGTCCTGTGCGGAGGAGAGGCGTTCGCGACCCCGCGCCATGTCTGGTGGAATTTCGTCTCGTCGCGCCCCGATCGGCTGATGCAGGCGCGTGAGGATTGGGACGCGATGCGCTTCCCGCTGATCCCGGGCGACGATCAGGAATTTATCCCGATCCCGCAGGGGCGGCCCAAGACCGTCAGCTATCCCTGACGGTAAGGGCGCGCATTTACTCCACGAAGGTCAGCGACAGATTCTCGGCATTTTTGGGAATGTCGATCCGGCTTTCGTTGATCGACGCTTCCTCGCCGGGCTTTAGCCGGCTCTTGTCCGCCTTGGTGGTCCAGCTGAACACCAGCCGGTTCTGCCGATCGCGCAGTTGTACCAGTACCGGCGGCACCGACAGCGCCTGCTTGCCGCTGTTCACGATCCGCGCGCCAAAGGCGAAATATTCCTCGCCGGTCGGCAGCTTGCGCCGCTCGGCGGGCTTGGACAGGTAGAATAGCAGGTCGGGATCGCCCTCTTCGGCGACCAAGCCCATGCTGATGGCCCATCCCGGCGGGCCGAAATACCAGAGCGCCCCGCCTGCGGCGGCGATGATCAGGCAGAAACCGATCGCCGCGTAGGTCCACAGCTTCAGGGGGTTGCGCCGTCGCTTCGCCGCCGCCGGGGGGGCGATCCGCTCGGCTTCGGTCGATGGCGGAATAACCCCCGCATAAATGTCGTCGAATCGATTATTCGGCGCCACCACAGGCGCTTCCACCACGGGCGCCTCGACCGGCGTTTCGACAAAGGCCGGCTTTTGGGGCTCGGGCGCAGATGGCGCTGGCGCTTCCACGATCGGCGCTGGCGGGGCCACGGGCGGTGGTGGCGGGGGCACGGGCGGCGGTGCCGGTGGCGATACCGCTTCCCGAGCCGCCAGCGCTGGCGGCTCCTGGAACCAGCTATGCTTGCAGGCTGCGCAGCGGACCTGGCGGCCGTCCGGGCCGACGGCAGTGTCCGGCACGATGTAGCGCGTCGCGCAATTGGGGCACACCAGGATCATTTCGCTTCATAGGCATGCCAGGGACTCTAGGGCAAGATGCCAGCGACAGGCGCATGAAGATCGACGCGACTCGCGGCGATCTGCGGACCTCTATTCTGGCACGGCTCTTTACGGCTCCCTGCCCGCTGTGCCATGGCTGGGCTTCGGGGAACCAGGGAGCGCATCGGCGCCATAATTCAGTCATGTCGGCCATCGTCCAGTTCGAAAATGTCGGTCTGCGCTATGGTCTGGACAGCGAGACCCTGTCCGACGTCAGCTTCTCGCTGCACAGCGGCGGCTTTTATTTTCTCACCGGGTCGTCGGGTGCCGGCAAGACCTCGCTCTTGAAGCTCCTCTACCTTGCCCAGCGGCCAAGCCGGGGCGTCATCCGCCTGTTTGGCGAGGATGTGGTGACCTTGCCACGCAAGCGACTGCCCGGATTTCGGCGCCGTATCGGCGTGGTGTTCCAGGATTTCCGCCTGGTCCCGCATCTGTCGGCCTACGACAATATCGCTCTGCCGTTGCGCGTGTCGGGCATGGAGGAATCGGAAATCGATGCGCCAGTGACGGAGATGTTGAACTGGGTCGGCCTGGGAGACCGGGGCCTGGCACGGCCTGCAACCTTGTCGGGCGGGGAGCAGCAGCGGGTCGCCATCGCCCGCGCGGTGATCGGCCGCCCCGAAATATTGGTCGCGGACGAGCCGACCGGCAACGTCGATGCCGACATGGCTCGTCGCCTGATGACCTTGTTCGAGGCGCTCAATCGGCTGGGCACCACGATCGTCGTTGCCACCCATGACCTGCCGCTGATGGCACAGGTGACGGGCGCGCAGATGATGCGGCTGGACAAGGGGCGGCTGGCCGATCCGACCGGAGCGCTGCGCTATCCGCCCCGTCCGCAGGGGGCGGGCTGATGGCTGGGGGCAATCGCCGTGCCGCTGCGGCCGCACGCCATCGTCTGCTGCCGGCCGGGCGGGTGGCGGGGCCGATGCCGTGGATCATCGCGATCATGATATTCCTGACGGTGCTGGCCGCCGCAGCGGGTCTGGGGCTGGGCACCGCCGTCCGGGCGATGGGCGCCGACCTTGCCGGCCGGGCAACGGTCCAAATTGTGGAAGCCAATGCTGAACAGCGCGATCGCCTGGCCGGGCAAGTGCAGCAGGCGCTGCGCGGCGCGGCCGATGTCCGCAGCGTCGCCATGGTGGACCCGGCCACGCTGGCCGATCAGCTGCGGCCATGGCTGGGCGAGGATGTGACGAGCGGAGACCTGCCGATCCCGGCGTTGATCGATGTGACCCTGACCGCCGGGGATGCCGGAATGAAGGTCGAGCGGGTGCGCGGTCTGCTCGCGCGCCTCTCGCCCAAGCTGCGGATCGAACCGCATGCCGCCTTTTTGCTGCCGTTGGCGGGGTTGCTGACGGCCCTGACCTGGCTCGCCATTGGCGTCGTCGTGCTTATGGGGCTGGCGACGGGGGCCGTCGTCGTGCTGGCAGCGCGCGGGGCGCATGACAGTCATCGCGGCACGATCGAGGTACTGCACCTGATGGGCGCGACCGACGTACAGATCGCCCGCCTGTTCCAGCGTCGTATCGCACTGGATGCGCTGATGGGCGGGGCGCTGGGCTTCGCCTTTGGAATATTGGTGATCCTGCTTATCGGCGCGCGCCTGTCGGCGACCGGGTCGCAGCTTCTGGCAGCAGTCGCCTTGCCGCCGGCCAGTTGGGCGGTCCTGGTGGCGGTCCCGATTGCCGGCATCCTGCTCGCGACGCTGGCGGGGCGTTGGACGGTCTTGCGGGCGCTGGGGCGGGCACTGTGATCGTTCGTATCCTCGCCGTTTCGCTGCTGGGCTGGATATTGGGCTTTGCCTGGTTCGCGATTTTCCTGCCTCAGCCGCTGGATGGCCGGAAAACCGACGCTATCGTCGTGTTGACCGGTGGGGCAGGACGGATCGATCGCGGTCTTGCCCTGCTGGAAGAAGGGGCGGCCAAGCGGATGCTGATCTCCGGCGTCGATCGCGCGGTGCGTCCGGTCGAGCTGGCAGCCGAATATAAAGCGCGGCTGTCGCTCTTCACTTGCTGCATCACGCTGGGACGCGAGGCGATCGACACACGGTCCAACGCGATCGAGACGGCGCGCTGGTTGGAGCGGCGTGACTATCAGAGCGTGCGCCTGATCACCACCGACTGGCACATGCGCCGCGCCGCACTGGAACTGCATCAGGCGCTGCCCGGCCGCATCAACCTGGTGTATGACGCCGTGCCTAGTCGGCCCAGCCTCACCATTCTGGTGCGGGAATATAATAAATATCTGGCGCGCCGCATGGCCGCCCTGATCGGCATATGAAGGCTATGATCCTGCTTACCGCCCTCCGTTCGCTCCTGTTCATGCTGGCCTTCTACGTCGGCACCGCCTTGTTCGTGACCGGCGCGGTGATCGGTGGGTTCTTCAATCCCGCCTATGTCGCCTCGGTCGCGACCGGCTGGAGCCGCTACCACCGTTTCTGTGCGCGTTGGCTGCTGGGGCAGAAGGTGGTGGTTGATGGGGAGCTGCCGCACGGTCCCTATCTCTATATCGTCAAGCATGAATCGATGTTCGAGACGATCGACCTGCTCTGCCTGTTCGACAAGCCGGCGATCGGCGCGAAGCGCGAACTGCTCGATATTCCCTTCTGGGGCGGCATCGCCCGCCGCTATGGCCTGATCCCGATCGAGCGGACCGCCGGTGCCAGCGCGCTGCGAACTCTGCGCGCTGCGGCCAAGGCGGCGGTGGCACAGGGGCGGGCCGTCTGCCTCTTCCCCGAAGGCACGCGCGTGCCCCATGGCGAAGCGCCGCCGCTCAAGTCCGGTTTTGCCGGTCTCTACAGCCTGCTCGGCCTGCCGGTGGTGCCGATCGCCATCAACAGCGGCATCGTGTCGCCACGTGGCAAGTTCCTCAAGCGCCCCGGTACGATCACCTACAAGGTGGGCGAAATCGTCCCCACCGGCCTCGACCGCAAGGAGGCCGAAATCCGCGTCCATGCGGCGATCAACGCACTTAATTGAACAGATTCGCAAAGCGCCTTTCGCGCTTTGCCAAGCCCGCGCGGCGCCTGAGCGTTTCAAGCTGCTGATGCGGGAGCATCATGGCAGCTTGCTATCAATGCGAACGGCCGAAGTCGGGCTTGGCATCGTCCTGACCCTGTTCGATGATCGACCGGCGGATCGCGCGGGTGCGGGTGAACAGGTTGAACAGCGCGTCGCCATCGTTCCAGCGGATTGCCCGTTGCAACGCGGATAGATCTTCCGAAAAACGCTGCAGCATTTCCAGTACCGCGTCCTTGTTCGCCAGGAACACGTCGCGCCACATGGTCGGGTCCGACGCGGCGATGCGGGTGAAGTCGCGGAAGCCGCCGGCCGAATATTTGATCACCTCGCTCTGGGTGACATTCTCCAGGTCGCTGGCGGTGCCGACGATGGTATAGGCGATCAGGTGCGGCAGATGGCTGGTCACCGCCAGCACCAGGTCATGATGCGCGGGGTCCATCGTCTCGACATCGGCGCCGACCCGGCGCCACAGTTCCGACACGCGCTCGACCGCAGTCGGATCGGCATCGGCGGGCGGGGTGACGATCGACCAGCGGCCCTTGAACAGGGTGGCAAAGCCCGCTTCCGGCCCGCTATTTTCGGTGCCGGCCACCGGATGCGCCGGGATGATGATGCGGCCGGGCAGGGCGGCGTTGAGCTGCGCCAGCACGTCCGCCTTGCACGATCCCACATCGCTGATGATCGCGTCGGCTGGCAGGTCATCGGCGATCTCCGCCGCCGCCGCGCCCATCGCGCGTACCGGCACGCACAGCACCACCAGTTCGGCGTCGGTGACGGAGGCGCCGGCCGTGTCGGTGATGTCGTCGCACAGGTCGATACGCCGGGCGATCTCGCGCACGGCGGGGTCGGCATCATGGCCGGTGACGCGGACGGTGGGCATATATTCGCGGATCGCCCGCGCCAGCGAGGATCCGATCAGGCCAAGGCCGATGATGGTGATACGGGAAAAGGGCAGCATCGCTTCAGGCGGCCTCCGCCATGGCGCGCAGCTTGGCGGCGACGGCGCGGGTCTGTTCCTCGGTGCCGATGGTGATCCGCAGGCCGTTGGGCAGACCCTGGCCCGGCAGCCAGCGGGTGGCATAGCCCTCGTCCCACAGCCCCTTCATTGCTGCCTCGGCGGTCAGCTTGCCGTCGAACAGGATCAGCAGGAAATTGGTGCGGCTTGGCACGGCGCGCAGGCCATGGTTGGACAGCGACGCGATCTCGCCCGCCAGCCATTCGCGCCATTGCGCGTTATGGGCGCGGCTCGCCTCGACCCATTCATGGTCGTGGATCGCGGCGACGGCGGCCGCCTGGCCGGCGGTCGTCACGTTGAACGGCGCGCGGATGCGATGCAGGATGTCGATCACGTCGGGACAAGCATAGCCCCAGCCGATCCGCTCGGCGGCCAGGCCATAGATTTTCGAGAAAGTGCGGGTTACGAACACGTTGGACGCGGTCTTTGCCAGTTCCAGCCCCGCATCATCCTCGTCCGCGTCCAGATATTCGGCATAGGCCTGATCCAGCACGAACAATATGTCGGGGCGCAGCCCGGCATGCAGCCGCGCAATCTCCTCCCGACTGGTCATGGTGCCGGTGGGATTGTTGGGATTGGCGAGGAAAACGACCTTGGTCTTCTCCGTCACGCAGGCCAGCAGGGCGTCGACATCGGTCGCATAATCGGCGTCGGGCGCCTCGATCGGCGTCGCGCCCACGCGGCGGGCGGCGATGTCATAGACCGAAAAGCCGTAGCGGACATAGAGCACCTCGTCGCCCGGCCCGGCATAGGCGCTGGCGGCGATGTGCAGCAGCTCGTCCGACCCGGTGCCATAGATGATGCGCGCCGGATCAAGCCCATGGACCGCGCCGATCGCTTCGCGCAACTTGGCCGCGCCCGGATCGGGATAGGTGGCGAGGTCCGTCGTCGCCGCGACCATGGCCGCACGGGCGGCCGCGCCGGTGCCCAGCGGATTCTCGTTGGCAGACAGCTTGATCAACGGCCGGCCATCATCGGCGGCGGACTTGCCCGGCACATAGGCATGAATGCCGAGAATCCAGTCCTTGGGGGCGGGTTTTGCTGCAGCGTCGCTCATGGAGCGCGGCTTTAGCGGCTTCCGCGCCAAAGGCAAAGCGGCTGGATGGAAGACGCGGGACGCGGCAGGATCAGGGTAGGCGCGCGATCCTGCCGCAACGGCGTGCCTCACTCGATATGCTGGGCAAAGGCCAGATAGCGCTCCTGCAGTTCGGCTTCCTCGCTCTCGCTCAGGTTGCGCGGCGCCAGCTTGATATCGACCCGGTCGATCTTGCCGCCCTTGAAGGCGAAGGGCGGCTTATACTGGTCCGACACCGGTGCGCCGCTGTCGGCGCCGACGCCGAACGTGTCGATGCCAAAGCGTCCCGCGACGGTATTCTCGATCCGCTCGCGCGCGACTTCCTCGCCATTGACCAGCAGGATCGCCTCGCCGCCCTTGCCCAGTCCGCCGCCATCATAGGAAAAGGCCAGCTCGATCTTCACCGTGCCGGTCGGCAGCGGCTTGGCGGACACGACGTTGGTCCGCTCGCGATCGAACCAGTTATAATGATAGGTCGGCTTGCCGTCCTTCACATAGAGCGAGAAGCCGGCCGACATGCCGCCCGATGCGACGATCACGCCTTCGGCCTTGCCGTCGGGATTTTCGACATGGGCGATGATGCTGTGCGATCGGTTCTTGGTATTGGGTGACGCGGTTTCGGGCAGGCGGAAGGCGCCGGGATAATAAGTGAACTCGGTCCGGTTGGGATCGGCGCCGCCGGGCGACGGCTTGGGTTCGGCCAGCCGACCCGATCCACGATCGTCGAGCGGATAGACGCCATATTTTTCCGCTTCCTCGTCGAAGATTTTTTTCAGCTCCTCCAGCTTGGCGGGATGCTGGGCGGCCAGATCATGCGCCTCGGAAAAATCCTCGTCGATATGGTAGAGTTCCCACTTGTCCTTCTCCCAATGGCCCGGCGCATAATCCTGCCGCCAGGGGAAGGTATGCTGGGCGCAGGCGATCCAGCCCTTGTCATAGATGGCGCGGTTGGAGAAAATCTCGAAATATTGGCGCTCGCGCACGGCATGGGCATCGGCACTGGGGAAGGTCGACCGGATCGACACGCCGTCCATCGGCTTCTGCTGCACACCGTTGACGGACTCGGGCGCGGGGATACCGGCGGCATCCAGCAGGGTCGGAACGATGTCGATCAGATGGGTGAATTGCGGGCGGATGCCGCCCACGTCCTTGATCCCGTCGGGCCAGCTAATGACCATCGGATTGCGCGATCCGCCGAAATGGGATGCGACCTGCTTGACCCACTGGAACGGCGCATTGCCGGCCCAGGCCCAGCCCAGCGGATAATGGGGTTCGGTGTCGGGGCCGCCAATATCGTCATAGGCGGCCAGATTGTCCTCGATCGTGGACGGCACGCCATTGAGGTTCATCACCTCGTTCACCGTGCCGGTAAAGCCGCCCTCCGAGGATGCGCCATTGTCACCGACGATATAGATGATGATCGTGTTGTCGGCATCGGCCAGCTGCTTCACGGCCTCCACCACCCGTCCGCACTCATGGTCGGCATAGGCGAGATAGCCGGCGAAATTTTCCATGAAGCGCGAAAACAGCTTCTTCTCGTCGGCCGACAGGCCTTCCCATTCCTGCACCCATTCAGGCTTGTCGGTGAGCGTGGTGCCTTCGGGGATGATGCCGCCGGCCAGCTGGCGCTGATATGTCTCCTCGCGCACCGCTTCCCAGCCCGCATCGAACTGGCCCTTGAACTTGTCGCGCCATTCTGCCGGGGGATGATGCGGCGCGTGCGCGGCGCCCGGGGCAAAATAGCAGAAGAAGGGTTTGTCGGGTGCGACCGATTTGGAATAGCGGATCCAGTTGATCGCGCGATCGGTCATGTCTTCCATGAAATGATAGCCCTCTTCGGGCAGGCGATCGGGCTCGACGGCGACCGTATTCTCGAACAGCACCGGATAATATTGGTGCGTCTCGCCGGCGATGAAGCCGTAGAAATAGTCAAAGCCCATGCCGGTCGGCCAGCGATCGAACGGCCCGGCGACGCTGCTTTCCCAGTCGGGCGTATTGTGATTCTTCCCGAACCAGGACGTGGCATAGCCATTGTCCTTCAGGATGCGGCCGACCGTCGCGGTCGATTGCGGCATCATATTATTGTAGCTGGGGAAGCCCGTCGCCCATTCGGACAGGAAGCCGGTGCCGCAATTATGGTGGTTGCGCCCGGTGATCAGCGCAGCGCGCGAGGGGCCGCAGATCGCCGTCGTGTGGAAACGGGTATAGCGCAGGCCCTCGGCCGCCAACTGGTCGAGCGTCGGGGTCGGTACCGGCCCGCCAAAGGTGCCGGCCTGGCCGAAGCCGACATCGTCGAGCAGGATCAGCAGGACATTGGGCGCGCCCTTGGGCGGCGTCGGCAGGCCGGGCCAGGCCGATTCCGACACATCATAGGTCTTGCCGATCTTGCCGGTGAATTTCGGCTCCGGCAGGGGTAGCTTGCTACGATCGACATTCGCTTCGGCCATGGGGACGACTCCGTTTCGCGCGGCATCGTTCGTCGCCGCCTGTGACACGGCGCGAGGCTAGAAGCTGCGTGGTGGACGGCCCATCGGGGTTATCCCCGATTTCCCCTATGGAAGATCACCCGTTGTCCGGCGACGGGGCGCTACACCACCGGCGTCAGCAGCGGCTGATCCCCGAACCAGGCGTCGAGATTGGCGAGCACCAGATCGGCCATCGCCTTGCGGGTGTGGACGGTGGCGCTGCCCTGATGCGGTTGCAGCACGACATGGTTCATCGCGAACAGCGCCTGTGGCACATGCGGTTCATGGGCGAATACGTCCAGGCCGGCGCCGGCAATGCGGCCATCGGCGAGGCGCTCGACCATCGCATCCTCGTCGATTACGCCACCCCGGCTGATATTCACGATCACCCCCTGTGGCCCCAGCGCGTCGAGCATGGCGCCATCGACCAGCTTGGCCGCTTCCGGCCCGCCCGATGTGGCGACGATCAGCACGTCGCTTTGCCGCGCGAAGTCGATGGCGTCGGCGACATAGCGATAGGGCGTGTCCGCCGCCGGCTTGCGGTTATGGTAGAGGATTGCACCCGCGACCGGCTCCAGCCGCCTGGCGATCGCCCGGCCGATCCGGCCCAGGCCCAATATGCCGATGGTCGCGCCCGTCACCCGGCCCGACAGCGCCGGCTTCTCGCCGCGCGCCCAGCCGCCCGACCGCACCAGAGCGTCATTGGCCGCGATGTTGCGCACCGTGGCATAGAGCAGGCCGACGGCCAGGTCGGCGACATCGTCGGTCAGCACGTCGGGCGTGTTGGTGACGCGGATGCCCTTGGCCCGGGCATGGTCGACATCGACCTTGTCATAGCCGACCGAGAAGAGGCCGATCATCTCCAGCCTGGGCAGCGCGTCCATGATTGCGGCCGGCGCCCCGACCGATCCGAAGCTGACCAGCGCGCGCGCCGCGCGTACGTCGGCCGGCAAGGTGGACAGATCCGCGTCGGCGGCCACGGCATGGACGGTGAAGCGCCGTTCCAGTTGCTCGGTCAGATAGGGGTAAAGCGGGCCATAGGCGACGATGGGTGGTCGGGTCTGATCGGTCATGTCGGACATCTAGGGTCTGGGCCGTGCGATCGCCACCCCTGCCTGCCCGATTGACAGGCCGTTTCGCCGGTCCTAGCCCCGCTGCATCATGGCCAGTGTCCCCTTATCGCAAGACAGCCGTTTCGGCCTGCGTCGCCAGGCCCGCCTGACCGGTCCGCTGCCGCTGTCGAGCGGCGCGAGCCTGGGTCCGGTCGACATCGCCTATGAAACCTATGGGCAGATGAATGCGGACAAGTCCAACATCATCCTGATCTGCCATGCGCTGACCGGCGATCAATATGTCGCGTCGGACCATCCTGTCACTGGCAAGCCGGGTTGGTGGTGGCGGATGGTGGGCGCTGGCAAGCCGGTCGATCCGGCGCGTCATTTCATCATATGCTCCAACGTCATCGGCAGCTGCATGGGTTCGTCTGGTCCCGCCAGCATCGATCCGGCGCTGGGCGATCCCTATGCAATGCGCTTCCCGGTGCTGACGATCGCCGACATGGTGCGGGCGCAGGCGGCGCTGCTCGACCATCTGGGGGTCGATCGGCTGGCGGCGGTGATCGGTGGGTCGATGGGCGGCATGCAGGCGCTGACCTGGCCGACGCTGTTCCCCGACCGGGTCGAACGCTGCATCGTCATCGCCTCTACGGCCCGGCACAGCGCGCAGAATATCGCCTTTCACGAGGTCGGACGCCAGGCGATCATGGCCGACCCGCACTGGCGCGGCGGCGACTATTATGCCGATGGCAAGGTGCCGAGCGCGGGCCTGGCCGTGGCGCGCATGGCCGCGCATATCACCTATCTCTCCGAAGCGGGCCTGACCGAGAAATTCGGGCGGCGGCTGCAGGGCAGGCCGGAAAATCCGAACGGAGCCAAGACGTTCGGCTTTGATGCGGATTTCCAGGTGGAAAGCTATCTGCGCCATCAGGGCTTGAGCTTCGTGGAGCGGTTCGACGCCAATAGCTATCTCTACATCACCCGCGCCATGGACTATTATGACATCGCCGAAGATCATGGCGGCAGCCTCGCCAGGGCGTTCACCGCGACGCGCGCGCGCTTCTGCCTGGTCAGCTTCGATACCGACTGGCTCTATCCCACCGCCGAATCCCGCGCGATCGTCCATGCGCTCAACGCCTCGGGCGCGCAGGCAAGCTTTGTCGAACTGTCCAGCCCCTTCGGCCATGACGCCTTCCTGCTGGAAAGTCCGGAATTGAACCGGGTGGTCGACGGCTTCCTGCGGGGCGGCCGGGCATGAGCGACCTTCTGCGGCCCGATCTGGCGCTGATCGCGCGGACCGTGCGACAGGGCGCCCGGGTGCTCGATGTCGGGTGCGGCGACGGCGCGCTGATGGCGGCGCTGCGCGACACGAGCGGCGTCGATGCGCGCGGGCTGGAGATTGACGGGTCGAATGTCGCTGCCGCGGTCGGGCGCGGCCTGTCGGTGGTGCAGGGCGATGCCGACACCGACCTCACTTACTATCCCGACGCCAGCTTCGACTATGCGATCCTCAGCCAGACGTTGCAGACGACGCGGCGGCCTGACCTGGTGGTCGAGGAATTGCTGCGCATCGGGCAGCAGGCCTTCGTCTCCTTCCCCAATTTCGCCCATTGGCGCGGACGCCTGTCCTTGTTGTGGGGCGGGCGGATGCCGGTGACGCGGCTGCTGCCCGACACCTGGTATGACACGCTCAACATCCACCATGTCACGGTCGACGATTTCCGCGCGCTGGTGAAGGAACGCGGCTGGACCATCGACGGCCAGTGGTTCCTGAAGGGCGACCGGGAAACCACCCATGCGAACGCGAACCTGTTCGCCGAACATGCGGTGTTCCTGCTGCGCAAATAGATGGATCGGCCGTCCGAACTGCCGGTCCTGCAGGACCGGCCTTTGACCCGGCGGGACATTGCGGCGGCCCCGGCCGTGCCGCATCGCCTGACCGGCTGCGATCTGGACGATGCGGATCTGTCCGGCCTCGACCTCACCGGCTGGGTGTTCGAGCGCTGCACCCTGCGCAAGGCCAATCTGCGCGACGCAAGGCTGGGCGATTCGCTGTGGCAATCCTGCCGGGGCGCCTTCGTCGATTGTAGCGGCGCGGACCTGAGCGAGGCACGCATCAATGCCTGCGATTTCAACAATGGCAGTTTCCGGCGCGCGCGGCTGAGCGCCACCACCTTCACCGGATCGAAACTGACCGGTGCCGATTTCAGCGATGCCCGGACGATGGATCTGCAGTTCGAGGAAAGCCTGCTGATCAACGCGAAGCTGGCCGGGGTCAGTTTCCTCAAGCAGGTCGTGCGCAAGGTGGATTTCGCGCAGGCCGATCTGCGCAAATGCGATTTTCGCGCGGCCGTGCTGATCGATTGCAGCCTGCGCGACGCCCATATGGCCGGATCGCGCTTTGATGGAGCGGATTTGCGCGCCTGCGATCTGGGCGGGCTGCGCCTGATGGATGCCCGGCTGTTCCGGGGCGCGACCATCTCACGCGATCAGGCGGGGCAGTTGCTGGGCGAGCTGGGCCTCAACGTGCGCTGATCGTTCAGACTGTTTGAGAAAGCCGGTACCAGCCCGCTCCCCCGCCCAACCACCCGACAGGATGACACTGGATCGGGCGGTTGGGCGGGGGAGCGGGCCGGTGCCGCATCGAAAATGCGCTCTTGCGCGCATTTTCCAAGCAGGCTCTCAGCTCCGCTTGCCGATCCCCTTTTCGATCAGTTCGTTGGCAATGGCGGCGATCTCGTCGGCGGGGCGACTGTCGTCCCACACGCCGTAGCGCAGGCCCAGAAACACGTTCATGCCCATGATCGCCCAGGCATGGACCTCGCCGATATCGGCGCGCACGTCGCCACGTTCCGCCGCCTTGGCCAGCCGCGCCGCCATGCGGGTGGCGGTATTTTCATAATGGGCGCGATAGGCGGCCTGGTCGACAAACTCCGCCTCGTCGATGATGCGATAGATTTCCTTGTGGGTGCGGGCGAATTCCAGGAAGCTGAGCAGGCCGATGCGTTCGGCGTCGATGCCGTCGCGGGCTTCGGCGATGCGGGGGGAGACATAGTCGCGCACCTGGCCCGACATGTCGGCGACCAGCGCCCGGAAAATATCGTCCTTGGTATCGAAATAGGTGTAGAAGCTGCCGAGTGCGCAGCCCGCCCGGCGGGTGATGCCGCTGATCGACCCTTCGTGGAAACCCTTCTCGCCAAATTCCTCGGCCGCCGCCGACAGCAAGGCCCGGCGGGTACGCTCGCCCCGTGCGGTGCGGGGCGCCTTGTCGCCCCGTGCCTCATCCTTGGGGGGTGCCGGTTCGGTCATGCTCTCTCCATGCGCCTATATTCCACAGGCCTGTCCAACGCCTTGTTGCCGTGGGTCGGTCCCACATCCGCAAGACGTTTCGCGGCCTTGTTCGCCACCCCCTCATATTTGAAGTTGAAAGATGGTTCAACTTTCATTATTCCTCTCTTCAAGCAGATTGGCCGCCCGGATCACCGGGGGCCGCTTCAGGAGAGGAACCGCCCATGCAGGCCCATCACAGCATTCGTGCCCTTGCCCTCGCATCCGCCGCGTGGAGCGGCCTGTGCGCCATGCCCGCGCTCGCCCAGGCCGTTACCGGGCCGGCGGCGCAGGCGGAGGACAGCGCGATCATCGTCACCGCCCGCCGCCGCGAGGAAAGCCTGGTCGATGTGCCGATCGCGGTCAGCGCCTTTTCCGGCGAGGCGCTGGAACGGGGCGGGGCGATCGACATCAGCGATCTCGCCAACGTCACCCC
Source organism: Sphingobium sp. AP49 (assembly GCF_000281715.2). Lineage (NCBI taxonomy): Bacteria > Pseudomonadati > Pseudomonadota > Alphaproteobacteria > Sphingomonadales > Sphingobiaceae > Sphingobium > Sphingobium sp. AP49. Next base: position 4,266,606 of record NZ_CP124576.1, on the reverse strand, counting down.
CAACACCACGCTGGAGGCATCGCGCGGCACCAATTCGACGCTGACCGCCTTCATCCGCGGCGTGGGTCAGCAGGATCCGGTCTCCGGCTTTGAACAGGGCGTCGGCATCTATCTCGACGATGTCTATCTCAACCGGCCGCAGGGGGCGCTGCTCGACATCTACGACGTCGAACGGATCGAGGTGCTGCGCGGACCGCAGGGCACGCTCTATGGCCGCAACACGATCGGCGGCGCGGTCAAATATGTGACCAAGCAGCTGCCGCAGGATTTCTCGCTCAAGCTCAAGGGCACTTATGGCAGCTATGATCAGGCGGACGGCATCGTCACCGTGTCGGCGCCGATCGGCGATCTGGTGCGCGTCGGCGGCGCGCTCGCCCGCCTGTCGCGCGGCGGCTTCGGCACCAATCTCACCACCGGCGAGGATAATTACAACAAGGATATCTGGGCCGGCCGGGCGACCTTCGAGGTCGGCGGCTATGACGCGCCGGTGCTGATGCGCATCACCGGCGACTATAGCAAGGACAAGAGCAATCCGCGCGGTGGCCATCGGCTGATGCCGGGGCAGCTGTCGGGCACGCCGATGCTGGACGATGTATTCGACAGCCAGGGCGCGCTGATCGATCCCAGGCAATATGTGAAGTCCTACGGCCTGTCGATGAACCTGACGGCGGAACTCAACGACGCGGTGACGCTGCGCTCGATCAGCGCCTGGCGCAAGGATGACAGTGCCTCGCCGATCGATTTCGACGCGCTGCCCGCCGTCGATGTCGACGTGCCGGCCTTCTACGCCAATGAACAGCTCAGCCAGGAATTCCAGCTGCTCTACGACAAGGGCCGGGTCCATGGCATGGTCGGCTTCTATTATCTCGATGCCAGCGCCGACACCCAGTTCGACACCCGCATATTCACCACCGTGCCGGGCCTGACCGCCTTCACCCAGGCCAATGTCGATACCGAAACCTATGCGGTGTTCGGCGATGTGACCTTCGACCTCAGCGACCAGATCAGCCTGTCGGCCGGCGGTCGCTATACCTGGGATCAGCGCACGGCCGACATACTGCGGCAAAGCTATCTGGGCGGTGGCTCGCCCGTGTTCGGCGGCGCGGGCACCCCGTTCGGCGCGCCCAGCACCGACTTCCGCGGTACCAAGACCTACAAGAAATTCACCCCGCGCTTCTCGGTCAGCTATCAGCCCACGCCCGAACATAATCTCTACGCCAGCTATTCGCAGGGCTTCAAGGGCGGCGGCTTCGACCCGCGCGGCGTCGGCACCAACGCGCCCGACCTCAATGGCGACGGCATCCGCCAGGAAAGCGAGATCGCCGATTTCCTGAGCTTCGAGCCGGAAGAGGTGAACAGCTATGAGATCGGCTATAAGGGCAACCTGATGGACGGCGCCCTCTATGTCGCGGTCGCCGGCTTCTATGCCGATTACAAGAATGTGCAGATTCCCGGCTCGGTTGCCTGCACCGTCAGCGTTGGCGGCGTGCCGACCCCGTCCTTCTGCGGCGTCGTGTCCAACGCCGGCAAGGCGCGGATGAAGGGGCTGGAGTTTGAGAGCAATGCGCGGCTGGGCCGCGATATCCTGAGCGGCGGCGACCGGCTGAACCTGCAGACCGCGATCGGCTTCATCGATGCCGACTATCGCGAATATATCGCCAATATCGCCAGCGTGCCGACCGACGTCGCCGACTATCGCAAGGTGCAGAATACGCCCAAATGGACCGCCAGCGGCACGCTCAGCTACAATGTGCCGGTGGGCGATGGCAGCGTCTATTTCGGCACCACCGTCTCGTGGCGCTCCAAGACCTATCAGTTCGAGATTCCCAATCCCTATATCGACCAGAAGGGCTATGCGCTCTGGGATGCCAGCCTGGTTTATACCGCGCCCAGCGATCGCTGGACCCTGGGCCTGCACGGCAAGAATCTGCTCGACAAGGAATATAAGACCTCGGGCTATACCTTCGTCTCGGCCAATCCGGTAACCGGCGAAATCATCAACAATGCCGCCGGCTATCCCAACCCCTCGCTCGGCAGGGAAGGCACGCTGACCGCCTTCTACGGTAATCCGCGCCAGGTGTTCGTGACCGGCACGGTCAAGTTCTGATCCTGTCTACCCCATCCGTTCGGTTCGAGCCTGTCGAGAACCATTGCATAACCGGCTTCTCGACTCGGCTCGAAGCGAACGGAAAATTTGGTATCAGGCCCGCATGACCGACCGAACCTCTTCCCCTGCCTATCGCGGCGTCGTGCTTGCGATGCTGCTGCTGGTTTATACCTTCAACTTCCTCGACCGGCAGATCCTGGGCATCCTGGCCGGGCCGATCAAGGCGGAGCTGCGACTGACCGATACCCAGCTCGGCGCGCTGGGCGGCATCGCCTTCGCTTTGCTCTATTCGACGCTGGCGATCCCGCTGGCGTTGCTTGCCGACCGGACCAGCCGCACCTGGGTCATCACCGTCAGTCTGGCGATATGGAGCGGCTTCACCGCGCTGTGCGGGCTAGCCGGCAATTTCATGCAGATGTTCCTGTTCCGCATCGGCGTCGGCGTGGGGGAGGCGGGCGGTGTCGCCCCCTCCTATGCCGTCATCTCGGACTATTTCCCGCAGCATCAGCGCGCCCGCGCCCTGTCCATCTATTCGCTCGGCATTCCGCTGGGGTCGGCGGGCGGCGTGCTGCTGGGCGGCTATATCGCGCAGACGGTGGAATGGCGTGTCGCTTTCATCGCGGTCGGCATCATGGGGATCATCATCGCGCCGATCTTCCGCCTCGTGGTGCGCGAACCGGCCCGCCCGGTGCAGGCCGGCACGCCTGTACCCGTCAGCGCCGTGTTCGGCATCCTCGCGGCCAAGCGCAGCTTCTGGTTCCTGGCGCTGGGCGCGGCATGCAGTTCGATGTGCGGCTATGGCGTCGCCTTCTGGCTGCCCAGCCTGTTGATGCGCAGCTTCGGCCTCGACCTGCTGGGCGCGGGCCAGTTCCTGGGCGGGCTGCTGCTGCTGGGCGGGGTTGCGGGCGTGCTGCTCGGCGGCTTCCTGGGCGATGCCATGGGTAATCGGGACAAGGCCTGGTTCGCCTGGGTGCCGGCGATCAGCTATGTGATCGGGATGCCCTTGTTCGTGGTCGGGGTGCTGTCGTCCAGTGTCGGCTTCGCCTTCGCCCTGTTCCTGATCCCGCAGGCCCTGGTCTATGTCTGGCTCGGCCCGGTGCTGACCGCCGTGCAGCATCTGGTGCCGCCGCATATGCGGGCCAGCGCCTCGGCGACCTTCCTGCTGATCAACAATTTGGTCGGCCTTGGCCTTGGCAGCTGGAGCGTCGGCGCCCTGTCCGACGCACTGGCGCCTACCTATGGCCATGAAGCGCTGCGCTACGCCATCGTCGCGGCGCTCGGCTTCTACCTGCTCGCCGGGCTGTTCATGGCGCTGGCCGGCAAGGCGCTGCGCAGGGATTGGGTTACGGCCTGAAACAATAAGGGCAGATTGCTGATTTCAGATCAGCAATCTGCCCTCGTCATTCCGTCAATTCAACAGTGCGACAGGCCGTCATCCTGTCAACTTCGTTGTCAGCTTAACGCTCTTTGGTCGCGCTGAACTTCACCTTGGGGTGGCGCTCCTGCTGATAGCCGATGTCCCAGGCGCTGCGCGCCATGAACACCAGATTGCCGTCGCGGTCCTTGGCCATGTTGGCGCTATTATAGGCGACCAGATCCTTGATCGCCTGATCGTCGCCACTGATCCAGCGCGCCGTGTCGAAGGGCGAGGGTTCCAGCACTGCCGCGACCTTATATTCGGCCTCCAGCCGGCTGATCAGCACTTCCAGCTGCAACTGGCCGACGACGCCGACGATCCAGTTGCTGCCGATCTCGGGATAGAAGACCTGGATGACGCCCTCTTCCGACAGGTCATCCAGCGCCTTGCGCAGCTGCTTGGTCTTGGTCGGGTCCTTCAACTGGACGCGGCGCAGGATTTCCGGCGCGAAATTGGGCAGGCCGGTGAAGCGCAGGCCGGGCTTCTCGCTAAGCGTGTCGCCCACGCGCAGCGCGCCATGATTGGGGATGCCGATGATATCGCCAGGGAAGGCCTCGTCCGCCAGTTCGCGGTCCTGCGCGAAGAACAGGATCGGCGAGTGGACGGCCAGCGCCTTGCCGCTGCCCGACGGAGTCAGCTTCATGCCGCGGCGGAACTTGCCAGACACCAGCCGCATGAAGGCGATGCGGTCGCGGTGCATCGGGTCCATGTTGGCCTGCACCTTGAAGATGAAGCCGGTGACTTCGCTGCCCTCGGGTTCGACCGGCGCGGGCTCGGCCGGCTGGGCGCGCGGCGGCGGCGCATGCGCCGACAGCGCGTCGATCAGCTCGGTCACGCCGAACAGCTTCAACGCCGACCCGAAATAGACCGGGGTCAGGTCGCCATGGCGATAGCGTTCCAGGTCGAACTCGGCATAGCCGCCCTGGGCCAGCTCGGCCTCCTCGCGCAGCTTTGCCAGGCCCCGCTCCGACAGATAATCGGCCAGCTTGGGATCATCCAGGCCGCTGAACTGGTGGCGGGTGCCGTCAAATTCCTTGGACGGGCCAGTGGGCTGCATCAGCCGGTTGGTGGCGAAGTCGTAGATACCCTCGAACTCGCCGCCCATGCCGACCGGCCAGCTCATCGGGCAGACGTCGAGCTGCAACTGGTCCGCCACCTCGTCGAGCAGGCCGAACAGTTCGCGGCCCTCGCGGTCGACCTTGTTGACGAAGGTGATGATCGGCACGTTGCGCAGGCGACAGACCTCGAACAGCTTGCGCGTCTGCGGCTCGATGCCCTTGGCCGCGTCGATCACCATCACCGCCGAGTCCACCGCGGTCAGGGTGCGATAGGTATCTTCGCTGAAATCCTCGTGGCCCGGCGTGTCGAGCAGGTTGAAGGTGATGGTCTCGCCATCGCGCGTCCGCTCGAACGTCATGACCGAGGAGGTGACGGAGATGCCGCGCTGCTGCTCGATCTTCATCCAGTCCGACCGCGCGCGCCGGTTCGCGCCGCGCGCCTTGACCTCGCCGGCCAGGTGAATCGCGCCGCCTTCCAGCAGCAGCTTTTCGGTCAGCGTGGTCTTACCGGCGTCCGGGTGGGAAATGATCGCGAAGGTGCGGCGGGATGGGATGCTCATGGGGCGCCCATATAGGGATTTTTGCGCCCAAAGCGAGTCGCGCGTTAGGCGTCGCCGTCAGCCCCAACCAGCGTCACGTCCATGCGGAAGCTGCGCGCATCGCCCGGCAGCAGGGTCATGATGCCCTGCTTGTCCCAGACATCGCCGGTGAAGCCAACCGGGTCGGCCATGCCGGCCCAGGGTTCGACGCACAGATAATGGGCGCCCGGCTTCTGCCACAGGCCGAGCCAAGGCGTATCGGGGAAATCGATCTTCAGGTGCGGCTGGCCGGGCACGCCCCAGGTCAGCGACCGGCTGTTGAGATCGTCCCAGATCAAAGCGTCGCCTGCGAACATGTCATGGGTTGGCGCCAGTTCCTTCCCCTCGACCGGGGAGGGCACGCTGTCCAGTGCGATCAGCCCCGGCTCGCTGCCGACCTTGCGGATCGGCGCGGGTTCGGCCTGCTCGAACAGGATGCGGTGCTCCTCGACGCTGCCGCCATAGGGCAGTGGCCAGGCGAAGGCCGGATGATAGCCGAAGCTGAACGGCATCGCCGTCTCGCCCCGGTTCATGACGGTGGCCGTCATGCGCAGGCTTGGCCCCTCCAGCACGAAACCCATGTCCAGCCGGAAATCGAACGGATAGACGGCGCGGCTGTCCCGGTCCGCCTCCAGCCGGAACAGCGCGGCTTCCGCGTTGCGATGGACCAGGGTGAAGGCGCTGGTCCGGGCAAAGCCATGCTGCCCCATCGGATAGTCGACATCGTTCAGCCGATAGACGTCGCCGCGCGACCGGCCGACGAAGGGGAAGAGCAGGGGCGCATGGCCGGTCCACCATTGTGGGTCGGCATCGGTCATCAATTCGCGGCCCTGCGCATCGGTTAGCGACCAGAGTTCGGCACCCAGCGGCGATAGGGTGGCGGACAGGTCGTCGGAGGCGATGGCGATGCGGTCGTTCATGGCGAAACACTCCTGTTTGCCCAGCGACATAGCGCGGCAAAAGGCCTCTGTCTTGCCCGCTGCGCAATCGTTACGTTGGGGAACCGACAAGGGCATGACGGGTTGAGCCAGCGGGAGGACTATCGATGAAGATTGCCATATCGACCGCCATGATGTTGCTGCTGCTGGGGACATCTGCTCTGGCACAGGACAAGAAGAAGGACGACACGCTCGACAAGGCGGGCGACATTGCCAGCCAGCCGGTGCGCGACGTCGGTCTCGACAAGACCGAAACGCCGCCGCTGCTGCAAAAGGCGGTGGAAAATCCCTATGCGCCACCGCCCTCGAAGACCTGCAAGGGCCTCAACGCATCGATGGGCGAACTCAATGCCGTGCTTGGCCCGGACTTCACCGTCGGCCAAGCGGCGAATGAAGATCGTACCGGCAAGATCGCCGAAGGCGTCGGCAAGGCGGTGGTCAATTCGCTGATCCCCTTCCGCGGCATCGTCCGTGAAGTCAGCGGCGCGGCCCCGGCCGAACGCCGCCTGCGCGCGGCGGTCGCCGCCGGCATCGCCCGGCGCGCCTATCTGCGCGGCATGGCGGTGGAAAAGGGCTGCAAGATCACGGGATAGGATCGGGCGCCGCCGGGCGCGGCGCGCCGAACAGCAACAGCCAGACGGCAAAGGCGCCTTCGCCCAGCAAAGGCACGAAATCGAGCTGGCCGGGGATCGCCTCGCCGATCGCCGGCGACAGCAGCGCCAGGGTGCGGGCGACCAGATGGACCGCGCCTCCCGCCATCAGCAGCACGCCGACCGCCACCGGCAACCGCCGCGAGCGGATCGCCAGCCAGCCGATCAGCAGGCAATAGATGCCGAAGAAAATGAGGCTGATGCCATAGAGATCATTGTGGAGGCTGAGGCTGATCCGCACCAGCGACTGCACCTCCGCCATCGGGATGCCGGGATGCGGCGCGCCATCGAGCAGTGCGAGGGGGAGCAGATGAAGCAGGCTGTTGCCCGCCAGCACGGCGATGCCGGTCAGGCTGAACAGGGTGGCTATGCGGGCCAGCACCCGCCCGGTCGGCGCGAACAGGCCATAGAGCAGGGCGGTGACCGCCAGATAGCAGCAGAGCATGCCAACATCGCTCGCCCCGCCGGCGCGGTAGAGCCAGGGATAGTCGGCAATGTTGCGCGCCGTCTCGCGCCCGCTGCCGGGCACGATCAGGGCCGCGCGCACCACCGCCTCGGCAAACATGCCGCAGCCAATGGTGCCGATGTAGAAGAGGCCGGCGAGGCGGGCCTGAAGTCGTTCAGCCTTCCCGTCCATCGCCAGCCTTTCCTGCTTTAGCCGCGCAGGCTCGCGCCCAGCTTCTGGGCGGCCTTGACCACGGCGGCGCTGATCGCGTCCAGCTCTTCCTGGGCGAAGCTCTTTTCGCCCGGCTGCAGCGTGATCTCCACCGCCAGCGACTTGTGCCCTTCATCCACGCCGGGGCCGGTGAAGACGTCGAACAGGCGCGCCTCGACGATCGCCTTCTTGTCCGTGCCCTTGACCGCGCGCACCAGCGCATCGGCCTCGACCGCCTCCGGCACCAGGAAGGCGAAGTCGCGCTTCACCGCCTGCAGCGCCGGCGGCGCATAGGGCGCGCGCATGAAGCCGCTCTTGCGCTTGGCCGGAATCGCATCGAGGAAGATTTCGCCCGCGACCACGGTGCCGGACAGGCCGAACTGCTTGGCAAGGCTCGGATGCAGCACGCCATATTCGGCCAGCACCACCTTGGGGCCGAGGCGCAGCGTGCCCGACTGGCCCGGATGATAGGCCGCCGATGCCTCGCCCATGCTCTGCAGATTGCCGACCGGCGCGCCGGCCGCCGCCAGCAGCGCGATCACTTCGCCCTTGGCATCGAATGCGTCGAAGGGTTGGGCCTTGCCGCTCTGCCAGCTGCGCGCCGTCTTCTCGCCGGCCAGCACGAAGCCGACGGTGGCGCGCTCGCCCTGCTTGAAATAGCGCCGGCCGAGCTCAAACAGCCGGATCGACGTCGCGCTGCGATCGACATTGCGCTTGGTCGCCGACAGCAGGCCGGGCAGCAGCGAGGGGCGCATGACCTTCAGATCTTCGGAGATTGGATTGGCCAGCGTCCAGTCGCCACCGCCAACGCTCGCGGCTTCCTTCTCGGAAATGAAGGACCAGTTGATCGCTTCGGCCAGGCCCCGGGCGGCGGCGGTGCGGCGCACGCGGCGCTCGACCAGCTGCTCGGCCGTGGCGGTCGGGCGGGCAACGCCCGGCACGCGCGGCAGCGGGGTGGACGGCACATGGTCCAGGCCGACGATGCGCACCACTTCCTCGACAATGTCGGGCCAGCCGTCGACGTCACGGCGCCAGGTCGGCACGCTGATCGTCCAATGGCCCGGCACGCTCACCGGCACGCCATCCTGATATTCGATGCTGGCGGCTTCGCCGCTGACGCCGAAGCCCAGGCTTTCCAGGATGCGCTTCTGCACATCCTGCGGCACGTCGACGCCGGCCAGCGCCAGGCACTGGTCGGGCGCATAGGCGACCATCTTGGGCGTGGCGGGCGGGGTGCCGGCGCGGGTCGCTTCCGATGCTGTGCCACCGCACAGGGTCATGACCAGGCTGGTGGCGATCGACAGGCCATCGTCCAGGAAGGCGGGATCGACGCCGCGCTCGAACCGGCCACGCGCATCTGAGGTCAGCGCCAGCTTCTGGCCGGTCACCGCGATCCGTTCGGGCGTGAAATAGGCGCATTCGATCAGCACGTCGGTCGTGCCGTCCTGCGCGCCCGAATGTTCGCCGCCCATGATGCCGCCGATATCGTGCACGGCTTCGTCGTCGGCGATGACGGTCATCGTCTCGTCAATGGCATAGGTCTTGCCATTGAGCGCCAGTACCTGCTCGCCGGCCTTGCCCAGCCTCGCGACCAGCCCGCCCTTGAGCGTCGCCATGTCATAGACATGCAGCGGCCGGCCGAGGTCGATCATGATGTAGTTGGTGATGTCCACCAGCGCGCTGATCGGCTTCTGGCCGATCGCCTTGAGCCTGCGCGCCATCCATTCGGGCGAGGCACCATTGGTCACGCCCTTGACCGATCGGGCGAAGAAGGCCGGGCAGCCATCGACATCGTCGGTACGCACGTCGGGGCCGGGGCCGACGCCGGCAATCTCCGGCACGATGATGGCGTTGAGCGTGCCGAGGCCCGCCGCCGCCAGATCGCGGGCGATGCCGCGCACGCCCATGCAGTCCTGACGGTTCGGCGTGATCGACACGTCGATGACGGGGTCGTTGAGGCCCGCCCAGTTCGCATAGACTTCACCGACCGGCGCGTCGGCGGCCAGTTCGATGATGCCGTCATGATCGTCACCCAACTCCAACTCGCGGGTGGAGCACATCATGCCGTTGGATTCGACGCCGCGAATGGCGGTCTTCTTGAGCACCATGCCGTTGACCGGCACCACTGCGCCCTCGATGCCGAACACGCCGATCAGGCCGGCGCGGGCATTGGGGGCGCCGCACACGACCTGCAGCGGGGTACCGTCGCCATGGTCGACGCTCAGCACCTGCAGCTTGTCGGCCTGCGGGTGACGCTCGGCGGTCAGGATCTTGGCGATCTTGAACGCGCCCAGCTTCTCGGCCGGGTTTTCCACATCCTCGACCTCCAGCCCGATGGCGTTCAGCGTCTTGAGGATGGTGGCCAGATCGGCATCGGTGTTGAGATGGGTCTTGAGCCAGGACAGGGTGAACTTCATGCGCCGACTCCTCCCGACAGCGTGGGCACGTCGAGCGCCGAAAAACCATAATGTTTGAGCCAGCGCAGGTCGCCGTCGAAGAAGGCGCGCAGGTCGTTCATGCCATATTTCAGCATGGCGAGGCGATCGACGCCGGTACCGAAGGCAAAGCCCTGCCATTCGTCGGGATCAAGGCCGCAGGCCTCGATCACGCGGCGGTTGACCATACCGCTGCCCAGCACTTCCAGCCAGCCGCCACCGGGCGCATCGCCGTCGCCGCCAATGACGCGCTGGCCATTGGTCAGGGTATAGCCGACATCGACTTCCACCGACGGTTCGGTGAAGGGGAAATAGCTCGGGCGCAGGCGCAGGACGATATCCTCGCGCTCGAAGAAGGCCTTGAGGAAGGTTTCCAGCGTCCATTTCAGGTGACCGAGCGTGATGCCCTTGTCGATCACCAGACCCTCGATCTGGTGGAACATGGGCGTGTGGGTCGCGTCGGAGTCGCTGCGATAGACGCGGCCGGGCGCGATGATGCGGATCGGCGGCTCCTGCGTCATCATCGTGCGGATCTGCACCGGCGAGGTGTGGGTGCGCAGCAGCATCTTCTTCTGCCCTTCCTCGTCGGGGAAGTAGAAGGTGTCGTGCATCGCGCGGGCCGGGTGCGTCTCAGGGATGTTGAGCGCAGTGAAATTATACCAGTCGTCCTCGATCTCCGGACCGGTCGCGACCGAGAAGCCCAGGTCGGCGAAGATTTCCGCCAGCTCGTCCATCACCTGGCTTACTGCATGAACGCTGCCCTGCGGCCCCAGATCGGCCGGCAGGGTCATGTCGACCTTTTCCGAGGCGAGGCGGGCGTCGAGCGCGGCCTGCTCCAGCGCGGCCTTGCGGTCGGCGATCGCGGCGGTCACGCTTTCGCGCAGATCCTGGATCGGGGGGCCTTTCTCCAGACGCTCCTCGGGCGACATGCCGCCCAGCGTCTTGAGCAGGCCGGTGACGACCCCATTCTTGCCCAGCGCGCCCACGCGCAGTCCTTCCAGCGCGTCCAGCGTGTCGGCAGCCTCGATGTCGGCGATCAGGCCGGCTTTCAATGCGCTAATTTCGGTCATTCTTCTTCCAGAGCCTGTGGTGGCGGAAACATGCCCGCGGCCTTAGCGGGGCATGTCGATCAAGGAAAGGGTTAGGCGCGCGCGCCCAGCAGCGCGCCGCCAAAGCCGATGAACATCAGGCCGGTCCCGCGGTTGAACAGCTTCTGCCGGTTGGCGGGGGCCAGCCAGCGGGCGAGGCGCAGGCCGCCCAGCGCATAGACGCAATACCAGAAGCTCTCGATCACCACGAAGCTGACGATCAGGATCGCCAGCTGCAGCCAGAAGGGGCGGGCCAGGTCGATGAACTGGGGGAACAGCGCGGCGGCGAAGATGATGAGCTTGGGGTTGGAAAGCCCCGTCAGCAGGCCGGTCGCATACAGCGCACGGGCCGAGCGGACCGGGCCGGCATCGCCGCCCTCGGCATGGCCGACCGGTGCGCGCCAGGCCTTGATCCCCAGCCAGATGAGATAGGCGACGCCGGCATAGCGCAATATGTCGAACAGGCGTGGCGAGGCTTTCAGCAGTGCGCCCAGGCCCAGCGCGGACGCGATCAGGCACAGCAGCACGGCGCTCATCAGCCCCGCCATCGTCACCAGCGCCTTGCGCGGGCCATGGGCGATGCTCTGCGTCATCACATGCAGCATGTTGGGGCCGGGCGTGGCCGAAATCAGGAAGACCGCCGTGACATATAACCACCAGAGATGCAGCGACATGGGATGGGTCCTAAAATGTCAGGCTGTCCCCTAAAATCCGTTCGGGCTGAGCCTGTCGAAGCCCCCGCCAGAGCGCAGCGAAGGCACTTCGACTTCGCTGAGGGCGGACGGGACAAAACCGGAAAAACAAAAAGGGCGCCGAAGGCATCTGCCCCGGCGCCCTTTTTGACGATCTTGCGATCGATCAGCTTCAGGCTGCGGGCAGCGCAGCCTTGGCCTGGGCGATGATGGCGCTGAACGCCTCGCCTTCGTGCATCGCGATGTCGGCCAGGACCTTGCGGTCCAGCTCGACGCCGGCCAGCTTCAGGCCGTGCATGAACTGCGAATAGGTCAGGCCTTCAGCGCGGACACCCGCGTTGATGCGCTGGATCCACAGGCCACGGAAAGTGCGCTTCTTGACCTTGCGGTCGCGATAAGCGTACTGGCCGGCCTTTTCGACAGCCTGGCGAGCGATACGGATCGTATTCTTGCGACGGCCATAATAGCCCTTCGCCTGATCCAAAATCCGCTTATGCTTCGCCTTGGTGGTTACACCACGTTTTACGCGTGCCATTGTCCTCTACTCCTTACTTCAGGCCGTAGGGTGCCCAGAGGCGGACGTGAGCCACGTCGGCATCGGACAGCACGGAAGTGCCACGGTTCTGGCGGATATACTTGGCGTTGTGGCTGATCAGGCGGTGACGCTTGCCAGCGACGCCGTGCTTGACCTTGCCGGTCGCGGTGAACTTGAAGCGCTTCTTCACACCGCTCTTGGTCTTCATCTTGGGCATTTTCGTCTCCTTGTCTGGCGCGACGATTACAGACAGCCACGGCAGCCCTAGTTAGCCGGGCGGTCTCACTGAATATCGCGAACGGCGGCCCATAGTCGGCCGCGTCCGCAAAAGCAAGCGATTCGGACCCAAAAGCGGCGCGCCCGCGTTGACCCCGCCATGGCCGATGTCGAACCTGTGCCGCATAGTGCGTCCAAGCCCGCTTCGCCGAGCGGCGCGGGCGCGCATCTGGGCCGGGCGCGCGACCGCTGGCGCGCCCTGCCGCTGCCGGTGCGGATCATCCTGTGGATAGTCGGCATCCTCTTCGCCATCTGGCTGATCCTGTTCATCACCAAGGGGCGCTTCCTGAAAGGGCCGTTCGAGCGCATCCTGTCCGCCCGGCTGGAGCGGCAGGTAGCGGTCGGCGGCGACTTTCAGCTCTATTTCGCGCCGATCGCGATCAAGTTCCGGGCGGAGGGGATGCGGATCGCCAACCTGCCCTGGGCCAGCCGGCCCGACCTGTTTCGCGCCGACCTGATCGACGCGCGGATCGCGCCCTTGAGCCTGATCTTCGGCAGCAGATATCGCGTCCCCTGGCTGGAGCTACGGGGTGCCGCCGTGGACCTCGAATGGTCGCGTGACCGGCAGCATAATACATGGACGCTGGGCGACCCCGACCAAAAGGGCGAGCCGATGAACATGCCGCTCGTCCGCCGCGCGCTGCTCGCTGGCACGACCATGCGCTATCGCGATCCGGTGCTGATGCTGTCGACCGATATCGGATTCGAGACGGTGAAGGCGCAGGACACTCGTTTTGCCAGCGATGTCCGCCTGTCCGGCACCGGCACGATGCGTGGCAAGCCCTTCACCCTCAAGGGCGGGCTGCTGTCGCCCAACGCCACCGTCACTGGCGGCAAGAACAGCCTGGCGCTGCGGGCACAGGCGGGCGCGACCGTGCTGGAGGTCGCCGGCACGCTGCCCGGTGCGACCGAGCTGGAGGGCAGCGACCTGCGCGTCGTGGCACAGGGCTCCAATCTCAGCCATTTGTTCGATTTCCTCGGCGTCGCCATTCCCGGCACCCGCCATTATCGCTTCACCTCGGCCCTGACCAAGGCGGGTGAGGAGTGGCGCTTCACGCATCTCAAGGGCCGGTTCGGCGCTTCCGACCTTGCCGGCCGCTTCACCGTGTCGCTGCCGAACAACCGCCTGCTGCTCGACGCCGATCTGGCGACGCAGCGGCTCGACATCATCGATGTCGGCCCCTTCATCGGCTATGATCCGCAAATTCTGGATGCGCAGGGTGGGGCGGGCGCGATCACGACGGTGCAGGGCACGCCCCGGCTGCTGCCCGACGCGCCGCTGCGGATCGAGGCGATCCGCAATTTCGACGCCAATGTCCGCTACAGCGTGAAGACGATCCGCGCGCCCAATGTGCCGATCGCCAACGCCGCTATGACGGTGAAGCTTGACCATAGCCTGCTCACCCTGTCGCCTTTGACCTTCGACATGGCGGGCGGCCATGTCGCGTCGGACATAGAGATCAACGCCCGCAACCAGCCAGTGCGCACGACCTATGACGTCCGCCTGGCACCCACGCCGATGGGCACGCTGCTCGCCCGCTGGGGCGTGGAGCAATCGGGCACCACCGGTATGGTCAAGGCGCGGATGCAGATGACGGGCCTGGGCGATACCGTGCATGACTCGCTCAGCACCGCCAATGGCCGCATCGCCGTCATCCTGCCGGCGGGCAGCATGTGGGCGCGCAATGTCCAGCTGTCGGAAATCGATGTCGGCACCTTCATCACCAAGATGTTCGAGCAGAAGCTGAAGGATCCGGTGCAGATCAATTGCGGCCTCATTGCCTTCACCGTGCGCAACGGCGTGGCGGCGGCCGACCCGATCCTGATCGACACGCGCAAGAATGTGATGGTCGGCCGGGGCGGCTTCTCGTTTAGGAATGAGAGCCTGGACCTGGCTTTCCGCGCCGACGGCAAGAAGATCAGCCTCTTCTCCGGCCAGTCGCCGGTCGGCATTGGCGGCTATTTCGCCCGGCCGTCGATCAACGTCATCAGCCCGGACCTGATCGCGCGCGGCGGTGCGGCGGCGGCGCTGGGCATTGTCGCGACGCCGATCGCCGCGACGCTCGCCTTTGTCGATGTCGGCGATGCCAAGGCGGCAGCCTGCGGCCCGGTGCTGGCGGGCGCCGATGCCGCCGCCCAGCGCACGCGGGGCGGGGCGGCGCGCGATGATGTGGGGCGCGGCACCACTGCGAAGGATGAGGCCGGCAAGGGCAGCAAGGGCGAGAAGAAGGCGCAGGACAAGAAGTTCCTCGGCATCTTCTGAACGGCGTGCGCCGGGCCTATCCTGCGGCCCAGCCGACTCGGAGCATGGGTCGACGCGAAGGAGAGGATCATGAGCGACACGCCGTTCGTCCTGCCGGGGGTCACGCCCCATCTGACCATCGCCGACGGCAAGGCCGCCGACGCCATCGCCTTCTACACAGCTGCTTTCGGTGCGACCGAACAGAGCCGCCATATGGACGATGCCGGCACGCGGATCATGCACGCCCATCTGACGGTCAATGATGGCGGGCTGATGCTGAACGATCATTTTCCCGAAATGTGCGGCGGCGCCCCAGCGGACAAGCCGGCGGCGGTCACGCTGCATCTGGAAGTGGACGATGCCGATCGCTGGTGGGACCGGGCGGTGGCCGCCGGCGCGGCGATCCGCTTCCCGATCGACAACCAGTTCTGGGGCGCCCGCTACGGCCAGCTCACCGATCCCTTCGGCCATGTCTGGTCGATCGGCGGGCCGCTCAAGGATTGACGGCATGATGATCGGGACGACGCGCTGGGACGTGGTGACGGGCGACATCACCCGCTGCGCGGTCGACGCGATCGTCAACGCCGCCAATAACAGCCTGCTCGGCGGCGGCGGCGTGGATGGCGCGATCCACCGCGCCGCCGGGCCGGATCTGCTGGCGGAATGCCGGGGCATCGGCTGCTGCCCGACCGGGGAGGCGCGGATAACGCGCGGCTATCGACTGCCGGCCCGCTATGTCATCCACACGGTCGGCCCGGTCTGGCAAGGCGGCAATCAGGGCGAGCGCGACCTGCTCGCCAGCTGCTACAGCCACAGCCTGTCGCTCGCCCGCCACCACGGCCTGCGCAGGGTTGCCTTCCCGGCGATCTCGACCGGCGTCTATGGCTATCCCAAGGGGCAGGCCGCCAAGGTCGCCGCGCGCGCCGTGGCGGAAGCGCTGCGCCGCGATCCCGATGCCTTCGACCACATCCTCTTCGTCTGCTTCGACGAAGACAATCGCGACCTCTACGACGCGGCCGTCAGGGATGCGGTGGCGGGGGAGTGAGGCGGTAAGCGAAGGCCCACCCTTTTTACCGTCATGCCAGCGAAGGCTGGCATCTCTCTGTTCTTCTCGGAGTGCAGAAGAGATGAGATCCCAGCCTTCGCTGGGATGACGAATTTAAGTGATTTCATCCCTTAACGTCATGCTGAACTTGTTTCAGCATCCATCAGGCCCAGCAAGCCATTGTTCTGTTGGGAGGAATGGACCCTGAAACAAGTTCAGGGTGACAATGACCGCTAGAGCTACTTTTGGTCGATCTACGTCTAGCGGACTTTGCCTTTGGGCAGAGGCTGCGAGCGATCACGGACATCTAGCTTGCTAAGGTTCTCAACCACAAAGCGATGGCAATCTTTGTCGATAAAAAGATTGCCGCAATCGCAACCAATGTTGCCGCGCGGGGCGGATGGTATGGAGCCGCCACATATCATGCATTGATAGGTTATGTGTGGGCCGCGTGGGACATCTGCTGTGGAACGAAACATCTATCAGACCCTATCTATCCGACATCAGGCTCGACGTGATGTCATTTAAATGACCAAAAATGGCGTATGGCAACGCCCAACACCACCTCAATGATCGTGATGATGCCCATGGTCATGCCCATCGCCCGCGCCGTGGATCGCTTCCAGCACATCCTCCAGCCGCGCCGGATCGCCCAGCGCCAGCACATGGCCTTCGCTGTCGGCGGTCAGCGGCTCGCCATTCCAGTCGCACATCAGGCCGCCCGCGCCCTCGACCACCGGCACCAGCGCGGCGAAGTCATAGCTTTGCAGCCCGGATTCGATGACGATGTCGAGGAAGCCCGAGGCCAGCAGGCCATAATTATAGCAGTCGCCGCCATAGACCGGCCCCTGCCGCGGCGATCCGCCCGACACCGCGCCGACCAGCGCCATATAATGGGGCACGTCGCCCTCGCCAAACAGATGCGGGCTGGTGGTGGCGATGCCGGCGCCTTCCAGCGCCTTGCAGGCGCGGGTGCGCACCGGCTTGCCGTTGAAGGTGGTGGGCTGGCCGCTCATCCCGGCCCAGCGTTCCTGCGCGATCGGCTGGTCGATGATGCCGATCGTCGGCCAGCTGCCTTGCGTCAGCGCGATCAGCGTGCCGAAGATCGGCCGCCCGGCGATGAAGCTGCGCGTGCCGTCGATCGGATCGAGAATCCACACCCGCTCGGCATCGGTGCGGACCGATCCATATTCCTCGCCGATGATACCGTCATCCGGGCGCTCTTTCTCCAGAATCGCGCGGATCGCGGCTTCGGCGGCGCGGTCGGCCTCCGTCACCGGCGACTTGTCGGCCTTGATCTCCATGTCGTAGCGGGCGCGGAAAAAAGGGCGGATGGCGGCGCCGGCGGCGTCGGCAAGGCGGTTGGCAAGGGCCAGGTCATCGCGGGTGGTCATCTGCTCCGCCTAGCCCGTTGGCGGGCGCCGCGCTAGACTGGCCTCACCCGATTCACCCAAGGGGAGAGGAAAGATGTCCGGTTCACCCGTCATCCCGTGCCTGCGCTATGCCGATGCGCCCGCCGCCATCGATTTCCTGTGCGCCGCCTTCGGTTTCGAGCGGCACGCCGTCTATCCCGACGATCTCGACAACAGCATCATCCATCATGCCCAGCTTGTCCTGGGCGAGGGCATGGTGATGCTGGGCAGCGTCAAGGATATGGAGGGCGAATCGCTCTACACCTGGTCGACGGTCCGCGACCTGGGCGGCATCACCGCCTGCGTCTACATGGTCGTGCCCGATGTCGACGCCCATTGCCTCCATGCCCGCAACGAAGGCGCGGTGGTGGTGGACGAGCCGCATGACAATCCGGGCTATCCGGGGCGCGGCTATACCGCGCTCGACCCTGAAGGAAATGTCTGGAGCTTCGGCAGCTATGACCCCTGGGTGCCGATCCCCGAAGACGGTGATTAAGCTTTTGGAAACCGTGCCGTTCTAGCCTCCCAGGGGAAAGGGGGCCGTAATGGCGCTGCTTGGCTGGATCTTGAGCTTCATCTGCCTGTTCGCGGGCCTCGCGCTGCGGCAGGACATGCCGATCGGCGGATCGGTGGCGATGTCCAACATCCTCGTCGTCTTCGCCCTGCTCGCCTGCCCGATGGTGTGGCGCGAACTGCCGCTGGGCGTCTCGCGCGGCCAGCGCATCGTCTCGGGCCTGGCGCTCGTCTTCGCCCTGCCGATCATCCTGTTCCCGACGCATTGACGCCAGATACGACAACGCCGGCCGAGCGAGGCCAGGCCGGCGTGGGTCTGTGATCCTCTCACAGGTTGGCGACCGATCGGCAGCCAGCCCCTTGCATTTGATCAGTCGAACAGGCTGGAAACGGAGCTTTCGTCCGCAATGCGCTTGATCGCTTCGCCCAGCAGCGGGGCGATCGGCAGGTGGCGGATATTCTTGGCGTTGATCACCGCATCGGTGCCCTGGATCGAATCGGTGATGACCAGTTCGCGCAGTTCCGACGCATCGACGCGGGCGACGGCGCCGCCCGACAGCACGCCATGGCTGACATAGGCGACGACATCCTCGGCACCCTGCGCCTTCAGCGCGGCGGCGGCGTTGCACAGCGTGCCGGCCGAATCGACGATATCGTCGATCAGGATGCAGAAACGGCCCTTCACGTCGCCGATGATGTTCATCACTTCCGACTCGCCGGCACGCTCGCGGCGCTTGTCGACGATGGCGAGCGGCGCGTTGTCGAGCCGCTTGGCGAGCGCGCGGGCGCGCACCACGCCGCCGACGTCGGGCGACACGACCATGATATTCTTGTCGCCGAAACGGGCCTGGATATCGGCCGACATCACCGGCGCGCCGAACAGATTGTCGGTCGGGATGTCGAAGAAACCCTGGATCTGGCCGGCATGCAGATCGACCGACAGGACGCGGTCGGCGCCGGCGGTGGTGATCAGGTTGGCGACCAGCTTGGCGCTGATCGGCGTGCGCGGGCCGGGCTTACGGTCCTGGCGGGCATAGCCGAAATAGGGGACGACGGCGGTGATTCGCTTGGCCGATGCGCGCTTGAGCGCATCGATCATGATCAGCAATTCCATCAGATTGTCGTTGGTGGGATAGCTGGTCGACTGGATCACGAAAACGTCTTCGCCGCGGACATTCTCATGAATTTCCACGAAAACTTCTTCGTCGGCGAAGCGACGGACGCTGGCCTCGGTCAGGGGGATTTCGATATAATCGGCGATGGCAGCCGCAAGCGGCTTGTTAGAATTGCCGGTCATGAGTTTCATGGCGAAAACCCCCAAGCTAATTGGCGTGACGAATTGATGACGATGCGCGAAACGCGGCCCCTTTAGCGGTGCATGTCCGATGTGGAAAGGCGCTTTTGCGCCCTGCGACAAAATGCACCCCGCATTTTCAGAACGCGCGCGAAGCGGGCGTCCGGTTCGAAAATGCGGCATCGGAAAACAGAGCATTTTCGCAAATAGGCAAAATGCTCTAGGGCGCGGAGCATGACCGACAAACTCGTGATCGCGCTCGCCCAGATGACCCAGACCATGGGCGACCCCCGGGCCAATGCCGACGCCATGCTGGAATGGCGCGCGCGCGCCAAGGGCGCGGACCTGATCGTCTATCCCGAACTGCAACTGATCGGCTATCCGCCCGAGGATCTGGTGCTCAAGCCCGCGCTGCTCGACCAGGCCAATTATCATCTCGACCGGCTGGCGCAGGAAAGCGCCGATGGCGGCCCGGCGATGCTGGTCGGCACCGTCGTTGCCGCGCAGGGCGTTCTCTTCAACGTCGTTGCGCTGATCGAAAATGGCGCCGTAACCGCGATCCGCCAGAAGCGCGAACTGCCCAATTACGGCACGTTCGACGAAAAGCGGCTGTTCGCGCCCGGCCCGCTGCCCGCACCGATCGAGTTTCGCGGCGTGAAGATCGGCGTGCCGATCTGCGAGGATATCTGGTTCCCCTTCGTCACCGCCCATCTGCGGGCCGAGGGCGCGGAAATATTGATCAGCCCCAATGGCAGCCCGTTCGAGGTCGACAAGGATGATCGCCGCCTCAACCTCGTCGCCGGCACCCGCGTGCGCGAAACCGGCCTGCCGCTCGTCTATCTCAATCGCGTCGGCGGGCAGGACGAACTGGTGTTCGACGGCGCCTCCTTCGTGATGAACGGCGACCTCAGCCTGGCGCAGCAATTGCCCGATTGGGAAGAGGCGCTGGTGCTGACCCAATGGGAGAAATGGGACGGCCAGTGGGTCTGCCTGCCCGGCGACAAGCATGAGCTAGATCCGCGCCCGGCCGACATCTACAATGCGATGGTGCTGGGCCTGCGCGACTATGTGAACCGCAACCGCTTCCCCGGCGTCGTCCTCGGCCTGTCGGGCGGCATCGATTCCGCTTTGTCCGCCGCCGTCGCGGTCGATGCGCTGGGCGCCGACCGGGTCTGGTGTGTGATGATGCCCTCGCGCTTCACCAGCCAGGAAAGCCTGGATGACGCGGTCGAATGTGCCCGCCTGCTCGGCGTCCGCTACGACACCATTCCCATCGAACCGGCGGTTGCCGCCTTCGACACGATGCTGGCGCCGGTGTTCGAGGGCAAGGCGCGCGACCTCACCGAAGAAAATATCCAGTCGCGCATTCGCGGCCTCACCCTGATGGCCCTTTCCAACAAGTTCGGTCATATGCTGCTGACCACCGGCAACAAGAGCGAGATGTCGGTCGGCTATGCCACCATCTATGGCGACATGGCGGGCGGCTATTCGGTGCTGAAGGACGCCTACAAGACCACCGTGTTCGACCTCTGCCGCTGGCGCAACGACAATATGCCCTCGCTCGGCGAAGGCTTCGGCCCGGCCGGCCCCGTCATGCCCGAACGCGTCATCACCAAGCCGCCCAGCGCCGAACTGCGCGACAATCAGAAGGATGAGGACAGCCTGCCGCCCTATGAGGTGCTGGATCCGATCCTCTATGGCCTGGTGGAGGAGGAATTGTCGGTGGCCCAGCTCGTCGAGCGCGGCTTCGACAAGGCGGTCGTCACCCGGATCGAGCATCTGCTCTACATCGCCGAATATAAGCGCCGCCAGGCGCCGCCCGGCGTGAAGCTCGGCATCCGCAATTTCGGCCGCGACCGCCGCTATCCCATCACCAACGCCTTCCGCAGCGTTTAACCAATGGAAAAGGCCGTTCGTCCTGAGTAGCCATTGAGCGAAGTCGAATTGAGCAGGTGAACCATCCCCCGGATGGTTCAGGATTTTCCGGGGGACAATCCGACCTGCTCAACGTATCGAAGGATGCTTCGATACGGGGCTTCGGCAGGCTCAGCCCCACTCAGCACGAACGGGTTGGATTTATGACCGTCATCACCCGCTTCGCCCCGTCGCCGACCGGCCATCTCCATGTCGGCAATATCCGCGCCGCGCTCCACAACTGGCTGTGGGCGCGCAAATCCGGCGGCCAATTCCTGCTGCGCCTCGACGACACCGATCTGGAGCGGTCGCGCCCAGAATATGCGGAATCGATCAAGGCCGATCTGAAGTGGCTCGGCCTCGACTGGGACGGCGAGGAAAAACAGTCGGAACGCTTCGCCCTCTATGAAGCGCGGTTTGCGGCATTGAAGGCCTCGGGCCATGTCTACCCCGCCTATGAAACCCAGCAGGAGCTGGAACTGCGCCGCAAGGTGCTGCTGGGCCGCGGCCTGCCGCCGGTCTATGACCGTGCTGCCCTGTCGCTCACCCCGGACCAGATCGCCGCCCATGAAGCCGAAGGGCGCCCGCCCCATTGGCGCTTCAAGCTCGACCATGACCAGCCGATCGTCTGGACCGACCTCATTCGTGGCGAGCAGCGCTTCGACCCCAGATTGCTGTCCGACCCGGTGATCCGCCGCGCCGACGGCAGCTGGCTCTACATGCTCCCCTCGGTCATCGACGATGTCGACATGGGCGTCACCCATGTGCTGCGCGGCGAGGATCATGTCTCCAACACCGCGACCCAGATCCAGATGTTCACCGCGCTCGGCGCGGCGCTGCCCGCCTTTGCGCATGAGGCGCTGCTGACCGGCAGCGAGGGCAAGCTGTCGAAGCGGCTGGGATCGCTCGGCGTCGCCCATTTCCGCGAGATCGGGCTGGAGCCGGCCGCGATCGCATCGCTGCTCGCCCGCCTCGGCAGCTCGCAGCCGATCGAGCCCTTCGCCGACCGTGCGCCGCTGATCGAGACGTTCGACTTCGCCCATTTCGGGCGCGCCCCCGCCCGCTTCGACGAAGCCGAACTGGCCAGCCTCAACCAGAAGATCGTCCACGCCCTGCCCTATGAGGAGGTCGCCGACCGCCTGCCCGCCGGCATGGACGCCGCCGCCTGGGCCGCGATCCGCCCCAATCTGGAGACGGTGGCGGGCGCCGCCGCCTGGTGGCAGATCGTCACCGGCCCGATTGACGCGCCGGAAGTGGCCGATGAAGACCGCGATTTCCTCGCCGCCGCCCACCGCATCCTGTCCGCCGTCCCCTTCGACGCCGACATCTGGCGCACGCTCACCAATGCGCTGAAGGAAGAAGCCGGCCGCAAGGGCAAGACCCTGTTTCAACCCCTGCGCCGCGCCCTCACCGGCCTGGACCACGGCCCCGACATGGGCCAGCTCCTGCCGCTAATCGGCCAGGAAGAGGCGCTGAGGCGCCTCAGCGCCTGAAGGCCGGTATCGACCATCTCCCGTCATTGCGAGCGTAGCGAAGCAATCCATCTCGCGCCGGTGGATTGCTTCGCTACGCTCGCAATGACGATGTCCGGCTTTGACGGCTAACGACCAGAAGCAGGCATTCCTCCCCGGGACGGGGAGGGGGACCATTTGCATAGCAAATGGTAGAGGGGCACTGGCCCAATAGCGCAGCGCTTATAGGCACCTGCCCCTCCGTCAGCGCTTCGCGCTGCCACCTCCCCGTACCGGGGGGGAATGTCTTGTTCCCACCCAACTCCGTCACCCCAGCGAAGGCTGGGGTCTCAGGCAGCAACAGAAGGAGGTCAGCCGCCTTGCGCTATCCGTCCGCCTAGCGTGCGGCTGCCTGAGATACCAGCCTGCGCTGGCATGACGAAATCTCCTGAAGGCAGCCGGTCCTTTTCCCTCCGCGTCTTCGCGTCTCCGCGCGAAAAATAACCACGCGGAGGCGCGGAGAACGCGGAGGGGCGGCAATCCGCACCGCCGTCACCCATATGCTTTCGCATTTGCCGCGCAGGCGGCCATCCCCGCGCACGCCGCCGCACCTATTGGCTTTCAATGTAGGATTTTTGCTGATTTATCCTCATGGATGGAGCAGCCTGCCCTTCGCCACCACCCGCCCGTGAACGGTATCTTTCACCGTGACCCAAGTGAGGCGTCACCGGCGCGTGGGCGGCGCGTCATCATGATCCAACAGGCGAGTGAATGGCGCGTCGGGCGCGCGTTGCTGTGGCAATTCCGGCCCGAAAGCGCGGAAATGCGTCGCCATCAACGGTGTGAACTTTGGTGGTGTGACCCTGTCGGTCGAACCCGTGACCCTGAAAGCAGCGCCAACCGATCAGGCGGCCATCATCTCCAGCGCCTTGCCGACGGCCAAGATCCCCTCCGGCGCTGCGGCGAAGCCCATGTGCGTGCAATCGACCTCGATCGCGCGGTCGCGCTCGCCGGCGCGGCCTCGCGCGCATTCGGGCAGGATCACGCCGTCGCGCTGCGACCAGAGCGCTACGGTCGGCACCGGCGGCTTTTCCTCGCGGGTGCAGGGGAAGGGGGGTGTGTCGACGGGGAAGCCCGACACCAGCTGATAGAGGCGCCAGGCATGGTTGGCGCGCGGGTCGCCGGAAAAGGGCGTGCCCATCGTCACCACGCCGCCGACCTTGGACTGCGCGAACTTGGCATATTCGCGCGCATAAAGGCCGCCCAGGCTCCAGCCGACCAGCGTCACCGGCTTGCCGCATGTGCGCCGGATCGCGTCGACGCGGGCGTCGATCTTTTCCAGCGTGTCGGCGCGTGGTCCGAAATTGCGGCCCATGTCCCAGCCATGCGCCTGATAGCCCGCCGCGTTGAGGATCGCGCGCAGCGGCTCCATGCGATGTTCCGACGCCATCAGCCCCGGCACCAGCAATATATGTCGCCCGTCACCGCGAATCGCGCGGCTCAGTTGCTCGGCCTGCGCCCTGGTGCGGTTGATATCGAACGGCACAGACGCATTGCCCAGCAGATGCGACAGCGACGGGCGCGCGGACGCGCGCGGACCGCTGGCAAGGCGGCCCTTCCAGAAGCTGGCAATGGCATCGGCATAGGGTGGCACGAGAGACTCTGTCCTGAACCGGGCGGAAAAGGTGACATTCTCGTGACAAACGCTGGGTGCGTCCATGGGTTTCATCGCAAGCGATGAACGGTCCGTCTCAGGAAAAGCGGATCAGGGGGCGAGGGGAGAGGTTTGCGCGACGCTGGCGCCCTCGGTCGTGCGCAGCTGGCGCGGCTCCAATATCGCGGCCGTCTCGATCAGGTCGAGCGCCCGGCGCGCCTCCAGATAGCGGCGGGCATATTGCATCCAGCGATCGGCCGCCGCGCGATCGGGCATGCGCTCCACCTCGGCCAGCGCCGCGCCGACGCGGCTGGCGTCGATATAGCGCAGCGCCCGCTGCATCGCCATTTGCGGCCGGGGCGAGGGGGTGGAGGATTTGCGGATGATGATCAGCTCGCGGGCCTCATGCTCGAAACTGTCCCACCAGCTCGCATCGGCCGGCGGCGACGTGACGCGGTCGGCGACATCGACCAGGCCGGCGCGCAGGTCGGCCAGCGTCACCGGCTCGCGCGCGGCGTTGATGATGGTGGCGACGGCGCGGGGCTGGGCCTGGCCGAAGCGCAGCCGCAACTGCCCCTCGATATAGCCGAGCGGCGCGCCGGTATCGAGGGCGCGGCGCGCGGCAAAGGCGACCAGCAGCCCTTCGGCGCGGGCGGCATTGCCCGACGCGGCCTGTGCCTCGACGGTGATGCGGTTGAGCCGCTCTTCCAGCTGGATCACCCGCGAATCGAGCATCTGCGCCGCATCGGCGGTCAGCGGCCGGCCGGCCGGTATGGCGTCGCTTCCCAACAGTGGCGCCGGCAGCGCCGGCGTCGCGGCCTTGTCGCTGCCCCAACGGCGTTCGATCTGCGGCATCGCCCACAGCGCGACGACGGCGCCGATCAGGAAGGCGAACAACAGCAAGGCCAGCATCGGCCAGGGGCTGCGCCGGCGCGCCGGCGGCGGGGCCTCCACTCTGATCTCAACGCTCTCCTGCTCGGTCATCCATGGCCTCTTGTTTGCGACGGGCGACTCATTCGCACAATCGACGGGCGAGGGCCAGTACCGCCGTATCATTGGGGGCGTCGGCGGCCTGTGCATTGGCCCAGCCCGAGCCGCAGGCGGTGAGGGCGGCCGGACTGATCGCCACGATGTCGAATGCTGCGCGTTGATTTTCCGGGATGATTTCTGCCAGCCTGCCCCCGGCCCGGGTAGAATGGACCAGCATCACGCCGCTGGAAATTTCCGGCGGATCGCATGGCAGTGGGCGCATCCGATAGACCGGCACCCGCGTCAGCCGCAGCGGCCCGGCCGTCATCGGCGCTACGGCCTCGCCTGACAGGTGCAGAACCGCACGATGGCCATCGGCGGCGATCCGCGCGGCGCTGGCGCTGGCGTCACCGTCGCCGGCGACCACGATGTCGAAACCGGCGGCCGCCAGTGCCTCGGCGGTCGCGCGTCCAACCGCATAGGTGGGCAAGGCGTGATAGCGATCGAGTGCCAGCCCGGCGAGCCGCACGGTCTGCGCGCTCGTCACCAGCAAGGCGTCGAAATCCCCGGATGGCGGCGGCGTCCAGGCCAGTGCCTCGGCCGCGAACAGCGGGCACAGCCGCACCGCCAGCCCCATCGCCCGCGCCTTGGCCGCCGTCCTGCCGGCGCCGGGCTCGGGCCGCAGGAT
Organism: Sphingobium sp. AP49; assembly: GCF_000281715.2. Lineage (NCBI taxonomy): Bacteria > Pseudomonadati > Pseudomonadota > Alphaproteobacteria > Sphingomonadales > Sphingobiaceae > Sphingobium > Sphingobium sp. AP49. The sequence continues at coordinate 4,240,995 of NZ_CP124576.1, read as the reverse complement.
GATGAGCGGCCTCACCCCTCGAACAGGCTGCGCAGCGTTGGGCTGGCCCGCTCCAGCAGGCCTCGGCCGATTGCCTCGGCCGCCGCCAGATCGTCGCGCGCCAGCCTTGCCTCTTCCCGCACCGTCTCGTCGCCCTGCGGGCTAATGATCTCGGCGCGCAGGTGAATCTGTGCGCCTTCCAGCACGGCCAGCGCCGCGATCGGCGAATGGCATGTCCCGCCCAGCCCGCGCAGCACCGCGCGTTCCGCCATCACGCAATCGAACGTATCGCGATGGTTGATGGCCGCCAGCCAGCCCAGCATGGCGTCATTGTCGGCCAGCGTCTCGATGCCGACGGCCCCTTGCGACGGGGCCGGCAGCATCGTGTCGATCTCGATCGTCGCACCGATATCGGCTTGGCCCAGCCGGTCGAGCCCGGCGGCTGCGAGCAACGTCGCATGGGCCTCGCCCGTCTCCAACTTGGCCAGCCGGGTGGCGACATTGCCGCGGAACAGGATGATCTGCGCATCGGGGCGCAGCCGCTTCACCTGCGCAGCGCGGCGCGGCGAACTGGTGCCGATGATGGGATTGGCGGGCAGCGCGGCAAAATTTTCCACGCCCACCAGCCGGTCGCGCACATCGGCGCGCGGCAGCATCGCGGCAACATGGATCGCGTCGGGCCGGATCGTCTCGACATCCTTCATGCTGTGGACGGCGCAATCGATCTCGCCCTCCACCAGCGCCCGGTCCAGCTCCTTGGTCCACAAGGCTTTTCCGCCGATTTCGGCGAGCGCCCGGTCCTGGATCCGGTCGCCGCTGGTCTGGACGATGACGGTGACGATGGCGTCCTGATCCCATCCATGGGCGTCGCGCAGGGCCTGCGCGGTCATATGGGCCTGGGCCAGCGCAAGCGGCGATCCCCTGGTGCCCAGGCGCAACGGTCGTTCGGGTCTTTTCATAAGCGGCTTGCTCTAATGGCCACGGGCACTAGATGGAAGCGGCAATGACCATCATTCTCGGCCTGGAATCAAGCTGCGACGAAACCGCGGCGGCGCTGGTGACGGCCGACGGGCAGATATTGGCCCATCGCCTCGCCACGCAGGAAGACGCGCACCGTCCCTATGGCGGCGTCGTGCCCGAAATCGCGGCCCGCGCCCATGTCGAGGCATTGGCCCCGCTGGTCGAGGCGGCACTGGCCGACGCAAAAATGACTTTGGCCGATGTCGATGTCATCGCCGCCACCGCCGGCCCCGGCCTGATCGGCGGCGTGATGGTCGGCCTCGTCACCGGCAAGGCGCTCGCCCATGCCGCCGGCAAGCCGCTGGTCGCGGTCAACCATCTGGAGGGGCATGCGCTCTCGCCGCGCCTCGCCGACCAGAATCTGCAATTCCCCTATCTGCTGTTGCTCGTGTCGGGCGGTCATTGCCAGTTGCTGCGGGTCGAGGGCGTCGGCCAGTATCGCCGCCTCGCCACCACGATCGACGATGCGGCTGGCGAAGCCTTTGACAAGACCGCCAAGCTGCTCGGTCTCGGCTTTCCCGGCGGCCCGGCGGTGGAAAAGGCGGCGGCAAAGGGCAATCCGCGCGCCGTGCCGCTGCCGCGCCCGCTGGTCGGCACGGACGAGCCGCATTTCTCCTTCGCCGGCCTCAAGAGCGCGGTGATGCGCGCTGCCCAGTCCGGCCAATATGCGGTCGAGGATATCGCCGCCAGTTTCCAGCAGGCGGTGATCGACTGCCTGCTTGACCGCACCCGCCGCGCACTCGCCGCGAGCGAAGGCGTGACCGCGCTGGTCGTCGCCGGCGGGGTCGCCGCCAATCAGTCGGTGCGCGGCGCGCTGACGGCGCTGGCGCAGGACCATGATCTGCCCTTCGTCGCGCCGCCTTTGTGGCTCTGCACCGACAATGCCGCGATGATCGCCTGGGCCGGCGCGGAGCGCTATGCGGTGGGCATGACCGACGATCTCACCATCCCCGCCCGGCCGCGCTGGCCGCTCGATCCGGCGGCGGAAAAAGCGCGTGGCGCCGGAGTCAAAGCATGAAAAGTGTGAAGGCATGAAGGCGGGAGTCATCGGAGCAGGCGCCTGGGGCACCGCGCTGGCGCAATTGCTGGCCGCCGACGGGCAGGATGTGCGCCTTTGGGCGCTGGAAGCCGACGTGGTCGATGCGATCAACGGCGTCCATGAAAATCCGCTCTACCTGCCCGGCCTGCCGCTTTCGCCCTCGATCCGCGCGACCGGCGTCCTGGCGGACCTGGCCGATCGCGACCTGATCCTGGTGGTCAGCCCGGCCCAGCATCTGCGCAGCGTCGTCGCGCAGGCGCCGGCCGGCGTGCCTCTGGTCCTCTGTTCCAAGGGGATAGAGGCGGGCACCGGTCTGTTGATGTCGGAAGTCGCGGCGCAGGCGCAGCCGATCTCGCCGATCGCCGTCCTCTCCGGCCCGACCTTCGCCCATGAAGTGGCCAAAGGGCTGCCGACTGCCGTCACCTTCGCCTGCGCCGATCGGGCGCTGGCCGAAAAGCTGGCGGCGCGCATCGCCCGCCCGACCTTCCGCCCCTATCTGTCCGATGATGTCGTCGGCGCGGAGATTGGTGGCGCGGTCAAGAATGTGCTCGCCATCGCCTGCGGCGTGTCGGAAGGCGCCGGCCTTGGCCTCAATGCGCGCGCCTCGCTGATCAGCCGGGGCTTTGCCGAAATGACCCGTTTCGGCCTGGCGCGCGGCGCCCGTGCCGAAACGCTGGGTGGCCTGTCGGGCCTGGGCGACCTCGTCCTCACCTGTTCCTCCACCAATTCGCGCAACTTCTCGCTCGGCAAGGGGCTGGGCGAGGGGCAGAGCGCCGCTGACCTTCTCTCCAACCGCCGCACCGTGGCCGAAGGCGCGCATACCGCGCCGGTGCTGCGCGACGCGGCGCGGGCGGCGGGTGTCGAAATGCCGGTCGTCGAAGCCGTCTGCGCGTTGCTGAATGACGCTGCGCCGCTGGCCCAGGTCGTCGATGCGCTGCTCGCGCGTCCGCTGCGTCCCGAATAATCATCGCCGCCGCGCAACAGATCGCCTATAGCCATGACCATGACAATCGAGGGGGACCAGGGGCCTTTGAGCGCGCAGGCATCCCCTGCCGAATCCAAGGATGATATCGCGGCCCTGGCCAAGGGCGGGCGGACCAACATCTTCGGCTTTCTGCTGCGCCTTGCCGCGCGCCTGCCCTTCCTGTTCATCGCCGGCCGCTGGTATGGCGCCGATGCGCTCGGCCGCTTTGCCTATGCCGTGCTGGTGGTGGAGTTCGTCGCCCAGATCGCGACGCTGGGCCTGAAGCGCGGCCTCGCCGGCGCGCTCAGCCAGACCGAACGGCCGCACAGCCATGTCGTCACCGACGCGATGGTCGTGACCTTGATCGCATCCTTGCTGGGGGCAGGTCTGTTGATCGCCTTTCCGCAGGCCATGTTCCCCAATAGCGGCATCAACGGGCTGGATCGGCTGCTGGCGCTGATCGTCATCGCCGTTGCCACGTCCGACGTGTCGCTGGCGGCCTGTGCCTATCGGTTCGATATCGGGGCGACGGTACGGGCACGCTCGATCATCGAACCCTGGGCGATCAGTATAGGGGCCTTTGGCTTTGCCTATTATTCGCTGCGTGACGGTCTGATCCTCTCCTATGTCGTATCGATGATCGCGGCGATGGTGGCTTCGATCATCCCGATGCTGCGTCATTATGGCATTCCTGCCGGCTGGCGCCCGGATGCCGGGCGGCTCTGGCGCCTTGCCCGCCGCAACCTGCCGCTCGCCGCCGCGGACGGCGTCGAATGGGGCTCGCGCCGGCTCGACATGGCGATCCTGGGCCTGTTTGTCAGTCCGGCGATCATCGGCATTTATTACGTCGCGCAGCAGGTCGCCTCGCTGCCGCAGAAATTGAAGACCAGCTTCGACCCGATCCTGGGTCCGGTCATCACCCGCAATCTGGCCGAGGGCAATCTCGCCGCGATCGCGCAGCAGGTCAGCCAGGTCGGCTTCTGGATCATCGCGGCGCAGGCCGGTATCGCGCTGGCTCTCGGCATTCCGGGCGAGGCCGTCATGGGCTTGGTCGGCCCCCATTTCGTCGGTGGCACCGGTGCACTGGCCTTCCTGCTGCTCGCCGAAGTGGTCGCAGCCACCGCCGTGGTCAGCGAATCCGCGCTGGTCTATATCGCGCGTCACCGCAACCTGATGATCTCGCTCAGCATGATCGCGCTGCAGGCGGGGCTCAGCTTCGCCCTGATCCTGCTCGGCAAGCGGTTCGGCCTCACGCCGCAGGAAATCGCCGCTGCGCCGGCCCTGGGCCTGTGTATCGCGCTCGGCGCCGGCGCCTTCGTCAAGGCGCGCCTGCTCTCCAGCCTGCTCCACGCCCGGGTCAATGCCTGGCGCTGGCCGCTGCTCAGCGCTTCGGGCGTCGCCTGCATCGTCGGCGCGGCCTTCGTCGCCCTGCCGGCGCGCCTCGAATGGGTCGAACTGGCGATCGGCGTCTGGGCGATATTGGGCGCCTATGGCTTCGTCATCTGGCGCTGGGGCTTCGGGCCTGACGACCGCGCCCTGTTCCGCAAGCAGAAAAGCCCGGCCTGATCCGGCCAATTAAAAAAAAAGCCCGCCTCTCGACCGGAGAGGCGGGCTTTTTTGTCAGCCTCTGTCGCGATCAGGCGAACAGCTTGGCGCGGATCAGGTTCAGATCTTCCTCGGGACGCGCGCCCCAGTGCGAAATGACTTCGGCGGCGGCTGCCGCGCCCAGCGCCAGGCAATCCTCGACGCTGCGGGCTTCCAGATGCGCAGCCAGATAGCCGGCGGCGAACAGGTCGCCCGCGCCGGTCGTATCGATGATCTGGCTGACCGGAGCCGCCGGTGCCTCGTGGCGCACGCCATCGACGATCGCGACCGCGCCCTTTTCGCTGCGGGTCGACACCAGCACCGGCACCTTGTCGGCGAAGCGGGCCAGTGCTGCATCGAAATCATCGATCTGCGCCAGCGACTGGATCTCGCCTTCGTTCGAGAAGAGGATGTCGATCAGCCCCTGTTCGATCAGGTCGATGAAGTCGGCGCGATGGCGGTCGATCACGAAATTGTCGGACAGGGTGAAGGCGACCTTGCGGCCGGCGGTACGGGCGGCGTCGATCGCGGCGCGCATCGCGGCGCGCGGCTGCTCGGGATCCCACAGATAGCCTTCGAGATACAGGATGCGGGCCGACTGGATCAGCTCCAGGTCCAATGCGGCTTCGGGCAGGAACTGCGACGCACCCAGGAAGGTGTTCATGGTGCGCTGCGCGTCCGGCGTCACCAGGATCAGGCAGCGGGCGGTCGGAATGTCGCCCTGCACCGCCGGCGTGTCGAACTTGATGCCCAGCGCGCGCACGTCATGGGCGAAGACGCCGCCCAGCTGGTCGTCATTGACCTGGCCGATGAAGCCGCACTTGGCGCCCAGCGCCGCCAGGCCGGCCAGCGTGTTGGCGGCCGAACCGCCGCTGATTTCCTTGGCCTGGGGCATGTCGGCATAGAGGGTTTCGGCCATTTCGGCGTCGATCAGCTGCATGCCGCCCTTGGTCAGCGCATGTTGCGCCAGAAAGGCGTCGTCGCTGCGGGCCAGAACGTCGACAATGGCATTGCCGATCGCGACAACGTCAAGCGTGGGGGAAGAAGTCACGCGGGCTCCTGTGAAAGATGATAGGAAAATGGCGGTAAATTGGGCCGTCTCTACCGGTCCGGGGGCCGCCGCGCAACGCTGCTGATTGACGGGCGTGCCGGACCGCAGGATATCGGGCCATGATCATTACCGCAGCGCTGCGCGCCTTTCCCCTGATCTTCCACACTGCCGCGCGCCGGCTGCTGGCGAAGACATTGGGGCTGACCCTGTTGCTCTTCGCGTTGCTGGGCGTTGGCCTATGGTCCGGCTTCCACGCCACCCGCCTGCATTTCGGCTGGGGCGAGGGCGATGGCTGGGGCGGCATGGCAGAAGCGGCAGCGACCGGTCTTGCGATGATCGCGGCCAGCTGGCTGCTGTTCCGCACCATCGCCATGCTGGTCATGGGCCTGTTCGCCGACGATGTGATCGAAGCGGTGGAGCGGGATAGTTATCCCCAGGCTGTAGGACGGCCGGTGGGGTTCACGCGCAGCCTTCACTATGCGCTGCGGTCGGTCGGGCGCACCCTCGGCTGGAACCTGCTGGCATTGCCCGCCTATGTGCTGTTGCTGGTCACGGGGATCGGCACGATCGGGCTGTTCCTGGCGGTGAACGCCTATCTGCTCGGCCGTGACCTGGCCGACATGGTCGAACCGCGCCATCCCGCCCTGCCACCGATAGGGCGTGGCAACCGGTGGCTCCTGGGCCTCGTTTCGGCGCTTCTCTTCCTCATACCCGTGGTCAACCTGCTTGCGCCGATCTGGAGCGCGGCTATGGCGGTCCACATGTTGCTTGGGTCCAAGAGGAAGCCGGTCTGATGTCGCCCCGTTTCGCGCTCGCCGCGCTCCTGTCGCTGCCGCTCGCGGCCTGCGGAGGCGTCGTGCCGCCCGCCACCAGCTACACCCCGCCGCCCGCCGGCCCGCCTGCCAGCGCCTTCACCAAGACCGGGCCTTTAATGGGCATGGATGCCAAGCGCCTGACCCAGATGTTCGGCACGCCGCGCCTCGACATTCGCGAAACGACCGTGCGCAAGCTGCAATTCGCCAACGGCCGCTGCGTGCTCGACGCCTATCTCTATTCGCCCGCCAAGGGGAAGGAACCGGTCGTGACCCATGTCGATGCCCGCACGCCGGCCGGTACCGACGTCGACCATGCCGCCTGCGCGGCTACGCTCCAGCAGCGCTGAGCAATTGGCCTAGCGCCCATTCGGCCGCTTCCGCCACTGCCGGATCGGGATCGGCCGTCAGTGACCGCAGTCGATCGACCAGCCGCAGGTCGCCGCTATTGCCCGCCGCGATCGCGGCATTGCGCACCATCCGGTCGCGGCCGATCCGCTTGATCGGCGATCCGGAGAAAATCTCGCGAAAGCCCGCATCGTCCAGGTCGAGCAGATCGCCCAGCGCCGGTGTCGCCAGCTCCGCCCGGCCGATGAAGGCGCGGTTGGCCGCCGCCCCCTGCGCGAACTTGTTCCAGGGGCAGGCGGCCAGGCAATCGTCGCAGCCATAGATGCGATTGCCCATCCGTGCCCGGAACTCCTCCGGGATCGGCCCCTTATGCTCGATCGTCAGATAGGAAATGCAGCGCCGCGCATCGACGATATAGGGCGCGGGAAAGGCGTCAGTCGGGCAGGATGACAGGCAGGCGGTGCAACTGCCGCAATGGTCCACCTCCGGCGCATCGGGCTCCAGCGCGATCTCGGTATAGATGGCGCCCAGGAACAGCCAGCTGCCATGCTGGCGGCTCACCAGATTGCTGTGCTTGCCCTGCCAGCCCAGCCCCGCGCCCTGCGCCAGCGGCTTTTCCATCACCGGCGCGGTATCGACGAACACTTTCAGCGCGGTCGGTTGTTGTTCGACCAGCCAGCGGGCCAGCGCCTTCAGCGCCTTCTTGACCACGTCATGATAGTCGCGGCCCTGCGCATAGACCGAAATGCGTCCGCGATCGCCGACATCGGCCAGCGCCAGCGGATCGCGCCCGGGGGCATAGCTCATCCCCAGCATGATGACGCTCTGTACCTCGGGCCACAGCCCTCTGGGCGACCCGCGCTGTTCGGACCGTTCCTCCATCCACAGCATGTCGCCATGATGGCCCGCATCCAGCCATTGGCGCAGCCGTTCGCCGGTCTTGGGCGCGGCATCGGCGCGCGCGATCGCACAGGCGGCAAAGCCCAGTTGCGCGGCCTGCGCTTTCAGGCGCTGCTCCAATGTTTCGTTTTGCACTGGCATGGTCCGGGATTATCAGGGGCGGATGATCGGTGACACTCCGGCTCCTGCCGCCCCCTATGCCGTCGAAGGCCATGCTCTTGTCAAGGCGTTCGGCGATTTTCGCGCGGTGGACGGCGTCGACATCGCCGTGCCCACAGGCAGCATTTATGGCATCCTCGGCCCCAATGGTGCCGGCAAGACCAGCCTGCTGCGCACCCTGCTCGGCATCATCGACCCGGATGAGGGGTATCGCACCCTGCTGGGCGATCCCGCGCCGCTGCGCATGGCCAAGCAGGTCGGCTATCTGCCCGAGGAACGGGGGCTCTACCCGTCGATGAAAGCCTATGAGGCGATCGCCTTCATGGGCGCGCTGCGCGGCCTGCCGCTGCGCATCGGGCGCGAACGGGCGCGGGCGATGCTGCAGGATTATGGGATGGGCGCGTCGGCGGAAAAGCCGATCCGGCAATTGTCCAAGGGCATGGCGCAAACGGTGCAGCTGTTCGGCACGATCGTGCACGAACCGCGCCTCATCGTCCTCGACGAACCTTTTTCCGGCCTCGACGCCATGAATCAGGAAAAGCTGGAGGGGTTGATTCGCGACCAGGCCCGCAAGGGCGTCACCATCCTCTTTTCCACCCATGTCATCGCCCATGCCGAACGGTTGTGCGAACGCATCGCCATCGTCGCGGGTGGCCGCATCCGGTTCGAGGGATCGGTCAGCGATGCACGCGACCGGCTGCCGCCCCAGGTGCGGCTGCGCACGCGGCTGAGCGATGGCGCCTGGCGCCGGGCGTTGCCGACCGACACGCTGGCGCAGGACGGCGCGTGGCATTTCGCCTTGCCCGAAGAGGGGATCGAGCCGTTGTTGCGCGCGCTGCTCGACGGGCAGGCAGGGATTGAGAGTCTGTCGATCGAGCGGCCCGGCCTGCACGATGCCTTTGTCGCGATCGCCGGCGAAGCGACGGCGCGCCAGATGGAACAGGATGCGGTGCAGGAGGTGGACGCATGAGCGAATTGCTGCGGGCCGCCTTCGTCATTGCCCGGCGCGATTTTTCCGCCGTGGTATTGTCGCGTACCTTCATCCTGTTCCTGCTTGGCCCGTTGCTGCCGATCCTGCTCGGCATGGCCTTTGGCGGGCTGGGCCAGAAGATTTCGACCAGTGACCTGCGCCCCACGGTCGGGCTGGCGATGACACCGGCGGATGTCGCCCGGATCGAGCGGGCCTATGACCGCCTGACCGAGCGCATGGGGCCGCAGTCGCTGCCGCGGTTGATGCCTGCCCCCCTGTCACCCACGCCCCGCGATCTGCTGGCGCGGCCCGATTCGGACTTCGTCGCCATCGTTTCGGGGACGGTCGCTCACCCGATATTGACCGGCAAGGCGGAGGATATCGACAAACTCGACGGCGATATCAGCCTGCTTGCCAGCGCCGCGCTGGCGGAAAAGGTGCTGCATCTGGTCCGGGTCGAACATCAGGACGTGGCCACCAGCCTGGGTGCCCAGTCGCAGGCGCGCCTCGCGATCGGCCGGATCGGACAGATCGTCATATTCTTCCTCACCATATTGCTGGCGGGCATGGTCCTGTCCAATCTCGTTGAGGAAAAAACCAACAAGATCATAGAAATCCTCGCTGCTGCCGTGCCGATCGATGCGATCTTCATCGGCAAGCTGGCGGCGATGCTGGGGATGAGCCTGGTGGGAATCGCCTTCTGGGGAGGGACGGCCTTTGGTACCTTCCTGCTGGTGAAGGGGGTGGATGCGGGGCTGCCGGTGCCGGCGGTCGGCTGGCCCGCCTTTCTGCTGCTGGGCATTGTTTATTTTGCGATGGCCTACACGCTGCTGGGGTCGCTGTTCCTGGGCATCGGCGCGCAGGCCGCCACCGTGCGTGAGGTGCAGACGCTCAACATGCCGGTCACCATGGCGAACATGCTGATCTTCTTCTTCGCGACCTATGCCGTCGATCATATGGGATCACCGATGGAGGTGGCGGCGGTCGTCTTTCCCTTCTCCTCGCCCTTCGCGATGATCGCGCGGGCGGCGCAGGATAGCAGCATCTGGCCGCATCTGGTGGCGATTCTGTGGCAGGGGGCCTGGGTTGCGCTCATCATCCGCATCGGCGTGCTGCTGTTCCGTCGCCATGTGCTGAAATCGGGCGGTCGCTGGTGGAAGCAGTTGTTCAGGGCCACGACAGGCTGATGCTATAGACTGTCGATGATGAATCGGCGGCAGCTTCTGGGTGGCGCCCTGACCGGCGCGGTGGGCCTGGCCCTGTGGCGTCTCGACCCGGGAAGGGCCGAGGCCGCCTATCCCTATGCGCTGACCGATGCGCAATGGCGCAAGAAACTCAGTCCCTGGGCCTATAAGGTGCTGCGCCAGAGCGCGACCGAATATCCTGGCAGCAGCCCGCTCAATGACGAACATCGCGCCGGCACCTTCACCTGCGCAGGCTGCGCGCAGCGACTTTTCAGCTCGCGCACGAAATTCGACAGCGGAACCGGATGGCCCAGCTTCTATGCCCCGCTGCCCAGGGCGATCGGGACCACCCGGGACTTCGCGCTGGGCTATCCCCGGTCCGCGGTGCATTGTGCCCGTTGCGGCGGGCATCTGGGTCATGTGTTCGACGATGGGCCGAAACCCACCGGCCTGCGCTATTGCATGAACGGCGTGGCGATGGCCTTCGTCCCGGGCTGATCCACCACCCGGTAGATATGCAGTGGCCCCTTGCCGGGCAGCGGCCGCAGCCAGGCGGGGATCTGCCCCTTGTTCAGCATCGCGGCCAGCCCTGCCGGCCCTTCCTTGGCATAGCCGGAAAATTCATTGAGCCCGGTGCAGGTCACGACATAGTCCGCGCCCTTGCCGCCCTGCAGCGCCATCACCACGCGCCGCGCCTGGTCGGGGGATGCGACGAACCCTTCGATCACGGCGGTGATGCCCGCGGCATTGCGATGATGGGCGGTCCCGATCACGCTATGGCGGGTCTGCACCAATATGTCGGGGCCAAGGTCCAGGGGCGCGAACAGGGTTGCCGGCGGCAATGCCCGCAACGGCGCCAGCGTCGTTGCCGCGCGGCAATTGACGCTGGCACTCTTCGTCGGCGGCTCGGGCGCGGCCGCCAGTGCCACCCACAGGGCGCTCAGGCCGACCGGCGTCAGCAGCACCAGCGCGACTGATCCCCCTATGCGTATCACCGCCCGTGACGAAGCCTGGATTCGTCGGAACAGACAGATCAACAGCCAGGCGATGCCGGGCACGGCAAAGACATGGGCGACCGACGCCGCGCGCATCACCATCAGCGCCACCATGCCCGCGCCGGCCAGCAGCAGCGCCAGCGCCAGCCATCGCTGGCGCGCGTCCGGTCGATGCGCGGCGCGCGCGGCGACCAGCGTACCGGCCAGGCCGGCCAGGACGGGCAGCAGGATGACGCCTGCCATGGACAGGCTCTGCTCCCAGATCGGCCGGCCTTCCAGCACCTGCAGATACCAGAGCTTGTAGGCGAGCGGCCCCAGTGCCTGGAACGGATCGCCCGACAGGCAGGGGCCACCGGTGGCCAGCAGGGTTATGATTGCGGCGCCACCCCCGCTCGCGGCCAGCAGGAACCGTCGCGTGGCGTTCCCGCCGCCGATCAGGCGCCACGCCAGCGGCGTCATCAACGCCAGCGCGACCAGCGGCCAGGCATAGACGGCGGACAGTGCATCGCACCGGCTCTGCATCGCCATCGACCAGCCGCGCAACAGCAGGAGCCCGCCCAGCGCCGCCGCGCCCAGCGTCGTCGCAAAGGCGACAAAACGCGATGTTTCCGCCCGCTCGATCCACTGGCGCAGCGCGAACAGCGCAGCGAACAGCGCGACATAGGGCAGCGCCTCGCTCGAAATCTGCAACCAGATCGCCAGCGCGAGGCCGGCGATGATGCCGCCGCGGGTGCGGCGGGCATCCATCGCACCGCCCAGCGCGACCGTCGCCATCCAGATCTGCCAGCCATGATGATCGATCCGCAACGGCGTGAACTGGACCAGGACGGTCGGCGCGGTCAGCAGCAGGACCACGGCCAGCAGCGCTACGCCCGCACCCGCGATACGCCGCGTCGCCAGGAACAGCGCCGCCGTCAGGCCGCCCAGCAGCAACGGGGGGACGAGCGCGCAGGCCAGGATGGTGGCGCCGCTCTCGCCCAGCAAAGGCCGTGTCAGCAGGATCAGCGCCGCGATCGGCATGTCGACGATACGGGACCAGTGCATCGGTCCGCCGATCGGCGGGTTCACCCGATGCTGGCTGACATCCCAGAAGGCCTGTCCGCCGATCCAGTCGCGTACCTGCTGCAGCCGCATCGCATCATCGGGATCGCGAAAACCCAGCGTCCCGAAATCGCTACGGAACAACCACAGCATGACTATGCTGCAAAGCAGCCAGGCCAGCAGCGCCCACACCCGTGCGCGGGGGTCAGGCGCGGGCAAAGATGCCATATTTGCGGATCGCATAGACGGACAGGAAACTCACGGGAATGGACAGGAGCTTGGCGGTGGCGGGGGCCATGCCGAGCGCGCTGAGCCCGCCCACCATCGCCATGGTGATGCCCAGGCCGACCAGGGCGCTCAGGACAAAGCCCAGGCGCTGTGCGTGGGTCGGACCACTGCCGGTGTCGAAGACGAAGCGGCTGCTGATCAGCCAATGGACGACCAGTCCTGTTGCATAGCCGCCAAAGGCCGCCAGTGCCGGTGCCGCGCCGCCATGCGACAGGGCCAGGAACAGCAGCATGTCGCTGGCCAACGCGATGATGCTCGCCAGCAGATAGCGGGCGAACATGAAGCGCGCGGCGATCGTGCCCAGCCGGGCCGTCACGGCGCGCAGGCGAGCACCCATGGCCTCATGCGGCCTTCAGGCGCGACGGCACCAGGCGGGTGCTGGCCAGCGCGGCCTGCTCGCCGGCGACATCCTGCCCTTCCTCGCCCGATTCATGATATTCGGCATCCTCGTTGACCGCCCAGATGTCATAGACACGCGCGCCAGCCTCGATGTTGCGCACCGTCAACATCGCCGTCATCATCGCATGATCCTGGTTGTTGTAGCGGTGCATGCCGTTGCGGCCGACCAGGTGCAGCGTCGGGGCGACGGCCTCCAGTTCGGTGCGCATCGCCAGCACATGGTCGGCATAGGCATCGTCATAGACCGGATAGGCCTTTTCCTGACGGACCACTGCGCCGCCGACCACATCGTCGGGATTGCACAGGCCCAGGATCGCCATTTCCTTCTTGGCGAGGTCGATCAAGTCGGCATCGGCGGACGCCCACAGGCCGTCGCCCTCGAAACAGAAATATTCCAGGCCCACGCAGGCGACCGATTCGTCGGGCACCATCTCGGGCGACCAGCTGCGGAAATTCTGGATGCGGCCGACCTGCACCTTGCTGTCATGGATATAGATCCAGTTGTCGGGGAACAGATCCTCCGACTTGATCATCAGCGCCACGGTCAGGAAGTCGCGATATTTGAGTTCCATCGCATCGGGCAGCGTTTCGGGCAGCGGATGGATGCGCGCGGCCAACTCGCGCATCGGCGCGGACGAGATCACATGCGCGGCATTGATCACGACATCGCCGTCCGGTCCGTCGGCGACCACGCGCCAGCGCTCGGTGCCCTGGTCCTGCGCCAGTTGCTTCAAACTATGCGCCATCAATATCTGGTTGCCGCCCTCGATCACTCGATCGCGCGCGGCTTCCCACATCATGCCGGGGCCAAGGCGCGGATAGCGGAAGGTTTCGAGCAGCGTCTTGGTCGCCATGCCGTCATTGGGCTTCTTGTTGAGGCCCAGGCTGCGCTTCAGCCCATCGACCACCGCGCCCCACAGCGACAGGCCCTTGATCCGCTGTGCCGCCCAGTCGGCCGACATCTCGTCGCACGGCATGCCCCAGACCTTCTCGGTATAGGTCTTGAAGAAGATCGAGAACAGCTTGTGGCCGAACGCGTTGACGGTCCAGTCCTGGAAGGAACGGATGTTGCGGTTGGGGAACAGCCTGGCCTTGGCGAAGCTCGCCATGCACAGGGTCGAGCGCCAGATGCCCAGGTTCCACAGCGCCTCGAACGCGCGCAGGGGATAGGAGTAGAATTTGCCCTCATAATAGATGCGGCTCATCCGTGGGCGCTGGATGAAGTCGTCGGGCAGGATCTCGTTCCACAGGTCGACCACTTCCTTCGACTTGGAAAAGAAGCGATGGCCGCCAATATCGAATCGATAGCCGTCCATCTCGACGGTGCGGCTGATGCCGCCGACATAGACCGGGTCCTTCTCGATGACGGTGACCGAAAAACCCTTTTTGGTCAGCAAATAGGCGGCGGTCAGTCCCGCCGGGCCGGCCCCGATGATGGCGACGTCCACGCTCTGGTCGGCACGCGGCATGCTTTATTCCCCCGAATGGTCCTTCGTGTCTCGGTGACTGAAGGAAATCCTCTAAGGAGTGGTTAATGGCGGGTAAGCATGACGAGCCGGGCCAGCATCGCACCGATAAGGCAAAGGGCCGCTCCGCCTGACGCGGAACGGCCCCCTGCAGTCCCCATGGCGGGGAAGCGGTTCTTCTTGCGGCTGATCAGCCCTGGCGTTGCGCCATGGCGCTGAGATCGCTGCGTGCGCCATCCAGCGCTTCGCCAAAACAGGCGCGATAGTCGGGCGTGGCGGGCAGGATCGACCCGTTCATCCAGCCGCACACTTCCTTGGCGGCGCGGGTGACGCGATAATCAGCCCGGCGCATGCCGTTGGCGCTGGCCAGGTTGAGGTCGGCGACCGAGACGGCGATGGTACGGGTGGTCTGGCCGGTGGTGCCGTCGACGATCACTTCGGGATCGCTGCTGCCGGCCATGGCGAGGGTGGGCATGGCGAATGCCATCGTGGCGGCCATCGCCACCAGCATCTTCTTGGTCATCCTATTCTCCTGTCGAACATGTCTTTTTCTTGTGTCGTGCCCAACGCCTGACGTGGGTGCGGGGTCGTCCCTTTAAATAGGATTCTCCGGACGCATTGAAAAGAGGCCAATTGCCAAAAAATGGCAGTTTTCTGCGATTTTGCGAGTGCGAACAGGATCGTTTCGCACCCGCATAAACTTTGTCGCCTGGCTGTCCCGACCCGCCGTCTAGCGCGTTGGGAAACAAGCCTTAATGGCGGAAGTGGCGCATGCCGGTGAAGACCATGGCCAGGCCCGCTTCGTCTGCTGCGGCAATGACTTCCTCGTCGCGGATCGAACCGCCCGGCTGGATCACCGCCGTCGCGCCGGCTTCCACCGCCGCCAGCAGGCCGTCAGCAAAGGGGAAGAAGGCGTCGGAAGCGACGGCCGAACCGATCGTGCGCGGTTCGCTCCAGCCGGCCTTTTCCGCCGCGTCCTTCGCCTTCCAGGCGGCGATGCGGGCGGATTCCAGACGGTTCATCTGGCCCGCGCCGACGCCGGCGGTGCTGCCGCCCTTGGCATAGACGATCGCGTTCGACTTCACATGCTTGGCCACGGTCCAGGCGAACAGGCAGTCCTTCAGCTCCTGCTCGGTCGGTGCGCGCTTGGTCACGACCTTGAGCGCATCCAGGTCGACCTTGCCATTGTCGCGGCTCTGGACCAGCAGGCCGCCGGCGATGCTCTTGACCATCAGGCCGGGGCGGGCCGGATCGGGCAGATCGCCGGTCAGCAGCAGGCGCAGATTCTTCTTCTTGGCAAAGATCGCCTTGGCTTCGTCATCGGCGTCGGGCGCGGCGACGACTTCGGTGAAGATGCCGCTGATCGCTTCGGCGGTCGGGCCGTCGAGCGGACGGTTGACGGCGATGATGCCGCCAAAGGCCGACACGCTGTCGCAGGCGAGCGCCGCTTCATAGGCTTCGATCAGCGTCTCGCCGGTGGCGACGCCGCAGGGATTGGCGTGCTTCACGATGACGACGGTCGGCGGGCCGTTGCGGAATTCGCTGACCAGCTCCAGCGCCGCATCGGCGTCGTTATAATTATTGTAGCTCAGTTCCTTGCCCTGGATCTGCTTGGCCTGGGCGATGCCGTTCGCGGTCGGGCCGTTGGGCAGGTAGAGCGCGGCCGACTGGTGCGGATTCTCGCCATAGCGCAGCGTGGTGCTGAGCTTGCTCGACAGCGACAGGCTCTCGGGGAAGGCGACGCCCTGGTCGGCGAAGGCGAACCAGCTGGCGATCATCGAGTCATAGGCGGCGGTGGCGGCATAGGCCTTGGCCGCCAGCATCCGGCGGAAATCATAGCTGGTGGCGCCGCCCTTCTCCGCCATTTCGGCGATCAGGCGGGCATAGTCGGCCGGATCGGTGACGATCGCGACGCTCTCATGATTTTTCGCGGCGGAACGGACCATCGACGGGCCACCGATGTCGATATTCTCGATGATCTCGTCGCGGTCGGCGCCCTTGGCCACGGTCGCGGCAAAGGGATAGAGGTTGACGACCACCAGATCGATCGCGCCGATTTCATGCTCGTCCATCGACGCGACATGCTCGGGGTTGCCCCGCACCGCCAGCAGGCCGCCATGGACCTTGGGGTGCAGCGTCTTGACGCGGCCGTCCATCATCTCGGGGAAGCCGGTCAGCTCGGAAATATCCTTCACGGCCAGGCCCGCCTCGCGCAGGGCCTTGGCGGTGCCGCCGGTCGATACCAGTTCGACGCCATGCTGGCCCAGTGCCTGGCCCAGTTCGATGAGGCCGGTCTTGTCCGATACGGAAAGGAGGGCGCGCTTGATGGTGACGTCGGTGGTCATGGGGGATGCTTCCTGCTGTTCGGGATGCCGCTTCAGGCTTGCCGCAGCCCTCTAGTCGCGCGCGGCGCAAAAATACAGTCCTCAAGCGCAGGGAATTTCCCGATCTTGCGGGCTTTTGCCGCTACTATATTGTGATCGCATAACAGTTGGGGGATCTGACATGCGCTATCTGCTCGCCGCTACCGCCTTGCCCTTGCTCGTCGCCTTCCCGGTGCTGGCGCAAATTCCGACGCCGGAACGGGCAGTTACCGATCCCAAGAGCCTCAGCTCGCCGGTCAATCCCGATGCACGCGCTGTCCCAGTGGCGGATATTGGCGCCTCGCGCAGCCTGGGTAGCGTTGCATGGAGTATCGACGGCAAGCGGATATTCGTCGCGACCAACCTGACCGGGCGGACCAACATCTGGCGGACCGACGCAGCCGGCAGCTGGCCTGTCCAGCTTACCCAGTCCGATGATGCGCAGACCGGTCTTACCGCATCGGCCGATGGCCAATATCTCTATTTCCAGCAGGATGTCGGTGGCAACGAGTATAGCGATATCTACCGTGTGCCGGTGAATGGCGGCGCGGTCGAAAATCTCACCAATACCCCCGACCGCCGTGAAAGCGGTATGTTGCCTGGTCCCAGCGGCGGACTGGTGGCGTTGTCGACCAAGCTCCGGTCCGAAGGCCAGTCGAACGTCGCGGTCATGGATGCGAATGGCGTGGTCCGGGTGCTGACCAAGGAAGCCGATCCGCAATATGGCTGGTCGCCGATCGCCTGGATCGACGGTGGCAAGGCGCTGATCGCCAATCGCGACCGAGTCGATTCCAAGGTGGGGGAGGTCTGGCGGATCGATATCGCGACCGGTGCCGCAACCAAGCTGATCGCCAAGGCCGATACCGTCTATACCGCCGCGGACGCCACCGCTGACGGCCGGTGGATTGCGGTCAACACCGACGTCGATACCGGCCAGATTCATGCTGGCCTGTACGATAGCGTCTCCAGGCAGTGGAAATGGCTGAAGCCCACGCCCTGGGAACAGACCGCCAGTATCTTCACGCGGGATGGCAGAACGCTGATTTTCGGCACCAACGCGGACACGCGCAGCACACTCTATGGCTATGATCTGGCGACCGGGACCGAAACCCCATTGGCGATCCCGCCCGGCGTGAACTATCCTGTCGGCAGCGAGCCCCGCTCGCCCGATGGCCGGACCCTGATGGTCAATCATTCGGGGGCGGATTCGCCGGCGAACCTCTATCTCTACGATTTGAGCAGCGGCACCTCGCGCCCCGCGACCCAGCTCGCCATCGCCAGCCTGTTGCCCGCAGCCCTGCCCAAGTCCGATATCGTCACCTACAAGAGCTTCGACGGCACGCTGATCAGCGCGATCGTCACGATGCCGGCCAATCTGAAGCGCGACGGCTCGAACCCGGCCATCGTCCTGCCCCATGGCGGCCCCACCGGTCAGGCGTTGGACGGCTATAGCCGCTACGCGACCGCTTTTGCCAGCCGGGGCTATGTCGTGATCCAGCCGAATTTCCGCGGCTCGACTGGCTATGGCAAGGCGTTCCAGGACGGCAATGTCAAGGATCTGGGTGGCGGGGACCTCAAGGATACGATCGCGGCCAAGCATTTCCTGGTCGATAGCGGCTATGTCGATGCCAAGCGGGTGGGCATTTTCGGCGGCAGCTATGGCGGCTTCATGACCCTGATGGCGATCGGCCGGGCGCCCGACGAGTTCGCGGCTGCCGTCCAGTGGTTCGGCATCATCAACTGGCGCACCATGTATCGCGATCAGGACGAACAGCTAAAGGCCTATCAGCGCAGCCTGCTCGGTACGCCGGACAGCGATCCCCAGGTTTATGACGCTGCCTCGCCGCTCACCTATATCCGCGCGGCCAAGGCGCCTCTGCTCACCATCCAGGGCGAGAATGACATTCGCGTGCCGCGCGGCCAGGCGCAGGAGGTGCATGACATCCTCAAGGCCAAGGGCAATGTCGTCGAAACGATCTTCTATCCGGCGGAAGGCCATGGTTTCCAGAAGAAGGAGAATCAGCTCGATTCGCTGACTCGCACGGTCGCCTGGTTCGACACCTATCTGAAACCTGCCGCAGCCCGGTAGAACGGGTTAAAAGGCCCGGCCGCCTGCGCGGCCGGGCCAGGATCGAGGTCGCTGATTGGTAGCAAACGGCCCCTGGATCGCACCTGTCATATGTGTGCCATGGTCCGTCTTTGCACAATGGCGTGATGCTATCCGTGTTCTTCATCACGGGCACGATGGGGCGTGCTGTTGAAGGCCGATCCAGTTGAAACGATCGCGGACTAGCCGACCCGTTTGAACAGCCAGCCAAAGCTCGACCCGCCGGGAAGGGCTTCGGCGGTGACGACCAGCTGGCGGGTCGGGTGCGGACGCCCTTCGCCATCGACCCACAAGCTGTCTTCCACGGTCAGCACGCCGGTGCCGGTGCGGAATTGCCACAGGGCGCCCAGTTCGATGCGCAACAACGCGCCCTGATTGTCGGCTGTCAATGTGGGCTCCACGCCCGGCGCCAGGTGGAAACGCAGGTGAACCGGCGCCTTCGTCGGCTTCTTGCGCCGTTCCGCCGGGGTCAACATATCCTCGCCCCGTATTTCCTTGCCGTCGCCGCTCATCAACAACAGGCGACGATGGACATAGCCCATGCGCCGGACATAGCCGTCATGGCTCAGGTCGACGCGGCTGCCATTTTCCAGCTCCTGCCGATTGAGCTCGACCTCGGTCACGCCGCGGCCCAGCGTGCCGTCGGGCATCAGCGCGGTCGAATTGCTGTCATCCAGCACCAGCGTGCTGTGGGCGGCCGTGGTCCGCAGCCCCTGCGCCAGGTCGCGCGGCACGAATGCGCCTTCCAGTCCGGCGCCGCCGCAGTTGATCACCAGCCGCTGCTGACCGTCGCTGATTTCGATCGCGCCGGTGGAGGCGCAGCCGGCGGCGGCCAGCCGCGCGACCGGCGGTGGCGCGGCGTCGATCTGCAGCACGGTGTTGCCGGCCGCCAGCCGCTGATAGCCCCAGTCGCGCGCCTGCCGCAGTGGCCGGGTGCGCACCCGGCTGGCCTGCACCACAGCGCTTACGGTCGCCGGATCGATCGCCCCGGCGCCCTGCCAGCTGCCAAGCCCGCCATCGCCATGGATCAGGCCCAGCAACGCCGGCACGGCCCGGGTCAGTCCCTCGACCAGAAAGGACGGTATTTGTTCACGCCGTACGTCATAGACCGCCGCCACCATGGACAGCAGCATGATCCCCTCCAACTGGGCGAGTGGCGATCGCGAAATGATGCCGCCGTCGGGATGGAAACAGCTGTCGATCGCGCGTTTGAGCCCGGCCTCGCCGAACAGCTTGCGGGGGTTGCCGCCCGGCATCAGCATCGATGCCGCGACGATCCCGCCCCAGGCGGTCAGGCGCGGCAGGCCCAGCGGTGCCTTGTCGGCGCTGCGGTCGAGATGGCGTGCGGTCCGCGCGATGCAGTTGAGCACCAGCGAGCGATAGACCAGGTCGCTCGACGACAGGATCAGCGGTGCATGGGCGGTCCAGAACAACAGTCGCCAGGCCGCGTTGTCGGCGCGCCAGGCCGGTTCGCTCGGCGTCTCTGCATGGGCAGCCAGCCATTTGCGCATCAGCGCCTCGGCCAGCGGCGCGCCCTGTTCGCGGGTCGCCGCGCTCGACAGGTCGCGCAGCCAGCGGAAACTGTGCAGATAGTCGGCAAAGGCGGGGCCGACCGGCAGGCGGGCAAAATCGATCGTGTCGATCGGCAGCTTCTGGCCGCGGAACAGGAAATAGCCTGCCCGTATGGCCTGACCGGCGCGCAGGTCGCCGGGGATCGCATCGTCCGGTACGGCCAGCAGTTTGAGCGGATATTTGCCCTTCAGCCGACGGCTGTGCAGCGGGGTCTTCCAGCTGAGCAGGTAGAAATGATTGGCGATCCGTTCCGCCAGCGACAGACCCTTGTCATCCGCGATGCGGATGAGCCGCTTGCCCTGTTCGATGCCGTCGTCGGCCGGAAGAGGGTCGGCCTCGATCGGAGCGGCAGGGGTGGTCAGACGCCGATGGTTCGTCACCCGCCCCGCAGCTTCCTGATATTGTCGGCATAGGCGCCTGGCCCGCCGCGGAAGGTCGCGGTACCCGCCACCAGCACGTCGGCACCGGCTGCGATGGCCTTGGGGGCGGTATGGATGTCTATGCCGCCATCGACCTGCAGGCGAATGTCGCGCCCGCTCTTGTCGATCATCTTGCGGCAGGCCTCGATCTTGCGCAGCTGGTTCTCGATGAAGCTCTGGCCGCCAAAGCCGGGGTTCACGCTCATCACCAGGATCAGGTCGATATCATCGATCAGATAGTCGAGCATCTTGGCCGGCGTGCCGGGGTTCAGCACCACGCCCGCCTGCACGCCCAGCGACTTGATATGCTGCACGCTGCGGTGGATGTGCGGACCGGCCTCGGGATGGACGGTGATGATGTCGGCGCCGGCCTGGGCGAAAGCGTCGAGATAGAGGTCCACCGGCGAGATCATCAGATGGACGTCGAACGGTTTCTGCGTGTGCGGGCGCAGCGCCTTCACCACGGCCGGGCCGATGGTGATGTTGGGCACGAAATGCCCGTCCATCACATCGATATGGATCCAGTCGCAACCGGCTTCGTCTATGGCGCGGACTTCCTCGCCCAGCCGTGCGAAGTCGGCGGACAGGATGGACGGAGAAATGAGGATCGGACGGGTCATTGACCGCTCGCCTTAATCCTCCCGGGGGGCAAGGGCAACGGAAGTTTTGCGACCGGCCGCCAGTATCGCATCCGCGCGCGCTGTGCCGTCGCTCAGGGCAGGAAAAACAGCGTCGGTTCCTGCCCGCGCGAGGGCATGCTCCCCTTGGGCAGCCATTGTTTTACGCCATGCAGCGCGATCGTCTGGTCGTTGCGCACGATTGGTGCGGCGATCAGGCGCATCGCGCAATCGGTACCATCCGGCCGGTGGATATCGACGTCCAGGGTGAAGCCGCGCTGATGGCGGATCGCATAGGCGCGCAGCCTTTCCATCGCTTCGCGACTGTCATTGGCATAAAGCGAGACCGACAATAATCTGGGGACATGGCTGCCCGGCTCCAGGCCGAACATCTCATAGACGCCCTGGGTCCAGCCGAGGCTGTTGTCGGCAAGATTGCAACGCCACAGGCCCAGGCCCCGTTCCGCCAGCGCGGCCTCATTGCCCGCAATCCGCTGGTCCAGCACGACCGGGGCCAGATGCTCGCGCAGGTCGTAGAGCGGCCAGCTATGGTGCAGAGGCAGGGGTTCGGTCGGACGCAAATCAAGCCTTTCCAACGAAGGGCATCAACCTAAGCCCTGCAAGGTTAAGGCTTAGTTCCCGATGCGCACGACTCTTGCAATGAAAAATCCGTCCGTGCCACCCTGTTCGGCCAGCGTATCGGGCAGGGTGCGCAGCCAGCCGTCGGCGCTCGGCGTCATCCCGGCCGGCAATTCGCCGGGCTGTGCCGCTTGGACCGCAAAATCCGGCCGCGCCGCCAGGAAGCGGGCCATCTGCTCCTCGCCCTCGGCCCGCTCCAGCGAGCAGGTGGCATAGACCAGCGTGCCGCCCGGCTTCACCCAGTCGGCAACCCGTGCCAGTAATTCGCCCTGCAACTCGGCCAGTTCGTCAATCTGGCGCGGGCCGATCCGGTGCAGCACGTCGGGATGGCGGCGATAGATGCCGGTGGCGGTGCAGGGGGCGTCGAGCAGCACGGCGTCGACCGGCGCGTCGGGCGCCCAGCTGCGCAGGTCCGCCGGCACCACATTGGCCGACAGGCCCGTGCGCGCCAGATTGTCGCTCAGCCGTTCCAGCCTTTTCTTCGACTGGTCGACCGCAGTGACGGCCCATCCGGCGGCGGCCAGCTGCATCGTCTTGCCGCCCGGTGCCGCACACAGGTCCAGCACGCTGCGGCCTGCGCCCGCGCCCAATAGCCGGGCCGGACAGGATGCGGCCAGATCCTGCACCCACCAGGCGCCTTCGGCAAAGCCGGGCAGGTCGGGCACGACCGCGCCCTCGGGCAGGCGGACATGGCCGGGCGCCAGGCTCGTGCCGCCCAGCGCCTCGACCCATTTGTCGGTCTCGGCCGGGTCGCGCAGGCTGACATCGACCGGCGGCCGCACGGCATAGGCATGGGCGGCGGCCAGCGGCATCGCCTCACCCCATTGCCCGGCCCAGCGCGCGGCGACGTCGGCGGGCAGGGTGGGCGGCACGGGCAGGCTCGGCTCGGCACGGGTCACGGTGCCGAACACGCCATGGACCAGCTTGCGCGGGCCGCCATCGACCAGCGGCAGCGCGGTGGCGATTGCCGCATGGGGGGCGGTGCCCAGCGCCAGCACCTGGACCAGGGCGATGCGCAGCACCATGCGCGCCTTGGCATCGTCGGGCAGGGGCTGCTTGGTCGCGCCATCGATCAGCGCGTCGAGATCGGGCAGGTGGCGCAGCGTTTCGGCGACGATGGCATGGACCAGGGCGCGGTCGGCCCGGTCGGCGAGGCCCTGGGTCGCGCCATGCAGCGCCAGTTCCAGCGGATCGCCCCGGCGCAACACCGCGTCCAGCAGCTTCAGCGCAGCGCGGCGGGCGGGCAGGCCGGGGACATCATCGGCGCGGGGCGCGCGGGAACGGGCAGTAGAAGGACGGGACATCAGCGGCCCCTACGCGCTTTTGGCCCTGGGGTCATCTTCAAACGAAACACAGGGCCGTGTAGATGGCCGCCGCGACCAGTCCGATGCTGGTGGCGACCCCAACCCACAGCGCTACCCAGTCCGATCGGCGCGGACGCGGTACCATCCCTTTGGGCACTACGCGCAAGGATGACGGAATGCGTTTGCGTCCCAGTGTAACGATCGCGATCGTGCGTCGGCCGATCGCATGGAACAGGCGCGGGGCATGGCGGGAAAAAAATATAATCGACGGCGATGTCAACGACCATGCCGGCCGCCCCGCGCAGCGCCACGCCAGCAATCTTGACGGCAACCTCGCCAATCTCTTCCATTGTCGCTTAGCGCCCGTTGGGGTCCAGCGCGCTGCGGCGTCGCTTGGGTGCCGCCACCGGCGACAGGGCTGATGCGCGCGGGGCAGTCTTTAACGACTGGCTCATGGGCGGCGGGCCATCGCTCTGACCCATATCCTGCGCAATCTCCTCCAGCGCGGCGATGCGCTTCTCGGTCGCCGGGTGGGTGGAGAAGATTTCACTCACATGGACGGGCACGATATAAAGCTGGGCGGCGGCCGGATTGCGCTCGGCCACCGGATTGGGGATCAGCTCGGCCCGGCCCGAAATCTTGGCGAGGGCGGAGGCGAGCGCACGCGGATTGCCGCTGATCTCCGCGCCGGCCTGGTCGGCGCCATATTCGCGGGTGCGGCTGATCGCCATCTGCACGATCATCGCGGCAAAGGGCGCGACGATCACCGCCAGCAAGGTCGCGATCATGTTGCCATGGCCATTTTCATTATTGCCGCCACCGCGGAAGAAGAGGCCGAAATTGGCCAGCATCGAAATGGCACCGGCAATGGTCGCGACCATCGTCATGATCAGGGTGTCGCGATTCTTCACATGGCCCAGTTCATGCGCCATCACGCCCGCCACCTCGTCGCGGGTCAGCATGTTGAGCAGGCCGGTGGTCGCCGCCACGGCGGCATTTTGCGGATTGCGGCCGGTGGCAAAGGCGTTGGGCGCGTCCTGGTCGATCACATAGACGCGCGGCATCGGCAGGCCGGCGCGCTGGCTCAGCGCCTGGACCAGGCCGTAAAATTCGGGCGCGCTCTGCGCGTCCACCTCGCGCGCATTGTGCATGCGGAGTACGATCGTGTCGGCATTCCAGAAGGTGAACAGGTTCATCCCCGCCGCCACCATTAGGGCGATCACCGCGCCGCCGCTGCCGCCCAGCGTATAGCCCAGCGCCATGAACAGCGCCGTCAGCGCCGACAACAGCATCACCGTGCGAAAACCACTCACTTGCACATCGCTCCTTTGCGGCCCAGATAGCGGGCCTCACCGGAATATGGGAGCGCCACGCGCGCTCCGCAATCGAAAGGCCCGCCATGGGACATTTCAACGGCAAGCGCCCGGCGCATGTGAAGGCCCCCGAGCATCTCTCCAAGAACCCGCCCGTGCCGCAACCCGATCCGCTTGATCAGCAGCCGGTGCTGGACGAGGAACTGAGCCCGGTCCGCTATGGCGATTGGGAGCGAAAGGGCATCGCGGTCGATTTCTGACCGGGCTTGGCCGGGCATCCTCTTCGGTTCGCCGATGATTTTGCACGCCTGCCGTTGGCCCGTGTCCATGCTGCGGGCGGATGCAGGACCATGCTCTGGTCTTTCCGATCATGGCTGCGCACAATCGGAATATGAGGAGCATGCGGGGCCTGGGCACTGAATTGGTGCAGGATATCAATGTGAAGTCCGTGGCGGCCTATGCGCCGGAGGATGCGGCGCTGCTGTGCGGGGTCGGGCGGCTGGTGTGCGCCTGGACGATGCTGGAGCAGAGTCTGGAGGCGCGCATCCAGCTATTGCGCGAGACGATGGGCGCTGTGCGCACGGTGGGCGCGCGGACCCGCCCGAACATGACGAAGCTGATGACCGAATTGCGGACGATGGTGGCGATGCGCGACCGGCGCAATGCCAGCGCGCTGATGGAAATCGCGGAGGTAGAGCGGGATGTCCAGCGGATCGACCGGTTCCGCGCGCTCATCATCGGCGGGTTCCAGCAACCCGCACCGGGCGGCTTCGTGTGCCGTGATGTGCGTAACAATCCCCAGCATGTCAGCCTGGAACAGCTGGAAGGTGAAATCGCCGCGCTTGAACAAGTGGCCCAGCGTCTGCTCGCAATCTGACAAATATTGCCAAGTTTCCCTAACGCTTGACCTTTCTCGTCCAGTTCGCAATTCCACCCCCATCCCGTCGTCCATCTTGAACGGAGTCCCATGTCGACCAAGCCGATTCGCAAAGCCGTCTTTCCCGTCGCTGGCCTTGGCACGCGCTTCCTGCCCGCGACCAAGTCGGTGCCCAAGGAATTGCTGCCGGTGGTCGATCGGCCGCTGATCCAATATGCGGTGGATGAAGCGCGCGAGGCCGGGATCGAGCAGATGATCTTCGTCACCGGGCGCGGCAAGGGCGCGATCGAGGATTATTTCGACATCGCCTATGAATGCGAAGCGACCCAGCGCGAACGCGGCAAGGATCTGTCGGCGCTCGAAGGCACCCGTCTGGCGCCCGGCAATGCGGTGTTCCTGCGGCAACAGGAACCGCTGGGCCTGGGCCATGCCATCTGGTGTGCCCGCGACATCGTCGGCGACGAACCGTTCGCGATCATCCTGCCCGACGAATTCATGAAGGGTGCGCCGGGCAAGGGCTGCATGAAGCAGATGGTCGATGCCTATGAAAAGGTTGGCGGCAATCTCGTCTGCGCGCTGGAAATCCCGATGGACCAGACGCCCAGCTATGGCGTGATCGATCCGGGTGCCCGCGACGGCGCCCTGACGGAAGTGAAGGGCCTGGTGGAAAAGCCCAAGCTCGGCACCGCGCCGTCCAATCTCATCCTGCCGGGCCGCTACATCCTCCAGCCCGACGTCATGAAGATCCTGGAAACCCAGGAAAAGGGCGCGGGTGGGGAAATCCAGCTGACCGACGCCATGGCCGCGCTGATCGGCAAGCAGCCCTTCCACGGCGTCACCTTCGACGGTCGTCGGTTCGACTGCGGTTCCAAGGCGGGCTATGTCGAGGCAAATCTTGCCCTGGCGCTGGAGCGCGACGATATCGGCGCCCATATCCGTGAATTCGCCAAGGCCGAACTGGCCGGCTGATGCGCCGGGCGGATGGGGTGGCTTCGGCCATCCCATGCCGCTTTGCACGGTCAGGCGAGGCTGGCGGCTTGCGCCAGTAGCAGCGCCACGCCCGACAGGGCGATTGCGCCGCCCATCGCCAGTTGCAGCGGGTTGACCATCTGCCGGATCGGCAGGGCGATTGCGGTTTCAATCTTGCTCATGCGAACTATTATCACTCATGCGCAACGCAAAGTCACATTCATCCTTCCGCTCACATTGATGCAGCGGATCGATCATCATTCATGATTTCAAGTAACGAATTGCCGGACGGGCCATGCTGAAATCAGTAATGCAACATGGCGCTTCGCCTGTCAGCTTCGCTGTCAATTTCGGACGGCCGGCGACACATAATTGGCATCATGAATGAAGGGCATAGCCATATCGGCCCGCAGCGATGCCAGGATCGCGGCAAAGTCGGTTTCGCAGCGAAAACCCATCTGCCGCTGTGCCAGTCCCGCATCATAGACCCGGCCGATCGACGTCGGCAGCTGCCAGCCCCGCCGGGCATATAGTTCGGCTGCCTCGGGGAAATGGCGGACGATCACCGCCGCCGCATCGCGCTTCAACGCCTCGGCTTCGTCCCGGACGAACGGCGTCGGAGCGGACAGCAGATAGGCTTCGCACTGGGCCGGCGGCGTCCGCTCCAGCGCGACCAGATGTGCCCGTGCCGCATCCTCGACCGTCAGTCGGCGATGGAGAAACTCGTTGGCTTTCAGATTCTGCCCCGGCAGGCTGCCGTCGCTATCGTCATCTTCAGGGAAGAAACGCGCAGTGCGCAACAGGGTACAGCCGATGCCATGCTCCAGTTGCTGCACCCGGCACAGCCCTTCGGCCGCCAGCTTGGTCACGCCATAGATGTTGCGCGGTTCCAGCGGCCCGCTCTGCTCGTCCAGCCATACCGCCGCATCGCCGGCCTCGTCACGAACCGCCTGGCTGATCATCAGCGATGTCGTCGATGTCATGACGAACCGGTCATGTCCGGCCGCCACCGCCGCTTCCAGCAGATTGAGGGTGCCGGTGACATTGACGTCGATGAAGCTGCGGGCGGGATATCGCACGATGTCCGGCTTGTGCAGCGCGCCGCTGTGGATCACCGCCTCGATGCCGCGCTCGGCAAACAGGCGGTCGATCAGGGTACGGTCGGCGACCGATCCGATAATGTCGGTCTCGGCCCCTGGCGCAATGTCCAGCCCGGTGACACCATGTCCGGCCGCGCGCAGCATCGGGGCCAGAAAACGGCCCAGCCAGCCCGATGATCCGGTTAGCAATATACGCATTGGCAAGGCGATATGGCGCGTCAGCCGACAGATCAAGGATGGGATGGGCAGGATGGCGCCGCTGCCTCAGGCCCGCGTGCCGCTCACCTTGGCGGTGCCGAATATCCCCATCTTGCACTTGCCACGTACGCTGTCGCCGTCGAACAGCAGATCATATTTCAGGGTGATCGACATCGGCTTGGTGACCTTCATCTCCCATTTGACCTGGTTGCCACTGATGCTGCCGGCAAAATCCTGTCCGCCCTGATCGCTCTCCAGCCGACCGTGGACCGCCAGGCCATCGCTGTGGAAATGGGCCATCATCGATTGCGGTCCCATCGGCGTGGCGAGGGTCAAACGCCACGCCCCATCAATGCCGACCGGGATCGACGCCGGCTGTGTCGGCGATGGTGGGGCAGTTGTCGTGGGGGCCGCTTCAGCTCCGTTCGCTGTGCTGCTTCGCGATGTGCTCGGGGCACCGGGATCGACCCAGTCGGGGTGGAAGCGGCTCAGCGGCCGCTCGGGCCATGCCTGGCCCTCGACGATCGCCAGGATCTTGGATGGGGTCAGCGGCAGGTCGACCGGCACGTCGCCAAAGGGGGTCAGCGCATCGGCGATCGCATTGACCAGGGTCGGCGGCCCGATGATGCAGCCGCCCTCGCCGACGCCGCGAAAGCCGCCTTCCGCCTGAGAGGGGGTATTGGCATGGACATATTCGATGTCGGGGACATCGAATATCGTGGGCAGCAGATAATCCTTGAAGGTCGCGGCGATCGGATTGCCCCGCGCATCATAGCCCGCCTCCTCCAGCAGGACGCTGCCGATCGCCTGGGCCAGGCCGCCGGCAATCTGGCCTTCCACCACCGCCGGGTTGATCATCACGCCGCAATCCTCGCTCGACACCCATCGCCTGATCGTCACGAAGCCGGTCTCGACATCGACCTCGACGATGCAGGCATGGGCCGCGCTGGTGAAGGTCATGGGCGGCGGGTCATAGCGATATTGCACCTCCAGCCCGCTCTCCATGCCGGGCGGTAGCCGCGATGGCTCGCCATAGGCGATCTCCGCGATCTCGCGCAGCGACCGTGTCATCGCGGGCGCCCCGGTCACGTGGACAATGCCGTCCTCGATCACGATGTCGGCCGGGCTGGCATTGAGAAGATGGGCGGCGATCATCCTGATCTTGTCGGCCAGCAGTCGACCGGCCCGGATCGCAGCGCCTCCGCCGATCACGCCCTGGCGGCTGCCGCCCGCGCCTGGGCTAAAGCCACCGCGCGCGCTGTCGCCATCGAATATGGTGACGTCCTCAAAGCGGACCCCGACGGCTTCGGCGATGCACTGCGCCATGGTTGTCTGGGTACCATGGCCCTGGGAATGGACGCTCATCGTCGCGATGATCCTGCCGACGGGATCGACGCGCACCTGCGCCAGTTCGCCGGTCATCACCCCAATGCTGCCGGCTGCGCCCGTGGGTTCGATATAGGCGGCAAAGCCAATGCCCAGGTGGCGCCCCTCGGTTCGGGCGGCCGCCTGTTCCCGCCGAAAGGCACGGATATCCACCACCTCCAGCAGCGCGTCGAGGCATTGCGCCGGGGTGATGTCCTCGCGCGGGATGCCCAGCGCCGTCACCGATGGCTGATCCGCAGCCGTGCACAGATTGCGGCGGCGTATCTCGATCGGGTCGATGCCGATCTGGCGGGCGGCCGCATCCAGCAGCGTCTCGCGCGCCAATGTCTCGATTGCCCAGGGGCCGCGATAGGCCGCCAGCCCTTGCGTATTGCTGTAGAAGCCGCGCGAAATAAAGCTGTAGGCCGGCATGTTGTAGGCCGCCCACATGAACATATGGACGGCGATGTTCGCATCGGCACCCATCGGATAGGCGCCATTGTTGAGGCTGTAATCGGCATGGCCGGCGACCAGCCGGCCGTTAGCGTCGAAGCCGACGCGCATGGTTATTTCCTGCTCTCGGGCCTGGTTCGATGCGGTCAGATTCTCGATTCTGTCCTCGATCCACTTGACCGGCCGGCGCAGGATCATGGCGGCGAGGATGGCAGATACTTCCTCCAGCCAGGGGTGGTTCTTGAGGCCGAAGGAACCTCCGACATCCTTTGCGACCACGCGTATGCTCATCTGCGGGACGCCCAGCGCCAGCGTCAGCCAGCGCTGGACCAGATGCGGACTGGCGCAGGTGATGTGGACCAGCAATTCCTCCTCGCCCTGCAGGGCGGCCACCACGCCCCGCGTCTCCATCGGCGACTGGGCAACCCGTTGATGTGTGACGGACCGGGTGACCAGATGCGTGGCGTGGCGCAACTGCTCTTCCAGTTCCGCATTCGCATCCTCCTCGCCCATCAGCGCGGCAACATTGTCATCGGTGTCGGGATGGACCGGCGGGCCATGGCGGGCATCGGCGATGGTGACGACCGCAGGTTCCTCCGCATAGTCGACCTGCACGAGGCTGGCGGCATCCTCGGCAAGATAGCGGTCGTCGGCCACGACCATGGCCACGGGATGGCCGACATAGGCAACATGATCGCCGGCCAGCGGCGTCATGGCCACTTCGGCGGGTCCCATGAAATAGGTCATCATGGTCACATCGAACCGGGCCAGATCCGCCTGGGTCAGCACCGCCTGTACGCCGGGCTGTTCGCGTGCCACGGTCCGGTCGATCGACAGGATACGGCCACGCGCGATAGGACTGCGGACAAAGGCGACATGCAGCATGCCGGGCAGGACGATATCGTCGACGAAACTGCCCTTGCCCGTCAGCAGGCGTGCATCCTCCTTGCGCGGCAGGCGCTGGCCGATGAAGCGCTGGCCGCGTAGCATGGTGGCCTCGCTCATGCCGGCGGCTCCAGTTCATGGGGCACCTTTGGTGCATCGGCCAGTTGGCGCACCGCCCGACGAATGCCCTGATAGCCGGTGCAGCGACAGATATGGCCCGACAGGGCGGCAGTCATTTGTGCCGCGTCGGGTGTCCTGTCTGCGGTCAGCGCCGCCAGCGTCATGATGATGCCGGGCGTGCAGAACCCGCATTGCAGGCCGTGACAGTCCTTCAGGGCCTGCTGGACGGGATGCAATGTTCCGTCGGATGCCGCCATCCCCTCGACGGTGGTGAGCGTGCAGCCATCGGCCTGCACGGCCAGCATCAGGCATGCCCGTACGGCAAGTCCGTCGACGATTACCGTGCATGCACCGCATACCCCATGCTCGCAGCCGACATGGACGCCGGTACAGCCGGCGTCGCCGCGCAGATAATCGGCAAGGGTGAGCCGGCTTTCAACCAGCGCCCGGTGCTGCCGCCCGTTGACGGTCAACGCGATCCGATGCTCGCTCATGCCATCTGCCTCGCCATGGCCGCCGCGCTGAGGGTGGAAATGAAGATGTTGCGCCCGACCGTGCGTCGATAATCGGCGGTTGCGTGATGATCGTCGAATGGAGCGGTATCGGCGATTGCCAGCCCGGCCAGCTCTTGCAGGTTCAACGCATCGGTACGGGCACCGGTCAATGCGGCTTCGACCTGCCGTGCCCGGATCGGCGTCGCGCCCATGCCGAACCATGCGATCCCGGCGCGGACGATGATGCCCTCTTCCACCACCAGCGCGCCGACCAGCCCCACCAGCGCGAAATCGCCGGGGCGTCGGGCGACTTCGCGGAACAGGGTGATGCTGTGGGCGGGCCAGGCGGGATAGTGGATGGCGGTGATGATCTCATCCGGGTCGATCGCCGTGGCATAGGGGCCATGATAGAAATCCTCTGCCCGCACCATCCTCTGGCCACGCACCGACTGCAGCGCGATTTCCGCGCCGAGTGCCACCGCCACGGCCGGCATTTCGGCAGCCGGCTCGCCCAGGGCAATGGATCCGCCGATCGTGCCCCGGTTGCGCGTCTGATGATGCCCGACCTGTCCCAGTGCCGCGATCAGGGGCGGCAGATCGCGGTGCAATATCGGATCCGCCAGCGCCTCATTCTGTCGTGTGATCGCGCCAATCCGGGTCTTGCTCCCCGTCGATGTTACGCCCCGCAAGGCGGCGATATGGGTGATGTCCACCAGGATGAAGGGCTGGCTCATCCGCAGCGCCAGCAGCGGCATCAGCGTCTGGCCGCCGGCCAGTAGCTGGGCGCCGCCCCCTGCCTCGGCCAGGATGGCGCAGGCTTCCTCCATGCTCGACGGCCGAACATAGTCGAAAGGTGCAGGTTTCATCCGCGCCTCCGGCGCTGGCCGGCCTCGAAACCTGCGCTCGCCGCTGCGATGACCAGGATTATCACGGCCGGCGCCCACCAGCCGGTCGGCATTGTCCGACCCATCAGGAAACCGGTCAGAATGGCCAGGATCAGGCAGATGATCCAGCCCCAGGGGAAAGGCGGGGCGGCGTCGCTGGGCATTGGTGTGGCTGGGGCGGGGAGGCGCCCTCCCATTGTCCCGGTGTCGGATGATATCCCGACGCCGCTTGCGGCCGATATCTCCGTGCCGCTTGTGATCGCGCCGAATGTCGCGAAAAACTTGGCTGCCAGTTGCTTGGCTGTGGCGTCGATGATTGGTCCGCCCAGTTGGGCCAGCCGCCCCCCCACTTCGGCGTGAACCTCATATGTCAGCAAGCAGCCATCGCCATCGTCGGTCAGCGCGACCCTGGCCCCACCCTTGGCATGGCCGACGGTTCCGCCCTGGCCTTCGCCGGTGATGGTGTAGCCGTTGGGCGGATCGATATCCGACAGCAGGACCAGCCCATTAAATCGGGCGCCGATCGGTCCGATCTTGATTTCCACGGTCGCGCGCAGCCGGTCGGCGCCGTCCTTCTCAAGCGACTGGCAGCCGGGAATGGACCGGCGCAATATCGCCGGATCGTTCAGTGCGGCCCAGACCTGCTGGCGGGGCGCCGCGATCCGCTCCTCTCCGGTCATCCGCATCGGATCGGCCCCTTTCCTCTGATGGCTTGTTCACGCTGGATCATGGCGTTGCCCGTTGCCCGTTGCACGCTCAGAAGCGGGTTGCGGTTGGGGCATCGGGATCGGGTTTGCGGGTGCCCAGCGCCTCGCGCGACGTGGCACGCAGATAGGACCAGATGTTGTGGATCTGCGCCTTGCCCAGCGGGAAGCGGGGCATGCCGCGTTCCGCCAGGGCGCCGTCCTGTACAACCTGGAAAAAGCTGTCTTCCGACAGGGACAGGGCGGATTCCCGCAGGTCCGGGCCAGGCGCGCCCGCCCCTTTGAATGCCATGCCATGGCAGGCGCCACAGATGAACGACATCTCTCGCCCCGCGGCGATCGCCTTTTCGTCCAGCAGGATCGCCGGGTCATCCAGCGCATGAACCTGCATGTCGCGCGGCGGGGAAGGAGGCAGCTTTGCTCTGCCGCCGATCGCGAAGCTCAGCAGGCGTCGGGGCTGCTGGCCATATTTCCAGCCTACATTCAGCACCTCGCTGGCCGCTGCCGTCGTGCCGCCCCAGCCGACCAGCACCGCGACATATTGGGTGTCGCCGATCGCATAGCTCATCGGTGCGCCAATGATCCCCAGGCCCGCATTGAATGTCCATAATTCCTTGCCACTCATGGCATCATGGGCACGGAAATAGCCGTCGGCCGTTCCCTGGAACACCAGATTGCCCGCCGTCGCCAGCGTGCCGCCGTTCCACAAAAAGGGGCGCGGCATGCGCCAGCGGGCCTTATGCGCCACCGGGTCCCATGCCAGCAACGCACCGGTCAGATCGTCCTTGTCGCGCTTTTCGGTGATGAAGGTCGCGCTCGCGCCGGTGATGCTGGCAAGGAAGCCCTTGTCGGCTTTTCCATAGCGCGCGCCGGCCTGCATGTAGGGAATGTAGACGAGACCGGTCTTCGGACTGTAGCTCATTGCCTGCCAGTTATGGCTGCCCAATGTGCTGGGATAGATATCGACCGGCCCCTCCTGATAATGGGCATTGATCGTCTCTACGGGCCGTCCGGTCGCCATGTCGATATGGCTTGCCCAGGTGACCTTGCCGACCTTCTCGGCAGAGATGAGTTTGCCGGTCTCGCGGTCAAGCACATAGAAAAAGCCGTTGGTCGGTTGCTGCATCAGCACCTTGCGCGGCTTGCCGTCGATGGGAATGGTGGCCGCGATCATGTTGGCCACCGCCTTATAATCCCAGCTTTCCCGTGGGTTCTGCTGATAGTGCCAGATATATTTGCCGCTATCGGCATCCAGCGCGACGATGGATGCAACGAACAGATTGTCGCCGCCGCCCGGGCTGCGCTTCTCCGGATCATAGGGTCCGGCATTGCCGACACCCAGATAGATGCGGTTCAATTCCGGGTCGAACGTCATGCCGTTCCATACCGTGCCGCCGGTTCCGGTCTTCCAATATTGTCCGTTCCAGGTCCGGGCCGCCATGTCCATGGTCGGGTCGCCTGCATTCTGTTCGGGACTGCCCGGCACGGTCCAGAAGCGCCAGGCTTGCGCGCCGGTCTTCTGGTCATAGGCGGTGACGAAGCCGCGCTGGCCGATATCGGCCCCGCCATTGCCGATAATGACCTTGCCCTTGAAGGTGCGCGGGGCACCGGTCAGGCTGTGCATCGTGCCCGGAGGCAGGGTATTGACGGTCCATTCGACCGTCCCTGTCTTTGCATCCAGGGCGATCAGGCGCCCGTCGAGTACGCCGATGAAGACCCGGCCATCATCATAGGCGACGCCACGGTTGACGCCCATGCCCATGGCCTGGCGCGCCGGGCTGACTTTCCATATCTCCGGATCATATTTCCAGATCAGTTTGCCGGTGGCGCCATCGACAGCATAGACCGCACCATAGCTGCCGCTGAAATAGAGGATGCCGCCCACGGCCAGGGGGGTCGCTTCCAATGACACTTCACCGTCCAGGTCGAGCGACCAGGCGAGACCCAATTTGTCGATATTGGCGGTGGAGATGGTCGTCAGTTGGCTGAAGCCGCTTTCATCGGCGCTTCCCCCTACGCCCGGCCAGTCGATGTTTGCACCTTCCCCGACCTGCGATCGCTGCGCCACGAGCGACACCGCCGAACTGGCAAGAACCAGCGCCATGGCGCTCCCCAAGAACGGCATCCTCATAATGCTCTCCCCCAAGTGCATCCCGGAGTGTATCGGCTGCGTCCTCCAGTGACTGAACATATGTTTAGTATTTCGAGAGGGGGATGGTCAAGCCGGGAGAGGGCGCGTTGATCCATCGGCATTCGCGCAGGACAGGAATCTGGCGTCCATCGCTTCGGCGATGGACGCCAGATCAAAAAAGACCCCCCGGCTGCATCTGGCAGCCGGGGGGTCTTGCAGGAATGGGAAGCGGGGCTGCCAATCAGGCGTTGCCTGCTATGCGCCAGCCGAAACGGTGGGGTGCACTCAGAACGGGACTTCGTCGTCCAGGTCGTTGTCGAAGTTCGGGCCGCCCTGGCCGCCGCGACTGCCGCCAAAGCCGCCACTGCTCTGGCCACCGCTGGACCGGCCGCCGCCACTGTTGCCACCGCCGAAATCATCATAGTCGCCGCCGCCAAAGCCGCTGCTGCCGCCGCTCCAGTCGCTGACGCCCTGGTTGCCGCCGCCCGAGCGCCCACTGCCAAAGCCGCCGCCACCCTGGCCGCCACCGCCCGGCGCACCGTCGAGCATGGTCAGCACCGCGCCCGGGCCGGACAGGGCGACCTCGGTCGTATAGCGGTCGTTGCCCGACTGGTCCTGCCACTTGCGGGTGCGCAACTGGCCCTCGATGTAGATCTTCGATCCCTTGCGCAGGAAGCGTTCGGCGACGCCGACCAGGCCTTCGGAATTGATGACGACATTATGCCATTCGGTGCGCTCCTTGCGCTCCCCCGACATGCGGTCCTTCCAGCTTTCCGACGTGGCGATCCGCAGATTGCAGATCTTGCCGCCATTCTGGAAGCTCTTCACTTCCGGGTCGGCCCCCAGATTCCCGACGAGAATGACCTTGTTGACCGAGCCTGCCATGATTCCTCCGAAAGCACTAAAGGCGCCGTTATAGAAGGCTGGCCTTGGCGGTAAAGAACAAAGCTAGGCCAAAATCGGCTGATCGGTTCAGCCCAGCCCCATTGCGACGGCCGTCCAATAGGTTAGGCCCGCCGCGGCATAGGCCAGCACGAACAGATAGAAGATCATGAACAAA
Source organism: Sphingobium sp. AP49 (assembly GCF_000281715.2). Taxonomy (NCBI): domain Bacteria; kingdom Pseudomonadati; phylum Pseudomonadota; class Alphaproteobacteria; order Sphingomonadales; family Sphingobiaceae; genus Sphingobium; species Sphingobium sp. AP49. The sequence goes on along the minus strand of NZ_CP124576.1, from coordinate 4,205,222 downwards.
GGCCATTTCCAGCCATTGGTCTCGCGCCGCGTGACGGCGATGGTGGAAATGCACTGCGGCGCGAACACGAACCAGGCCAGGAAGGCGAGCGCGGTGGCCAGGCTCCAGCGGCCGGCCAGTCGGTCGCCCAAACCCTGTTCCAGCGCCTCGGCATCATCCTCGGCGTCGATCGCATAGACGGTGGCGATGGCGGACACCGCGACCTCGCGCGCGGCCATGCTCGGCAGCAGGGCCAGCGAAATGTCGCGGTTGAAGCCGATCGGCTCGACCAGCACGTTGATGCCGCCCGCGATCCGTCCGGCGATCGAATATTCGCTCTGGCGCACGCCTTCGGGCGCATGGGGGAAGCTGGCCAGCACCCACAGCACGATATTGGTGGCCAGGATGATGGTGCCGGCGCGCTTCAGGAAGATGACGCCGCGCTGCCACAGGCCGATCAAAATATCCTGTGGCCGGGGCCACTGATATTTCGGCATTTCCATCAGGAAGCCGCCGCTGCGGCCCTTGGCCACGGTCAGGCGCAGCGCCCAGGCGGCCAGCATGGCGCCGACGATGCCGGCGACATAGAGAAGGAACAGCACCAGCCCCTGCAGGCCGATGCCCGGCCCGACGCTGCGTGCGGGGATGAAGGCGGCGATGATCAGGCCATAGACCGGCAGCCGCGCCGAACAGGTCATCAGCGGCGCGATCAGGATCGTGGTCAGCCGGTCCTTGGGATCGCTGATCGTGCGCGTCGCCATGATGCCCGGGACCGCGCAGGCGAAGGAGGACAGGAGCGGGATGAAGGCGCGGCCCGACAGGCCGACCTTGGCCATGATGCCGTCCATCAGGAAGGCGGCACGGGCCATATAGCCGGTCGCCTCCAGCATCAGGATGAAGAAGAAGAGGATCAGGATCTGCGGCAGGAACACGATCACCGCGCCGACGCCACCGACCACGCCCTGCAGCAGGAAGTCATGGATGATGCCCGGTGGCAGGGTATTGGTCACCGCCTCGCCCAGCGCCGTGACCCAGCCTTCCAGCATGTCGGCGGGCACCGATGCCCAGGAAAAGACCGCCTGGAACATCACGAACAACAGACCCAACAGCAGGGCGAGGCCCAGCACAGGGTGCAGCGCGACCCGGTCGACCGCCGCCGTCAGCCGGCGCGACGGGGTTTCGCGCACGATCGCGGCACGGGCGATCCGGCGCGCCTCGCGGCGCACGGCGTCGAAATCGGGTTCGCCGGCCGAGGGGCGCAGCATGCCCATCTGGGCGCCCAGCAGCGTCTCCAGTTCGGTCTTGAGATGATCCAGGCCGCGCTTGCGCACCGCCACGGTGGAGACGACCGGCACGCCCAGTTCGCGCGCCAGTACATTGGCGTCCAGCTCCAGCCCGTCGCGGGTGGCGAGGTCGACCATGTTGAGCGCGACCACGGTGGGCAGGCCCAGCGCGATCAGTTCCAGCGCAAAGCGCAGATGATTGTCGAGGTTCGACGCATCGACCACGATCACCAGCGCGTCGGGCAGCTTCTCGCCGGTCTGCTTGCCCAGCACGAAGTCGCGCGTCACCTGCTCGTCGGGGCTGGCCGGCGACAGGCTGTAGGTGCCGGGCAGGTCGACCAGTTCGACCGGCCGACCGTCGGCCAGCGACAGGCGGCCCGCCTTGCGCTCCACCGTGACGCCGGGATAGTTGCCCAGCTTCTGCCGCGCGCCGGTCAACGCGTTGAACAGGGCGGACTTGCCCGCATTGGGATTGCCGACCAGCGCGACGAGGGGAAGGGCGCTCATGCCTGCGCCTCCTGCGGGCCGGTGCTGACCTCCACGGCGGCGGCGTGGTTGCGGCGCATCGCCACCGTCATCCGCCCGATCTTGACCGCCAGCGGTCCGCGACCCAGCAGCCCGCCATGATGCAGTGCCTCGACACTGGCGCCTTCGCACAGGCCGAACTCGCGCAGTCGCTGTCCTTCCACGGACGACAGCGAATCCCAGTCGATGGTTTCAACAAAAGCGGGTTGGCGCAGGGGCAGATCGGTCAGGCGCAAGGAGGATGGACTCTTAACCAGAAATCGGATTTGCGACTGACTATCAATTACGTCTGGCGAAGGCCAGCCCGAACTTCACACCGCCGGGTAGCGCAGCCGGCCGATGAAGCGCGACAGGCTGAGATGTTCGCCATCGCCCACGCCCTTGAACCGGGCCTTCACCTTCTCGAAGCGCATGATCCCCTCGATCCGCCGTGCCAGGAAGGCGCGGCTGTCGGCATGATCCTCGCTCTCGTCATTGACGAAGGTCAGCAGGGTTGCGGCATAGATGCTGCCCAGCGTCGCGCGCTTGCTATAGTGGTTGAGGTCGGTGGCGGTGTCGCCCGCCGCCCGCCACATGATGTCGGCGGCGTGCCAGCCCAGCTTGGCGGCGCGCACGGCATTGGTCGGCATCGCCAGGATCGCTTGCGCCCGGCGCAGTGCCTCGCGGTCGGGCGCCAGCAGGGTCAGGCGCGTCTCGATCAGCGCGGTGATCTTTTTGCGGATCGACATGGTGGCCAGCTTTTCGATTGGCAACGCCTCCAGCATCCGCGCGTCGATGCTGGCGAACCAGGCCTCGACCATGCCCATCGCGCCGCCGTCGAAGGCCAGCGCGGCGACATCGGCATCGATGTTCTTTTCCGCCGCTGCCATCGCCACCGCTTCGGGCCGCCAGCCGTCAAAGGCGGCGTGGCGCGGCAGGATCGGCGCCAGCAATGCGCGGATTTCGTCCAGGGTCAGGTCTTGGGTCTGGTCGGTCATGGTCCTAACCTAGGCCCGTCGGGGCAGGCGCACAAGCACCAGGGCGACCGCCACGGCCAGGCCGCCGACAATGTCGGTCGCACTCAATGTCTCGCCGAACAGCAGCCATCCGGCCAGCGCGGCGACGGCGGGTTGCAGCAACAGGCTGAGCCCCAACACCAGCGGCGAAAAACAGCCGAGCGCATAGGTCAGCAGCCCCTGGCCGACAATCTGGCTGGACAGGGCAAGGATGACCAGTGGCGTCCAGTCCTGCGGCATCACCGCCTCGCCCATGACATTGGCGGCGACCAGCAGCGGCAGCGCGCCGACCGCGCTGACGATCGCCAGCACCGACCAGCTGTTCAGCCGCTTGCGGGCATCCTGGATCAGCAGAAGATAGGTGGTGTAGAGCAACCCCGCGAGCAGGCAGAGCAGATCGCCTTTCAGGTTGGCGGGGGAGAGTTCATAGCTGCTGCCCATCAAGATGCTGGCGCCAATTGCAGCCAAAACAAGCGCGCCGATCTGTAGCTTCGACACATGCTCGCGTAGCACCAGCAGCCCCCAGAGCGGCAGCATCAGTGCGCTGACATTGCCGAACAGCGTGGCATTGGCGACCTTGGTATGACCGATGCCCAGATGCCAGGCGGCCAGGTCGGCGGCAAAGCAGATCCCGGCGAGGATCATGATTGTCCATTGGCCGCGCGACAATCGGCTCTTGCGCAGCTTCGGCAATGCCAGGATGAACAGGAAAGGCATGGCGATCGCGAGCCGCCAGAAGGCCGCTGCGACTGGCCCGACATCGGCCAGCCGAACCAGCACCGGTCCCAGCGCTAAAATAATATTGGCCAGGATCAGCGCGGGAAAAGCGAGTTTGGGCGATGCGACATGCGCCATGGGGGTTGAAGCGGCCATGGCGGCTCCCTAGCTGGCTTTCGGCATCAAGTCCCGTTGCAAATTGCAACGTTCATGAGGGAGGTTTCATGACCACTATCTTCGATCCGATCAAGCTCGGCGCCGACACCGCCGCCAACCGTGCCATCATGGCGCCGCTCACCCGTGGCCGCGCCACCCGCGATCATGTCCCGACCCCGATCATGGTCGATTATTATGCGCAGCGCGCCTCGGCCGGCCTCATCATCAGCGAAGCGACCGGCATTTCGCACCAGGGCCTGGGTTGGCCCTATGCGCCTGGCCTTTGGTCGGACGAGCAGGTTGTCGCCTGGAAGCCGATCACCCAGGCCGTGCATGACAAGGGCGGGCTGATCGTCGCCCAGCTCTGGCATATGGGCCGCGCCGTTCATTCGGCCGTTACCGGCGAGCAGCCGGTCTCGTCGAGCGCCACGGCAACGCCGGGCGACGCCCATACCTATGAGGGCAAGAAGCCCTATGAGGTCGCCCGTCCGCTGGCGATCGACGAAATTCCCGGCATCATCGCCGACTATGTGAAGGCGGCCAACAATGCGATCGCCGCCGGCTTCGACGGGGTGCAGATTCATGCCGCGAACGGCTATCTGATCGACCAGTTTCTGCGCGACAACAGCAATTTCCGCGATGACATCTATGGTGGCAGCATCGAAAATCGCGTTCGGCTGTTGCGCGAAGTGACGCAGGCGGTGGTCGATGCGATCGGCGCCGATCGCGTGTCCGTGCGTCTGTCGCCCAATGGCGATACCCAGGGCGTCAATGACAGCGATCCTGAGCCGCTGTTCGCCGCCGCTGCCGATGTGCTGAACCAGATCGGCATCGCCTTCCTCGAACTGCGCGAGCCCGGCCCGGACGGCACCTTCGGCGCCACCGACGTGCCGCGCCTGTCGCCGCTGATCCGCCAGCATTTCAAGGGGCCGCTGGTCCTCAACAGCGATTATGGACTGGGCCGCGCCCAGGCCGATCTCGCCTCGGGCCTGGCGGACGCGATCAGCTTCGGTCGTCCCTTCCTCGCCAATCCCGATCTGGTCGATCGCCTGCGCGACGGTGCGCCGCTGACCCAGGCGCAGATGGCGACCTTCTACAGCCAGGGCGCGGAAGGCTATATCGACTATCCGACCCTGGCCGAGGAAAAGGCGGCCGCCTGATTCTTCCTTACCAATGCAGAAGGGCGCGTTCCTCGCGGAGCGCGCCCTTCCTTGTGTCTGCCAAAAAGGCCCCGGATCAGTTCGTGAAACGCTCGCGCAGGGCCAGCATGGCGATCGCAGCCTTTGCGGCTTCGCCGCCCTTGTCCTTCTGGTCGGGACGGGCGCGGACCAGGGCCTGCTCCTCATTCTCGACGGTCAGAATGCCGTTGCCGATCGCGATCGCATCCATGCTCAGAGCCATCAGGCCGCGTGCGCTTTCGTTCGACACCACCTCGAAATGATAGGTCTCGCCGCGGATCACGACGCCGATCGCGACGAAGCCGTCATAACGGCCGGTCTCGGCTGCCAGCGCGATCGCGCCGGGGATTTCCAGCGCGCCCGGTACGGTCACCACCTCATATTTGTGGCCGGCTTCGTCCAGCGCAGCCTTCGCGCCTTCGATCAGCAGGTCGTTGAGATGGTCGTAGAAGCGGGCTTCGACGATAAGAAACTTGGCCATGCGAATATCCTTCAGAGCTCGATCGGACGCTGCCCAACCACGGCCAGGTCATAGCCGTCAAGGGCGATCAGGCTGTGCTGGGTGTTGCTGAGCAGGATCATGTCATGCACGCCCAGTTCCGCCAGGATCTGGGCGCCCACGCCATAGTCGCGCAATTCGTCCATGCCGCCGGGCTGCTTGCCGGCATGGGCCTGGATCATGCGAGTCAGCATGTCGGGTTCGCCGTCACGCAGCAGCACGACCACGCCAGCGCCTTCCTTGGCGATGATGTCCATCGACCGCGCCAGCACGTCGCCACGCGGCCCTTCGCCGCCAAAAATGTCGCTCAGCGGGGCGAGTTGATGCATCCGCACCAGGGTCGGCTGGTCGGGGTCGACCTTGCCCTTCTGCAGTACCAGCTGTTCCGACTTGGTGGCCTTGTTGAAGAAGGTGATCGCCTTCCACTCACCGCCCCACTTGCTTTCAAAGGCCGTCTCAGCGCGGCGCTCGACGACATGGTCGTGGCGGCGGCGATAGGCGATCAGGTCGCGGATCGTGCCGATCTTCATCTTGTGCTTGGCAGCGAAGGGGATGAGGTCGTCGAGCCGCGCCATCGTGCCGTCATCCTTCATCACCTCGCAGATGACGCCGGACGGGTTGAGGCCGGCGAGGCGCGCGACATCGACGGCTGCTTCGGTATGGCCGGTGCGCACCAGCACGCCACCATCCTTGGCGATCAGCGGAAAGATATGGCCCGGCGTGACGATGTCCTGCTTGCTCTTGCCGGAATCGATCGCGACCGAAACGGTACGGGCACGGTCGGCGGCGCTGATGCCGGTGGTGACGCCTTCGCGCGCCTCGATCGACACGGTGAAGGCGGTTTCGTGACGGGTGCCGTTGTTGCGGCTCATCAGGTCCAGGCCCAATTCCTCGACCCGGCTCTTGGTCAGCGCCAGGCAGATGAGGCCGCGGCCATGGGTGGCCATGAAGTTGATCGCGTCGGGGGTCGCCATCTGGGCGGGGATGACCAGATCGCCTTCATTTTCGCGATCCTCGTCATCGACCAGGATGAACATGCGGCCGTTGCGGGCCTCGTTGATGATTTCCTCGGGGCTGGCGAGCGCGGTGCCGCCCTCGCGCTTCAACAGATAGGCCTCCAGCTTGCCCAGCGTTTCCGCGGTCGGGTTCCAGTCGCCTTCACCCAGCTTGCGCAAGCTGTTGGCGTGCAGGCCGGCGGCGCGCGCCAGGCCCGATCGGGACATGCCACCATCGGTGACGAGGGCGCGGACGGAATCGATAAGCGAGGACGACATAAACACTCCTTCCCGGATCGGGGATGAGGGCCATATCACACTACAATGTGATTTCTTCAAGGGTGAAATCACATCATTTGCTGCGAAGGCTCTGCATCCGGTCGAGATAACGGGCCAGCACATCGATCTCCAGATTGAACGCTCGGCCTTCGGGCAGGCTGTCCAACGTGGTTGCGATCGCGGTGTGTGGGATGATGTTGAGGCCGAAATGCACGCTGCCGTCGGGCTGGTCCTCGACGCTGTTCACGGTCAGCGAGATGCCGTCCAATGTGATCGACCCCTTGGCAGCCAGCGCGGCGGCCAGTTCCGCCGGCGCGCTGATGACCAGACGGATCGAATCGCCCTCGCGGCTGGCCGACACCAGATGGCCGATGCCATCGACATGGCCGGTGACGATATGGCCGCCCAGTTCGTCGCCGACCTTCAATGCGCGTTCCAGGTTCAGCCTGCCGCCCTGTGCCCACAGGCCCGGCGCGGTGCGGGCGACGGTTTCGGCCGACAGGTCGACCGCGAACCAGCCAGGCCCCTTTTCCACCACCGTCAGGCAGGCGCCCGAACAGGCGATCGATGCGCCGATCGCGACCGTCTCCATGTCATAGCCGCTCTCGATGATCAGGCGCAGGTCGCCGCGCTGCTCATGGGTGCGGATGGTGCCGATGTCGGTGATGATGCCGGTGAACATGGTGCCCAGATCCTTGGGAAAGAAATTTGCGCTGATCTAGGCGCTGCGCGTCCGCGCGTAAACCTCCAGCCGGTCCGGGCCGAACCGGCGTTGGTCGGTCTGGCGCCAGCGGCCATGCGCCTCGGCCAGGTCGATCAGGCCGATATCGCCGATCCCGGCCAGGCCCGACCCGATCAGGATCGGCGCGCGATAGAGCAGCAGCCGGTCGACCAGATCGGCGCGCAGGAAGGCGGCGGCGGTCTCGGCGCCGCCCTCGACCATCAGATGGTCGACTCGGTCGAGCGTCGCGATATCCTGCGGATCGGCGATCGCGCTCCAGCCCTCGGGTGCGGCGCCGCAGCTCAACAGCAGCCGGCGGGGCGATCGATCCTCCAGCCCCGGCAAGCGTACGTCCAGGCTAGGCGCATCGGCGCGCAGCGTGCCGCCGCCGACCAGGATGGCGTCATGCCGTGCCCGTTCCAGATGGGCGTGGGCGCGGGCATCCGGCCCGGTGATCCAGCGGCTCGACCCATCGGCGAGGGCAATGCGCCCGTCGAGCGAGAGGCCCAGCTTCAGCGTCACCGCCGGCCGGCCCAGCGTCTGGCGCAGCACGAAGCCGCGCATCGCTTCGGCGGCTTCGGTTGCCATCAGCCCCATCTCTACCGTCACGCCGCGTTCGCGCAGCCATTCGGCCCCTTGGCCATCGGTACGTGGATCAGGATCGCGTAGGGCGATCACGACTCGGGCGACGCCGGCGCGCGCCATCAGGTCGGCACAGCGCGGCCCGCGTGGGCTCAGGTGAAAACAGGGCTCCAGCGTCACATAGGCGGTGGCGCCATGGGCGCGGTCCATTGCCTCGTCCAGCGCTTGCGCCTCGGCATGGGGACGGCCGCCCTTCTGGGTCCAGCCGCGGCCAACGACATGGCCGTCTTTCACGATCAGGCAGCCGACATTGGGGTTGGGCGTGGACAGGCCCCGGCCACGTTCCGACAGGGCAATCGCCGCCGCCATGTAGCGACGATCGGCGGCTATGTCGGCCACCATGGTCAGGGTTGCGCGGTTGCCGACGCAGCCTTGGCTTCGGCCTTGGCCAATCGCTCGTCCAATAAGCCATTGATCTGACGGACGGCTTCCTTGCGCTTGGCGGTGTTGCGCGCCTCTTCCTCACGCCATTCGATGCCGAAAGCATCGGCAAAGCCCTGCATCTTCTTCTGCTGCTTCTGCAGTGCGGCCTCGCGCTTGGCGAAGTCGATCTTCTGTTGCAGGATCACCGCCGCATCGGATCGGTTCGCGTCCCAACTCTGCACATAGATGATCTTGTTGCGGGTCGGCATCGTATTCGTATTGGCGTCGACGATGAAGGCCCAGACGATCACATAGGTGAAGGCCGCGGACACGCCGAGCAGCGGCCATTTATGCTGCCGCTGTTGTTTGAAATAACCCCAGAAGTCGCCAAGCGCGCTCTTGGGAGAAACGGGACGGGGAAATATCGCCATGCTGCTCTTATAGGGCAGGGCGGGCGCGGATGCAAAATGATCCATCGGGGTGCCTCCATGAAAGAGGCGCGAGCGAGAATGTCCCGCCCGCACCGTTCTGCATCCTCATCGATCCGTCAGGGTGAAACGCACTGTCAGTGTCTTGCTGCTCTCCACCGCCACACCATCGCGTGTCGCCGGCCGGAACCGCCATTTGCGCAGCGCATGGCGCTGGGTTGCCAGCCAGAAAGCCTCATCGGTCGCGGAAATCTTGACGATGTCGGTTACGCGCCCTTCCGGGCTGATGATGACGCGCACCGTGACGCTGCCGTCCAGCCCCTGGCGGATCATCGCGCCGGGATAGTCGGGCTGAAAGCTGCTCAGCGCGTTGGGCGCGATGGTCGAATCGACCAATATCGGGACATGCGGCGGGGGCAGTGGCGGATCGGCAATCGTGCCGGTTCCGGTGCCGTTGAAAGGTGAGGATGGGCCGCCTTCAACGGTCGGTCCCGTGGGAACGGGTGGCAGGACAAAGGGGTCGACAGTTGTCGGTCGCTGGGGCAGGGGGTCGGTCTGGACCGTTTGCTTGTTCGGCTCCGGCGGTGTGGGCTCGGGCGGCGGGGGCAGCGGCACGGGATAGCCGATGATCGGTTTCGTCGGGTGCACCCAGTCGATGACTTCTTTGGGCATCAGCAGGAAGGCGCCGACCACCACCGCATGGACGGCAATCGCGCCGCCTATCCCGATCGGCGATTTGCGTCGCGCGGCATAGCCCGACCGGGGCGCATCATTTGCCGGTTGCATCGTCATATACATGGACTGCACCCTCCTCTCGCGGCACCGTCCCTCCGGCGCTCGTGAAATGATACAACATCAAATAATGATATGTTGCAACATCAATTTTCAACGACGCATCTCGCCTGAAATATTCGCGCCGCCTTGGGACATATCGGGGCAAAGCGGCGGTGCGAGGAATTGCGACAACGCCAATCCAGGAGCCCCGATGTGCCTTCCCAAGATGCTGCTATTGTCGACTCTGTTGCTGCCGGTGCCGCTGTTCGCTCAGCAGTCGGCCGACTTGGCCGCCCGGACGGACGGACCGCAAGGTGATGGGGCACGGCCTGATGGCCCTTGGGCAGCCGATTCCGACGGAAATGGCCGGATCACGGGGGAAGAGATGCAGGCCTGGCTCGATCGTCGCTTTTCCGCGATGGATTCAGACGGTGATGGCGCGATCTCGGCCGAAGCGATGCAGCAGATGCTGGGGCACCAGCGCGGCCCCCGCCAAGAAGGGCAGGGCGAGCGTCGGCATGGCCGTGGCGGTCCCGGAGGCCCCGGCGATGCCGACGGCCCTCTGCCCGGCGGCCCGTCGCCAGGTTCACGCCGCGAGGCTGCGACACCTCCACCGCCAGGCCGCGCCATGCCCTATCCCGAGGACGGCAATGATGATGGCATGATCGATCGAGCCGAATTTTCGGCGCCTTCACTCGCCATGTTCCATGATCTCGACCGCAATGGCGACGGTTTGCTGAGCGCGGACGAACTGCCATTGCCTCCGTCGCACGCCAAAGGTGGTGCCGACGATTAATCTTCTTCAGTCAGGAACCGGGGGCCTCTCCTCTGTGCGACCGGTTCCGGTCGGGGCGTGTCGTTTTGGCCCGATGCGCCCCGACCACCCCTATAGGCCGGCCACCCTTATAGGAAGGTGTCGATGGCGTGGATGGCGAGGCCGACCAGGCCGCCGACCAAGGTTCCGTTGATACGGATATATTGCAAATCGCGCCCGACGGCATTCTCCAGTCGGGTGGTGACCGTGCCAGCATCCCAGCCGCGCACCGTCTCGCTCACCAGCGTGACGATCGAATCGCCATAGGTCGCCGTGGCGCCGACTGCGGCGCGACGTACGAAGCGGTTGATCACCAACTTCAGCCGGGCATCTTCCTGCAGCGTGCCACCCAGCTGCTGCAGCGCCTCGCCCAGTCGCCCGGCCATCGCCTTGCCTGGATCGCGTACCGCGCGCAGCAGGCCGGCGCGCGCCTGTTCCCACATCCCCTCAATCCAGCGCTGCATTGCCGGATTGTCGAGAATCTCATCGCGTATCGTCGCTGCCTTCGCTTGCATTTCCAGGTCGAACTGCAGGTCAAAGGCCAGCTTTGCCATGCCTTCCTCAGCCTTGAGGCGCAGGCTGTGATCGGGATCGGCGGCCATGTCGGCCAGCAACTTGCGCAGGCCGTTGAGGATCGCATTGGCCAGATTCTCGTCCAGCCCAGTCCAGCGCAATACCTTGCCGGCGCGCTCCTGCACCATCTGGCGGATCAAATGGTCATTGGCCTCCAGCGCCTTGTCCGCCCATCGAATGATACTGTCCATCACCGGCGCATGACGGCCGTCGCGCATCGCCGCTTCGATCGCCTGGCCGATTAGCGGGCCGACATTGATCGCGCGCATCCGCTGGCCGATCGCGCTCTTGACCATGCCGCCCAGCCGCTCCTGATCCAGTGCTTCCAGCATGTCTGCCAGCAGTCGGGAGGCGCCGACGCGCAGCCGTCCATCGCCGCCCGAGGGGCTGGCCAGGAAGCGCCCGGCTGCGCCTGCCACGTCCATGCCGCGCATCCGGCGCGCCACTACAGCGGGAATCAGGAAATTGTCGCGCAGGAAGACTGCCAGCGTGTCGCCGATCCGGTCCTTGTTGCGCGGGATGATCGCCGTGTGCGGGATCGGCAGACCCAACGGATGACGGAACAGGGCCGTGACCGCGAACCAGTCTGCCAGGCCGCCCACCATTGCCGCCTCGGCAAAGGCCTGGACGAAACCGATGGCGGGGTGGAGGTGGACGGTGACGCGCGCTGTGATGAAGATCGCCGCCATCGCCAGTAGCATCCCCGTCGCCACCAACCGCATGCGCCGCGCGGGATGGGCGGCGGCGTCGAGGGGCGAACGGGGCATGCGCAGCAGCTTCATGACGGTGAAACGGTTACGCGCCCGTTTCGTTCAGACAAGCGCATATTTTGACACGGCGGCCGTGTTCCTCTTATTCCGCCGGCTGGCTATGGCCGCCAGGATGCAGGCCGTCCTGCTTATGGGTAAGGAAACGGCGACTGAGCCGCGGTCCGACCCATTGCTCCACGCCCAGCGCCAGGCTGAACACGGCCGGCACGATCACCAATGTCAGCACCGTCGACAGCAGCAACCCGCCGATCACGGTAATGCCCATCGGTGCGCGCCATGCAGAGTCGCCAGACAGCGACAAGGCGGTTGGCACCATGCCCGCGACCATTGCGACCGTGGTCATGACGATCGGCTGGGCGCGCTTGTGGCCAGCGTCGATGATCGCGGCTTGCTTGGGTACGCCCTTCTCCATCTCTTCCAGCGCGAAATCGATGACAAGGATCGAATTCTTGGCGACGATCCCCAGCAGCATCAGCAGGCCGATGAACACCGGCAGAGACATGGGCTGGCCAGCAATATGCAGTGCAATCGCCCCGCCTAGCGGCGCCAGCAACAGCGATCCCAGGTTCACGAACGGCGGCATGATCCGCTTATAGAGCAGGGTCAGTACCGCCAGCACCAGCAGGATGCCGGAGGCGACTGCGATCACGAAGTTGGTCAGCATCTCGGCCTGGAACTTGCTGTCGCCGGCATTGATCTTCTGCACGCCCTGGACACGACCTTCGTTGATCGCCTTCATCAGTGGCAGGGCATTGATTTTCTGCGTCGCTTGGCTGGTAACCACGCCGGGTGCCAGATCGGCGCCGACGACGACACGGCGGATCTGATTATAGCGGCGGATCTGCGTCGGGCCTGCGCCAAAGCTGATGTCGGCAACGACCTTGAGTGGAACAGAGCCACCGTTGACGGTCGGCACGGGCATATTCTCGATCGTCGCGATATCCTTACGGCTTTCCTCGGCCAGGGACACGCGGATCGGTATCTGGCGATCGGATAGCGAGAATTTTGCCACATTCTGGTCGATGTCGCCGATGGTCGCGATCCGGATCGACTGGCTGAGCGCGGCCGTGGTTACGCCCATGCTGGCGGCCAGGTCGAGACGCGGCTTGATGATGATTTCCGGCCGCTGCATGTCACCTTGCACACGCGGTGCACGCAGTTCGGGAATGCCGGCCATGTCGTGCACCAGCTGGTTCGCGGTCTTCTCCAGCAGTACCGGATCATCCGAACCGAACATCATGATGATGTCACGGCCAAAGCCGCCGCCCGACTGCGACTGGAAATTCACCCGCGCGTCGGCAACGGTCTGGAACTTGGGTGCAACCTTGCGTTCCCATTCTACCGACGAGATCGGGCGATCCTTCTTGAGCGTCAGGAAGATGCTGGCGCTGGTCGGTTCGATATCGGCAAAGGCGGCTTCCACGACATCCTTGTCCGCGGCCAGCATATCGGCGACCTTGCGGGTGATGGCGGTGGTCTGTTCCAGCGTGCTGCCCGGCACGGTCTCGATCTTCACCTGGCTGAAATCGGTGTTGATTGTTGGCTGGAAGGTCATCGGCAGAGTACCGAAGGCGAACAGGGTGGCGATGAAGGCCAGGATGCCTGCACCCAGCGTCCAGACACGATGGTCGATGAAGAAGGCGACGAACCGGTTGCCGAAGCCACCGCGCGCGCGGCGCGCCTTGGCCTTGCGGTCTTCGAGCGACCAGTGGAGCACGCTCATGTAGCGGTCCATCAGCCAGCCTTCGCCATGGCTTTCCTCGCCATGAGCCTTGAGGAAATAGGCGGCGATCATCGGCGTGATGAGGCGCGCGACGGCGAGGCTCATCAGCACCGATACGACCACGGTCATGCCGAACTGGATGAAGAACTGGCCGGAAATGCCCGGCATCAGTGCAACCGGCAGGAATACGGCGACGATCGCCATGGTGGTCGCCAGCACGGCGAGGCCGATTTCGTCCGCCGCGTCGATCGACGCCTGATAGGCGGATTTGCCCATGCGCATATGGCGGACGATATTCTCGATTTCCACGATGGCGTCGTCGACCAACACGCCAGCCACCAGGCTCAATGCCAGCAGCGAAATGCCATTCAGCGTAAAGCCCAGCATTTCCATGAACCAGAAGGACGGGATCGCCGACAGCGGGATCGCAAGGGCAGAAATCATGGTCGCGCGCCAGTCGCGCAAGAACAGGAAGACGATGACGACCGCCAGCACGGCACCTTCGATCATCGCCGACATGGCGCTGTGATACTGGCCCTTGGTATAGTCGACGCTGGTGTAGAGCTGCTTGAACTGGACCTTGGGGTTTTCCTTCTTCAGCTTGTCCAGCACCTTCATAGCTTCGTCATAGACGGTCACGTCGGACGAGCCCTTGGCTTTTTCCAGGCTGAAACTGGTGACCTGGCGGCCGTTCATCAGCGACATGCTGCGCTGTTCGGCATACATGTCGCGCACGTCGGCGATGTCGGACAGTTTGACCGTGCGCGCGCCGGAAATGGCGATCTGGGTGGCGCCCAGATCGCGTGCGTTGCGGGCGTTGCCCAGTACGCGGATCGACTGTTCGGCGCCGGCGATTTCGGTGCGGCCGCCGGCTGCGTTCAGGTTCACCTGGCTCAGCTGGGCATTTACTTGTGCGGCGGTGACGCCATAAGCCTGCAGCTTGGCCGGATCCAGGATGACGCGGATTTCGCGGCTGACCCCGCCGCCGCGCCGGACTGCCGCCATGCCGCTCACGGCCAGCAGGCGTTTGGCGACGGTATTGTCGACATACCAGGACAGTTCTTCCAGCGTCATGTCCGTGGTTTCGGCGCTGAAATAGGCAATCGGGCCGCCGTCGACGTCGATGCGGGTAACCTGTGGTTCTAGAATGCCATCGGGCAGATCGCTGCGGATCTGGTCGACGGCGTTCTTGACGTCGTTGACCGCGCGGTCAACCGGCGTGCCTATCTTGAACTGGACATTGGTCAGCGATTGCCCCTCGGATGCGAAGGATGTGATGTCCTCCACCCCGCTGATGCCGCGCACGGCGGCCTCGATCCGCTGGGTGACCTGGGTTTCCAGCTCGGTCGGCGCGGCACCGGGCTGGATTACGGTCACACTGACCGCAGGGAAGCTGATATCCGGGTTCTGGTTGACGTCCATCCGCATGAAGCTGACGACGCCCGCCAGCAGCAGGGCGGCGAACAGCACCAGAGGGGGGACCGGGTTGCGGATCGCCCATGCGGAAATATTGCGAAAACTCATGATGGGCATCCCTCACCGGACGCACGGGCGTCCGCTTCCAACTCTGTCCAGCCTGTTGCGGGCGGGGAGAAACCCTGCCCGATGCTGCTCATGGCGCCTTGCGTGCCTCGGGCTTGACCTTCTGCCCGGGGGTCAGGAAAGCGCCGGCCGACGTGACGATCCGTTCGGCACCGGTCAGGCCGGTGGCGATTGCAACACCGGTATCCGACACTTGGCCGACCTTCACTTCGCGGCGTTCGACCTGGTTCTTGGCGTTGACGATATAGACATAATTGCCGTTGGCATCGCTCTGGACGGCCGATTCCGGCAGCAGAGGTGCCTCGCCCGAACCGCTGGTAATCGTCGCGGTAGCAAAGCCACCTGGCCGGATCGCAGGATTATAGGACAAGGCGATACGGGCGATGCCCTGGCGGCTCTGCGGGTCGACGACCGGCGATACCTGCCACACCCGCCCGGCAAAGCTGTCCTTGCCGCCGACCGGGGTTACCGTAGCGCCATTGCCGGCGCGGAGCGTGGTCAAATCCCCTTCGCTGACCTGCGCCAGCATTTCCATTTCGCCGTCCTTGGCCATGCGGAACAGCACGCCGCTGCCGGCCTGCACGATCTGCCCAGGCTCGACAGTCCGGGTCAGGACAAGGCCCGCTGCGGGCGCACGGATGTCGAGCCGCCCGGTGCGGGCGCGCTGCTCGGCCAACTGCGCCTCGGCCACGCGGACCTGGGCTACGGCCTGATCGCGCGTGGCGGTACGCTGATCGATGTCGGCGGCGCTGATGAAACCGCGCCCGACCAGGGCCTTGGCGCGGTCCAGCTGGGCCTGTGCCAGCTTGGCGTTGGCCCGCTGGACCTCGACTTGTGCGGCTAGGGAGTTGATCTGCTCGCTCTGGACCGACCGTTCGACGATGGCCAGCGCTTGCCCGGCCCGGACCCAGTCGCCCGGCTGCACCAGCACGCGGGTCACCATGCCGCCTTCGCCAACGACGCCGACCGGCATGTCTATTCGGGCGGCGAGCGATCCGGTGGCGCTGACGGTGCGTGCGACCATCGTTTGACCAGGGCTCACGACGGTTACCACCGGGGCCTGTTGGACGGCGTCTGGCGTTGCTGCGCTCTTGCCGCGCATCGACAGCGCGGCCGCTACGGCAATCAGGGCGATCGCGGCAACGCCGCCAATGATCAGCAACCGGCGCCGACCGCGGTTCCGTTCTTCCTCATCGACGAGGATCGAGGACGATTCGCCCATCAGCTGGGTTTCGTAATTCATGCCGTTTCCATCTCTCCGGCGGTTCCGCCAAAACTCGGCACTGTGTTATATGAATATATCACCGCCCTCAAGTCCCATTATCACGGTTGGTCCGGCATTCGCAAAGCATTCTGTGCCGGGACGGAACATGGCGGTGGACAGCGTTTGGTGCGTCTATTGCCAAAATAGTCGGACTATGCGCGCTATGGATTGCGAGCCGCCGGGCAGGAGGGAGTGTGCCATGGAATTGCTGGGATGGATCATGACGGGTCTGCTCGCTGGTGCGTTGGCGCGGCTGGTCATGCCCGGACGCGACCCGGGCGGCTGCGTCGTCACGATCTTGTTGGGAATCGCGGGGGCCTTGCTGGCGGCCTATGTTGGCCAGCTGCTGGGTTTCTACCTGCCCGGTCAGCGGGCCAGCTTTCTCGCTGCTGTGCTGGGGGCCATGGCGGTGCTGATTCTCTATCGCTGGTTTGGCGCACGACACTGAAATCGCAACAAAAAAAGGCCGCGCTGTCTTTGCGACGGCGCGGCCTTTTTGCGGGTCGATTGGCTATTCTAGCGTACGGATCCGCGCCGGACGAGGTTGACGATCGCCAGCAAAATGACCGCGCCGACCAACGAGACAAGGAAGCTGTACAATGTCAGCCCAGCATTGTTGATCGATCCGCCGCTGAAGATCAGTCCGCCGATGAAGGCGCCGACAATGCCGACCACGATATTCAGCAAAATGCCCTGCTGCGCATCGGTGCGCATGATCATGCTTGCGAGCCAGCCGATCACGCCGCCGACGATAAGCCACAAAATGATGCCCATATTACTCTCCTTGACCACGCCCCCAGCGGGTTGGCTGACATGTTCAACCCGGCAGACGGCTTCGCGTTCCCGCAAAAAATGATTCCGCTTCGGAAACCATCCCCGTGGCACAAAGGAATAAGGGCCGTCGGACACAGGTCCGGCGGCCCTTGGGCAGATTTCCCGGTTTTTGCGGCCGGACAGCGGCCGCATCCGATCGCTTAATATTTCTGCTGCCGCTCGTAGAGGGATTTATAATATTGGATGCGGGTTACGCGCAGGCCGTGCATGCCTGAGCGGTCAACCGCGCGCTGCCAGCTGGCAAATTCCTCCAGCGTCAGGCTGTAACGCGCGCACGCTTCGTCCACGGTTAGCAGTCCGCCATTGACGGCGGCGACCACTTCGGCCTTCCGGCGTACCACCCAGCGCGTGGTGTCCACGGGCGGCAGACTTTCCAGCGTCAGGGGTTCTCCCAGCGGCCCGACGACCTGTGCAGGTCGGATTTTCTGGTTCTCGATCATTCTTACCCTCAATTAGCGGCACTGGCGTTGCCGAATTCAGCAGCGAAACCGTCTATGCACCTCAGCCCTGAAGATCGGCTAAAGCCCAAAGGTAAACACTGATTTCATCATCCTTGCCCCACCCCTAAATGGCTCGCGACCAACGGGTTAAAGCTTCCCGCGAGCCGAGCGGCTTCGATCTTGCCGCTGGAACGTGGCGCGAAAATCTCGGCCAGTTCCTGGATCCAGTCTGTCAGCCCGTCCTGCCCCCGCAGGACGCCAGCCACCGCTTGCGCGGTCGGACTGGCCGCCTGCGCCGCGGCAGATGTCGCGCGCAGGAAGGGCCAGGCCGGCACGCGTGGCCGCCCGGTTGGCTTGGTAATGGCGGGTTTTAATCCGCCGGTTCGGAGGAAGCTCAGATCCATGCCGTTGGGTTTAGGGGTGTAATGGATAAGGTCCGGTAAATGCCCGGATCGCTTTCTGCGTCGAAGCGACAAAAGGAGCGAGGATCGCGCTGGAACGCCGGAGGGCTTGCGACTATATGGGCGGCCATGCAGCCTGAATTCCAGCTTTCCGAGCCGCTCTCGCAGCGGCGCATCGTCGTTGCCATGTCCGGTGGCGTGGACAGCAGCGTCGTCGCCGCGCTGGCCGCGCGGACGGGCGCCGAAGTGATCGGTGTGACGCTTCAGCTTTACGATCATGGCGCTGCCGTCGGCCGTACCGGCAGCTGCTGTGCAGGGCAGGATATCCGCGACGCGCGCGCGGTCGCCGATCGTATCGGTATCGCTCACTATGTCTTTGATTATGAAAGCCAGTTTCGGGATTCGGTGATAGCCGACTTTGCCGATGAATATATGGCGGGGCGCACCCCCATTCCCTGCGTGAAATGCAATATGGGGGTGAAATTCACCGACCTGTTCCAGATCGCGCGTGATCTGGGCGCGGACTGTCTTGCGACCGGCCATTATGTCCGTCGCGTCGAAGGGCCGCAGGGGGCCGAATTGCACCGTGCCGCCGATCCGGCCCGTGACCAGAGCTATTTTTTGTTTGCCACGACTCAGGCGCAGCTCGATTATCTGCGTTTCCCGCTAGGTGGCCTGCCCAAGGCCCAGGTCCGCGAAATCGCGGCCGAACTGGGGCTGGCGGTCGCGCTTAAGCCCGACAGCCAGGACATTTGCTTCGTGCCGGACGGCGACTATGCCAAGATCGTCCGCAAGCTGCGCCCCGATGCGGACGAGGGGGGCGATATCGTCCATGTCGACGGTCGCATCCTCGGTCGCCACAAAGGTTTGATTCATTATACGGTAGGGCAGCGCAAGGGGCTGGAAATCGGCGGCCAGCCCGATCCACTCTATGTCGTGCGTCTTGATGCAGAGGCGCGCCGCGTGATTGTCGGGCCAAAGGCGGCACTGGCGGTTGCGGGCGCGATCTTGACCGACATCAACTGGTTAGGCGGTGATTTTACCGGCCCCCTGACCGCCAAGGTCCGTTCGATGGCCAAGCCGGTGCCCGCGCGGCTCGACGGCGATCGTCTGGTCTTCGACGCGCCGGAATATGGCGTCGCACCGGGGCAAGCGGCCGTGCTCTACGCCGGCGATCGCGTTCTGGGCGGCGGCTGGATCGCAAGCACGCAGGCAGCGCTGGCACAGGCCGCCTGAATCTTGTGTTTCCGGGGCGTCGCCGGTAAGGCCCGCGCGTCATGACTCGCCCGATCACCTTCGCCATCCCCAAGGGGCGCATCCTCGAAGAGGCGCTACCCCTGCTCGCCAAAGCCGGTATCGAACCGGAGGCGGAATTCCATGACAAGAAGAGCCGGGCGCTGCGTTTCGCCACTAATCGGCCAGACGTGTCGATCATCCGCGTGCGCGCTTTCGATGTTGCGACCTTCGTCGCCCATGGCGCAGCCCAGATCGGCATCGTCGGTTCCGACGTCGTGGACGAGTTCGACTATTCCGAACTTTACGCCCCCGTCGACCTCAATATCGGCCATTGCCGCCTGTCGGTTGCCGAACCGGCGGATGCGGGCGACGAGGATCAGGCAGCGATGAGCCATGTCCGCGTCGCCACCAAATATCCGCATCTTACCCGCAAATATTATGAGGCGCGGGGCCTTCAGGCCGAATGCGTGAAGCTGAATGGCGCGATGGAACTGGCGCCTTCGCTCGGCCTGTCGCGTCGCATTGTCGACCTTGTGTCCTCGGGCGCCACGCTCAAGGCCAATGGTCTGGTGGAGACCGCGATCATCATGCCGGTCTCGGCGCGGCTGATCGTCAATCGCGCCGCCTACAAGATGCGCTCGGCCGATCTTACCACGCTGGTGGAGGCGTTTCGCAAGGCGGTGGAGGTGCGCAATGCCGCTTAGGCTCGACAGCAAGGCCGCCGGCTTCGCGGTCGATTTCACAGCCCTGGTCGATGCACGGCGCGAGGCGGACGAGGATGTGTCGCGCGACGTCAGCGCCATCCTGAAGGCTGTGCGTGCCCATGGCGACACCGCGCTCGCCGATTATACCAGCCGCTTCGACCATCATGATCTGGACGTCAGCGGCTGGGCGGTCGACCCGGCCGACTGTCGTGCCGCGCTCGATGGCCTGTCGAGCGAGCTGCGCGACGCGCTCGAACTCGCGGCCGCGCGCATCACCACCTATCATGAAAAGCAAAGGCCGGTGGACAGCGACGGCATCGACAGCGCCGGCGTGCGCCTCGGCGCGCGCTGGACGGCGGTGGACGCTGCCGGGCTCTATGTGCCCGGTGGCCGCGCCGCCTATCCCAGCTCGCTGCTGATGAATGTCATCCCGGCCAAGGTGGCGGGCGTGCGCCGCATTGCCATGGTCACGCCGACGCCGAAGGGCGAGATCAACCCGTTGGTGCTGGCTGCTGCGCAGATCGCGGGAATCGAAGAAATCTGGCGCGTCGGCGGGGCACAGGCCGTCGCGGCGCTCGCCTATGGCACCGATCGCATCAAGCCGGTCGACGTCATCACCGGTCCCGGCAATGCCTGGGTCGCCGAAGCCAAGCGCCAGCTTTATGGCGTGGTCGGCATCGACATGGTCGCCGGCCCGTCCGAAATCGTCGTCGTCGCCGATGGCCGGAATGACGCCGACTGGATCGCGGCCGATCTCTTGAGCCAGTCGGAACATGACCCGACCAGCCAGTCGATCCTCTTCACTGATGATGCGGCCTTTGCCGATGCCGTTGAAAAGGCGGTCGAGCAGCAGCTTCCCAAGCTGACGACGAGGGCTGTCGCCACCACCAGCTGGGCCGCCAATGGCGCGATCATTCTGGTGCGCGACCTTGACGAGGCGATGCCGCTGGTCGATCGGCTCGCGCCCGAGCATCTGGAACTGGCGGTGGATGATCCCGACCGCTATTTCAGGCAGGTCCGTCATGCCGGCTCGGTCTTCCTCGGCCGGATGACGCCGGAGGCGGTGGGCGATTATGTCGCAGGGCCGAACCATGTGCTGCCGACCGGCCGTCGCGCGCGCTTCTCATCAGGCCTTTCGGTGCTCGATTTCATGAAGCGCACCAGTTTCCTGGGTCTAACGCCCGACGCGATACGCGCGATCGGTCCCGCCGCCGTGGCATTGGCTGAGGCGGAAGGCCTGCCTGCCCATGCCGCATCGGTCGCGTTGCGGCTCTAGAAATTCCGTTCGCCCTGAACGACGTCGAAGGGCGGACATCTCACTGCGTTCGGTCATGGGCTTCGACAAGCTCGGCCCGAACGGTTATGGACAGATTGATATGACCGAACGTTCCAAATCCCGCTCCGCCGCGCGCCTCGCCGCGGTCCAGGCGCTTTACCAGCTCGAAATGGAGGGTACGCCGCTCCATCTGCTGCTGCACGAATTCCACGAACATCGCCTGGGTGCGACGATCGAGGACGTGACCTATGCCGATGCCGAACAGAATTTCTTCGACGATATCGTATCTGGCGTCGATCGCCGCCGCGCCGAAATCGATGGGTTGATTTCCGCCCGCCTGTCGAGCGGCTGGACCCTCGATCGCCTCGACAAGCCGATGCGCCAGATTTTGCGCGCGGGCACCTATGAGCTACTTGCCCGTGCGGATATCGCGACGGGCACCGTCATCAGCGAATATGTCGACGTCGCCCACGCCTTTTACGACAAGCGCGAAGCCGGCTTCGTCAATGGCCTGCTCGACGCCGTCGCCAAGGACGCGCGCAAATAAGCGGTCTGGCCGTTCGCAAGAAACGATCGGCCAGGACTGTACCGGTCGAGGAAGAGGGATAGGCTCACATCATGTCCGCCGAATCCCGCTTCCTCACCCTGCTGCGCCTGCTGGCGCATGATCCCGCCGCGCAGGGACTGCAGGATGATGTTGCCGTGCTGCCGGTCGGCGGCACGCGCCTGATCCTCACCAGCGACACGATGGTCGAGGACGTCCATTATCTCTCCACTGATCCGCCGGCCGACATCGGCTGGAAACTGGCGGCGGTGAATCTGTCCGACCTTGCCGCCAAGGGGGCAAGGCCGGTCGGCTGCCTGCTCAATTACAGCCTGTCCGGCGATGATGGATGGGATGCAGCCTTCCTCGAAGGGCTGGGCGAGGCGCTGGAACGGCATGCCATGCCGTTGCTCGGCGGCGACACGGTCAGCATGCCGGTTGGTGCTCCGCGCAGTTACAGCCTGACCGCGATCGGCGAAGCGACCAGCAAGCCGGTGCCCAGCCGGGCCGGCGCGCGCGCAGGCGACCGGCTCTATGTCACCGGGCCGGTCGGCGATGCCGGCATCGGCCTCCATCTTGCGCGCGTCGATCCCAACACATCCGGCCCGCTGGTCGCGGCCTATCGCCGACCGCGCCCGCGTTTGGCTGAAGGAGCCTTGCTCGCCCGCGTCGCGACCGCGATGATGGACCTGTCGGACGGGCTATTGATCGACGCGGCGCGCATGGGGGCGGCCAGCAATCTTGCCGTGACTATCGACCATGTCCCGCTTTCGCCGGCGCTCGAAAGCGTGCGCGGCGGTAGCACCGCGATCCAGCTCGCCGCCGCGCGCGCCGGCGACGATTATGAACTGCTCTTCGCCCTGCCACCCGGCGTTTCGTCGCCTGTCCGCGCGATTCCGATCGGCTACCTCTCCGAAGGGGCGGGCCTTACCCTGCGGATCGATGGTGCGATCATGCCGCTGCCCGAACGGCTCGGCTGGGAACATGGTTGATCAGGGGCATTCCGCTACCGGCTTGACGCGCGCTGCCTGAGCTGTAGCTTCGGATCAGCCTATTCTCAGCCGGTTGGAGCGCCCGATGCGCATCGCCCTGTTGCTGATTGACGCGGTGCCCGATGCCGGACCCTTCCCGTTCGGCCGCCCGCTGTTGCGCCCTTCGCCCGCCCGTCATTCCCTGCGGAGCGATCGATGACAGCAACAATAGGGGGAGAGGAGCAAGCATGCAGATAGTCTATATTGCCATAGGGTGCGGCCTGCTGGCCGTGCTCTACGGGCTTTTCACCAGTCGCCAGGTGCTCGCCGCGCCGGCGGGCAATGAAACCATGCAGGCGATCGCGGGGGCGATTCAGGAAGGGGCGAAGGCCTATCTCGGCCGCCAATATACCACCATCGCGGTGGTCGGCGTCGTCGTCGCCGTCCTTGTCTTCCTGTTCCTGGGGATAACCAGTGCCGTTGGCTTCCTGATTGGCGCGATCCTGTCGGGTGCGGCCGGCTTTATCGGCATGAACATCTCGGTGCGTGCCAATGTCCGCACGGCGGAGGCCGCTCGCGGCACCCTGCAGAATGGCCTGACCGTTGCTTTTCGCGCAGGGGCCATCACCGGCATGCTGGTGGCCGGGCTTGCCCTGCTCGCGATCAGCACCTTTTTCTGGTATCTGACCGGTCCGGCCGGCCACGCGCCTGATGACCGCCTGGTGATCGACAGTCTGGTCGCGCTCGCGTTCGGCGCCAGCCTCATCTCCATCTTCGCGCGGCTTGGCGGCGGCATTTTCACCAAGGCGGCCGATGTCGGCGCCGATCTGGTGGGCAAGGTGGAGGCCGGCATTCCGGAGGATGACCCGCGCAACCCCGCCGTGATCGCGGACAATGTCGGCGACAATGTCGGCGACTGTGCCGGCATGGCGGCCGACCTGTTTGAAACCTATGTCGTCACCGTCGGCGCCACCATGGTGCTGACCGCATTGCTGGTGACCGGCGTCGATAACGCCTTCCTGATGCGCCTCATGTCGTTGCCGCTGATCGTCGGCGGCGTATGCATCATCACCTCGATCATCGGTACCTATATGGTCCGCCTGGGTGCCAGTCAGTCGATCATGGGGGCGCTCTACAAGGGGTTCTGGACCACTGCGATGCTGTCGATTCCGGCGCTTTATTTTGTCACCCAATATACGCTGGGCGACATCCGCACCCCGTTCGGCACCGATCTGGACGGGGTCGGCGGCTATACCGGCATGGCGCTGTTCTGGTCGATGATGGTCGGCCTGGCCGTGACCGGTCTGCTGGTCGTCATCACCGAATATTATACCAGCACCAATTATCGCCCGGTCCGCTCGATCGCCAAGGCATCGGAAACCGGCCATGGCACCAATGTCATCCAGGGGCTGGCGATCAGCCTGGAATCGACTGCGCTGCCGACGATCGTGATCGTGGTCGGCATCATCGTCGCCTATCAGCTGGCGGGCCTGATCGGCATTGCCTTTGCCGCCACCGCGATGCTGGCACTGGCCGGCATGGTCGTGGCATTGGATGCCTATGGCCCGGTCACAGACAATGCCGGCGGCATCGCTGAAATGGCGCATCTCGACGACAGCGTGCGGGTGAAGACCGATGCGCTCGACGCGGTCGGCAACACCACCAAGGCGGTGACCAAGGGCTATGCCATCGGCTCGGCCGGCCTCGCCGCGCTGGTGCTGTTCGGCGCCTATACGGAGGACCTCAAATTCTACAATTCGGCCCTGGGTCTTACCGAGCCGGTCGATTTCAGCCTGTCCAACCCCTATGTCATCGTCGGCCTGCTGCTGGGCGCGCTGTTGCCCTATCTGTTCGGCGCCATGGGGATGACGGCGGTCGGCCGCGCGGCCGGCGACGTGGTCAAGGATGTGCGTGACCAGTTCGCCACCAACAAGGGCATTATGGAAGGGACGTCGCGCCCCAATTATGCCCGCACCGTCGATCTCGTCACCCGCGCCGCGATCAAGGAGATGATCATCCCCTCGCTGCTGCCGGTGCTGGCGCCGATCGCGGTCTATTTCATCATTGCGGCGGTCGCGGGCGTGCCCAATGGCTTTGCCGCCCTGGGCGCACTGCTGCTGGGCGTCATCGTCTCGGGGCTATTCGTGGCCCTGTCGATGACGTCGGGTGGTGGCGCCTGGGACAATGCGAAGAAATATATCGAGGATGGCCATCATGGCGGCAAGGGCAGCGAGGCGCACAAGGCCGCAGTGACTGGTGACACGGTCGGTGATCCCTACAAGGACACAGCTGGCCCGGCGGTCAACCCGATGATCAAGATCACCAATATCGTGGCCTTGCTGCTGCTGGCGGCGTTGGCACACGGCGCGTAACTGCATCGGAAATGGACGGGAAGGGCGCGCCAACAGGCGGCGCGCCCTTCTTTCCGACTAGGGCCGCGCCGAAATGGACCGGCTTTCTGTGGAAGAACCCTCCCCCTTTTGTTGAGCTGCCCATGGAGGGGACAGCGCGATGGCATCAGGGAACGGGACGGTCGATCGCCTCTATTATGGCGACAATCTCGACATATTGCGGGCACATATTACGGATGAGAGCGTCGATCTCGTCTATCTTGATCCGCCGTTCAATTCCAATGCCAGCTACAATATCCTCTTTCGGTCCCCCGCCGGCACTGGCGCGGACGCCAGCATAGAGGCGTTCGATGATACATGGAGCTGGGGACCGGCCGCTGCGGGCGCCCTGATGGACATCACCAACAGTGGCAACCATCGGCTGTATGTGTTGATGCAGGCGATGCGCACGGCGATCGGCGAAAATGCCATGATGGCCTATCTGGTCATGATGGCGGTGCGCCTGCAGGAACTGCATCGCGTGCTCAAGTCCAGCGGCAGCCTCTATCTCCACTGCGATCCAACCGCGAGCCACTATCTGAAACTGGTACTGGACGCGGTGTTCGGCGTGGAAAATTTCCGTAGCGAGATCATCTGGCGCAGGACATCGTCGCACAATAAATTGTCGACACAGTTCGGCCCGGTCCACGATACCATTTTCTTCTATTCCCGCAGCCGGGACATCATCTTTCATCCTGGCCGGACGCCGCATCTGCGGAAATATATATCGGGCGCGTTCCGCTATAGCGATGATCGTGGCGCCTATCGACTTAATGAACTGACAGGGGCGGGCATTCGCGCCGGGGCCAGTGGCCTGCCATGGATGGGCTATGATCCCACCGCGCGCAGTCGTCATTGGGCAATACCCGCATCGCTCAAGGCCTTGTTGCCGCTTGATCAGCAGGATGCTCCGCCGCAGCAGATGCTTGATCTGCTCCACCAGGCCGGAGAGGTTGTGCTGTCGGCATCCGGGCGACCTACTTACAAGCAGCGGCTGGGGCAGGGGACAGTCTATCAGGATATCTGGGCCTATCAGCCGGGCACGGATGGCTGCCTGATCGATACGGAGGAGGGCATCGACGCGGATGTCAAATGGCTGGATAGCGAGGATGAGAAACTGGGCTATCCGACCCAGAAGCCGATCGGCCTGCTCGAACGCATTATCGCCGCCTCCTCCAACCCTGGCGACGTCATCCTCGATCCCTTCTGCGGTTGTGGCACGGCGGTGGATGCCGCGCAGAAGCTGGGTCGCCGCTGGATCGGCATCGATATCACGCACCTCGCCATCGGCCTGATCGAAAAGCGGCTGCGCGAAGGTTATGGGAATGCTGCGCGGTTTGAAACCATCGGCAGCCCGCGCGACCTCGCTTCGGCCCAGCGCCTGGCCGTAGATGATCCGCATCAGTTTCAGCACTGGATCACGCTCAAGCTGGGCGGTTGGCCCTGGATGGGCGGCAAGAAAGGCGGCGACAAGGGTGTCGACGGCTATTTCTATTATGTCGGGGAGGGCGGCCAGACCCGGACTGGCGTCATCTCCGTCAAGGCCGGCCATAATGTCAATCCGGCCATGGTGCGCGATCTTGGACGGGTGATGCAGCGGGATGGCCATCGCATCGGCCTGTTCGTCTGTGCAGCGGCGCCGACACGCGGCATGGAGCAGGAAGCGGACAGCCACGGCCTGGTCCAGACCGAATTCGGCCGCTTTCCGGCGCTTCAGATCTTCACGCTCGCGGAACTGTTTGTGGATCGGCATCCTCGCCTGCCGCCACTGGTCAGCCCCAACCGCAAGGCGCCCCGGATCGAGACACGGGTTTCGCACCAGCCCGGTGCGCAGGCCGGGCTGGATTTTGGCGATCTTTGATCGCCCCGGTGACAATCGGGACGATCAGAAGTCGCGCCGCAATTCCAGAAATACCGTGCGCGGCCGGCCGACAAAGGCGCCCTTGCGCGCGTCGAAGGTGGCGACGGCATAGCTCTTGTCGAAGATATTCTCGACCCGGATCATCGCCTCGGCAAAGCCCAGATTCTGGGTGATGCTGCCGTCGAACACGGTGAAGCCGGGAATATGCGCGCCGCGTCGGTCGATCTGGCCGGACACATATTGGCCGCCCAGCGCCAGCGCCGTGCCCCAGGCGGGGATCTGATAACGGGACCAGAGCCCGGCCTGATGATTCGGCGCATTGGGGAAACGGCCGCCGACCGCATTGTCGATCGTCGCGCCGTCCGCACTGTCGGTGATGCGCGCGTCATTATAGGCGTAATTGGCGGTCAGCACCCAATTCTTGCTGAGGTCGGCGGCCAGCGTCAGTTCGATCCCCTTGCTGGTGACCTCGCCGACCGGCGATAGCTGGTCCAGCCCATTGATAGGCTCCAGATCAGGATCGACCTGCACGATGCCGTTGCGCACGATATGGTAGAGCGCGATCGTCGGTTGCAGCTTGCCCTCCATCAGTTCGCCCTTGGCGCCGACCTCGAACTGGCGGCTGGCGATCGGGGCGAAGGGACCGCCGACCGACGGATTCTGGTTGCCGGGGCTTTGCGGCTCGAAGCTCTGGGCATAGCTGCCATAGAGGGAGACGGATTTTACCGGCTTGTAGATGCCGCCGACGCGCCAGCTCCAGCGGCCGCCATCGGCATAGGCGCCGCCAATCTTGTCCTTGTCGTCGAACCAGTCATGGCGCACGCCGCCGACCAGGATGACATGCTCGCCGATATCAGCCTGTTCCTGGGCGTAGACGCCATAGCGATGGGCGCGCGACGCATTCACTTCCGGCGTCAGGCCCGCCAGGTCCGCCTCGGTGGGGTTGCTCAGGCCATAGACGGGATTGCTCAGCGACAGGCCCGGCACGCCCTTGATCGTCACGCCGCTGAAATCCTGTGTCTCGCGATACCAGTCGGCGCCAACCAGCAATATATGTTTGATCCCGCCGGTCTCCAGCCTGGCGATCATATTGCTCGCCAGGCTCACCCCCTCGATCGTGCGATGTTGCGACCGGAATTCGCGCGGCTGGGTGTCGACCATGCCGTCGCCGTCGGTGTCGATCGGTCCCAGCGGCTCATGATAGCGCTGATCTTCGGTATAGCGGAACCAGCGGCCTGACGCATTGATGCTGATCGCGTCGGACAGGCGGCTGTCCAGCCGTGCCTGTAGCACCGTGCCTTTCAGGTCCAGCTTGTCATTCTTCTCATTATGGGTCCAGTTGCGGTCAGCCAGGAAGTTGCCGTTCGCGTCGATCGCCACGCCGCGCAGCCGGTTGCCGGGCAAGCTCTGGTCATATCGGGTCGCCTGCACCGTCAGGCTGGTGTCGGGCGCCAGGTTGAATTTCAGCCCGGCATCCGCGACCAGGCTGCGGCTGCCGGAAAAGCGCTGCACCGTGTCGAAGCTCTCGTAGAAAATTCCGGCCCGGCCCGCGACCACGCCATTCGCGTCGATCGGCCCGGTTACCTCGCCCGACGCGCCATAACGGTCATAATTGCCGACCACCGCGCGCACCGATGCGGCGAACTTGTCCTGCGGCTTCTTCGTCACATAATTGACCATGCCGCCGGGCGAACTGGCGCCATAGAGCATGCCGACCGGCCCCTTCAGAAACTCGACCCGGTCGATGCTGAACAGGTTCGGCACGGCGAAGCCCTGGAACGGGTCGCCGCGCAGCCCGTCATAGAACATCGCCTCCTGCCGGAAGCCGCGATAGGTGACGGTGGCATATTGGTTGGCGCTGACGCCGGCGATATTGCGATAAAGATCGGTGATGTCGCGCGCGCCCTGGTCGCGGATCAACTCGCTGGTGATGACCTGGACCGACTGGGGAATGTCCATCGGGTCGGCGGGGATCTTGCCGATCTCGCTGTCTTCGACGCGATAGAGTTTCTGCGCACGCGCGGTCACCAATATGTCGCTGTCCTCGGCCATCATGGCGAGCGGCGCCTGGGCCAGGACAGGCAAGGGCGCAAACAGGAAGGGCAGGGCTGCAAGGCGCGAGAAGCGGAGGCTGGGCAAGGCGGCGATCCTGGAAACATGACGAAGGATGGAGCCGTTGCTCCCGATGGCCTCTCCCGAATGTCGCCCGCTAATGATATTGCGAGTTTATTGCAACATGTTGCGATGCAATTTGTCCTTGTTTTGCGCTCACTTGGATCCGCGTCGCTCTGTGCGGCGGTCTGGCAACATTGCGGACAGCAATTGTCACACAACTGCAATCAAACTGACGCTCTTATGTAACCGAATCGTCATAGAGCGCCCGACAATTCCTGTTGGAGAGCGAAGCCCGATGCGCCGTCTATGCCTGTATCTTCTTGCCGCTTTGGCGCTGCCCGCGACGGCGCATGCCAGCGAGGATGAGCAACTCTGGACCACGACCAGCGCGACGGTGAAGCTCTCCGATCATTGGCGGCTGTCCCAGGAAATTGTCGCCCGCTTCAGCAACGACCGCGATGGTCTTTACGAAATCGAGAGCAACACGCTGCTGGGGTACAAGGTCAGCAAACAGGTGACGGTCTGGGCCGGCTATACCCATGACCCACAATATGATGGTGGCGACTTCACCGTGATGGAACATCGTGCCCGAGAACAGGTGACGTTCGACAATATCGTCAAGATCGGCCCGGGCACACTCAGCGCCCGGCTACGGCTGGAACAGCGCTGGCGTGAAGGCATCGACGGCACCGCCTGGAGGCTGCGGCCCTATGTCAAATATGTCCTGCCCTTCAAGGAAGGGGGCAAGACCGCGCTGGTCCTCAGTCATGAAAGCTTCATCGATTTCAACAAGACCAATTTTCAGCGGGTCCAGGGCGAGGAGCGGATGCGCAATATGATTGCGATCACCACGCCGCTCGCGAAAAATGTGAATGCGGAGATCGGCTATCTCCACCAGCATGGCTTCCGCCCCGACGCCGACGACAGCAATGATAATGTCGCGTCGCTGTCCCTCAGCTTCAGCTTCTGATCGCTGTCCTACAAGGCGCTATGGCCCTATATTGTCAGGCATAGGTAATGGGGCTGCGCTTGTAACGAAATTTCCGCCATTTGAATGAATATGACAAAATATACGGGAAATATGCGAAGTTAAGCGCTTGCTTGCCCGGTTCGGGGCGGGGGCCTATAGCCCGCGATCATGAGCAGCGAACCCTTCCGTACGCAACTGGCCGCGCTTGAATCGAGGGGGCGGCTGCGGCATCTGATCCCCCGCGCCGGGCGCGATTTTGCCTCTAACGATTATCTCGGCCTCGCGTCCGATCCGATCATTGGTCAGGCCGTGGCCGATGCGGTCGCCCGCGGCGTACCGGTTGGCTCGGGGGGCTCGCGCTTGCTGCGCGGCAATGCGCCGGAGCATGAAGGGCTGGAGGCCAAGGCGGCGGAATTTTTCCGTACCCAGGCGTCGCTGTTCCTCGCCAATGGCTTTCTCGCCAACATGGCGCTGTTCGCCACCCTGCCGCAGCGCGGTGACCTGATCGTCGCGGACGAACTGATTCATGCCAGCGTCCATGACGGCATCCGTCTGTCCAAGGCCACTGCCGTCTTCGCGCGCCATAATGATCTGCAAAGCTTCGCCGATCTCATCACCGCCTTCCGTGCCGAGGGTGGCAAGGGGCGGATCTGGATCGCGGTCGAGACGCTCTATTCGATGGACGGCGACATGGCGCCGCTCACCGATCTGGCCAAGCTCGCCGCCACCCATGACGCGATGTTGCTGCTGGACGAGGCGCATGGCACTGGCGTCTTCGGGCCGGGCGGGCGGGGTCTGTCGGCCGGCCTCGATGGCCTGCACAATGTCATCACGCTCCATACCTGCGGCAAGGCGATGGGCGTGGAGGGCGCGCTGATCTGCGGTCCGCGTATCCATATCGACTATCTCATCAACCGCGCCCGGCCCTTCATCTTCTCGACTGCGCCCTCGCCGCTGATGGCGGTCGCGGCCTCGGCGGCGATCGACCGGATCGAGACGGCGGACAACCGGCGTGATCGGCTGCTGACCCTGCGCCAGGATGCGATGGAAGCGATCTGTGCGCCGCTCGGCCTGCCCCGTCCGCGCAGCCAGATCATCCCGCTGATCCTGGGCGAGGATGCGCGCACCATGGCCGCCGCTGCCGCCTTGCAGGAGGCTGGCTTCGATGTGCGCGGCATCCGCCCGCCGACCGTGCCCGCCGGCACCAGCCGGTTGCGCATCTCGCTCTCGCTCAATGTCGGGCGCGCCGATGTGATTGCGCTCGGCGACGTGTTGCGCCGGGTCGCGCGATGACCCGCCTGATCGTCACCGGCACCGATACCGACATCGGTAAGACCGTCTTCGCCGCCGGCCTCGCCGCGGCGCTCGGCGCTTATTATTGGAAGCCGATCCAGGCCGGCGTCGATCCGCAGGGCGACAAGGAACGGGTCGCCACCCTGTCCGGCCTGCCGCCCGAACGCATCCTGCCCGAAGCCTATCGTCTCGCCACGCCGGCCTCGCCGCATCTCGCCGCGCGGATCGATGGCGTCGACATCTCGCTCGACCGCCTGGCCCTGCCCAAGGTGGATGGCCCGCTGGTGGTGGAAGGGGCCGGCGGCGTGCTGGTGCCGGTCAGCGAAAGCCTGCTGATGGCGGACCTGTTTGCCTATTGGGGACAGCCCGCAATCCTGTGTGCCCGCACCGGTCTTGGCACGATCAACCACAGCCTGCTCAGTATAGAAGCGCTACGCGCGCGCGGCGTCCATGTCGTCGGCATTGCCTTCATCGGCGAGGCGCATGAGGAGAATGAGCGGATCATCCCGCATATCGCCGGGGTGCCCAGTCTAGGCCGTTTGCCGCTGCTCGATCCGCTCGACCGGGACAGTCTGGCGGCGGCTTTCAAGGCGCATATCCACCTTCCCGATAATTTCAACGGTCGATAATTTTCGACCAACGACATGGACATGGCTCTTTGACGCGCGTTCAACTGCCCGGCACAACGGACCAGTCGAACGACGTCCGATTCCGCCGAAGCAAGGGAAATGCCTTCATGAAGTTCCTCCTGATGGGCGCTGCCGCCACTGGCCTCGCGCTTGCCGCGACCGTAGCCTATGCCGACCAGCCCGCCACCTCGACCGCCGCTGCCCCGACTGCGACCGCCAAGCCGACCTACGGCGCCTACGGCTTCGACACCGCTGGCATGGACACCTCGGTCAAGCCCGGTGACGATTTCTACGACTATGCCAATGGCACCTGGCTGAAGAACACGCCGATCCCGGCGGACAAGTCCAACTATGGCGCCTTCACCGTGCTGGACGAACTGTCGCAGAAGCGCACCCGCGAGATTTTGGACGGCGCCAAGACCGATCCCAACAGCAAGATCGGCGTCGCCTATGCGACCTATCTGGACTCGGCTGCGGTCGAGGCGAAGGGCCTCGCTCCGATCAAGCCCTGGCTCGCCGAAATCGGCGCGGTCAAGGATCTGAAGGCCTATGCCGCCCTCTCCGGCAAGGCGGCGCGCGCCGGCGTGCGCGGCCCGTTCCGCTTCTATGTCGGCCAGGACGACAAGGATCCTGAAACCTACATCCTCTCGATGATGCAGGGTGGCCTGGGCCTGCCCGACCGCGACTATTATCTCGACCAGGGCGAGAAGATGGCGGCGATCCGCACCGCCTATGTCGCCCATCTCGAACAGATGCTGACTTTGCTGGGCGAACCCGATGCCAAGGCCCGCGCTGCCGCGCTGATGGCGTTCGAGACCGAGATCGCCAAGGTCCACTGGACCCAGGTCGACAGCCGCGACGCGGACAAGACCTATAATAAGATGAGCCTCGCCGCGCTGCAGAAGGCCGCGCCCGGTTTCGACTTCGCCGCCTATTTCGGCGCCGTTGGTCTCAAGCCTGCGGACCTGCTGGTCGCTCAGCCGTCGGCCGTCACCGGCGAGGCCGCGCTGATCGCCAAGACGCCGATCGGCGTGCTGAAGGACAGCCTGCTGCTGCGCAGCCTGCATCAATATGCCGACTATCTGCCGGACACTATCGCCAGCGCCGATTTCGCCTTCTATGGCACCACCCTGTCGGGCACGCCCGAGCGCGAGGAACGCTGGAAGCGCGGCGTCACCTTCCTCAAGGACTCGCTGGGTGAGGAAGTCGGCAAAGTCTATGTCGCCAAATATTTCCCGCCCGAAACCAAGGCGGCGATGGACCAGCTGGTCAAGAATGTCCTGTCCGCCATGGGGCGCCGCATCGATGGCCTGCCGTGGATGAGCGACGAGGCCAAGGCCCGTGCCCACAAGAAGCTCGCCGCCTTCACGCCCAAGATCGGCTATCCCGATCGCTGGCGCGACTATAGCGGCCTGACCATCAAGTCGGGCGACCTGTTCGGCAATGCGATGCGGTCGAACCAGTTCGACTTCGACTATAATATCGGCAAGCTGGGCAAGCCCATCTATCGCTGGGAATGGGGCATGACCCCGATGGAGATCAATGCCTATGCCAATTTCGGCATGGTCGAGATCGTCTTTCCGGCCGCCATCCTGCAGCCGCCCTTCTTCGATCCCCACGCCGACCCGGCGGTCAATTATGGCGGCATCGGCGCGGTGATCGGCCATGAACTCAGCCATCATTTCGACGACCAGGGCGCGAAATATGACGAGACCGGCAAGCTCAACCAGTGGTGGACCGATCAGGACGTCGCCAATTTCAAGGCGCTGACCGCCAAGCTCGGCGCTCAATATGACGCCTATGAGCCCTTCCCGGGCGCGCATGTGAAGGGCGCCTTCACCATGGGCGAGAATATCGGCGATCTGGGCGGCCTGGCCGTCGCGCTCGACGCCTATCATGCCTCGCTGGGCGGAAAGGCCGCGCCGGTGATCGACGGCATGACCGGCGACCAGCGCTTCTTCCTGGGCTGGGCGCAGGTGTGGCGCCGCAATTATCGCGAAGCCAATCTGCGCCAGCGCCTGGTCACCGATCCGCACGCGCCGTCGCAGTATCGCGCCGACATCGTGCGCAATTTCGACGCCTGGTATGATGCGTTCAAGCCAGCGCCGGGCGGCAAGATCTATCTCGATCCCAAGGATCGGGTGAAGATCTGGTAAGCAGAATCGGGAAAGGGCCGCCCATCGCGCGGCCCTTTTTTGTTGCGCAGTAGGAATGATATGATCGGCCGATCGTTTCCTCTTCGCGACAAGCGGACGGGAACTTTTCCACCGTCTTTCTAATGCCACGCTTCATCCTGTCCGGACTTTTCCCTTGCCTGTTTTGTCCACAGCTTTGGGGGTAGCAAAGCAAGGAGAAGCAAGTTGACGGGTCTCAACCTCTCGAAAATCATCAAGACCGGTGTCGCATCGGTCGCGCTGCTGGCGGCTTATTCGGTTTCTGCGCAGACGCCGGCCGCGCCAGCGCCCGGTGCCCCAGCTGCGGGCGCAAGCAGCTTCAGTGATGCCGATATCCAGCAGTTCGCGGCAGCTGCGGTCGAAGTGACCAAGATTCAGTCGGACACGGCCATCGCCGCTGCGGACAAGCAGCCCAAGATGCTGGCTGCGCTCCAGTCAAAGGGCATGCCGCCCGAAAAGTTCAACCAGATCGGCCAGGCTGCAGCCTCCGATCCGGCGTTGCAGCAGCGCATCCAGGCAGCGGCTGGCGCATCGGCACCGGCAGCGCCCGCTAGTCCGGCCGCTCCGGCCAGCCCGCCGCAGCAATAAGCGGATTTTGACATGGGAATGGCAGGTTCTCCCCTGCCTGCCATTCCCGGTCTGCGATCCGGTTCCCCAGGTTGTTGAAAATAAAGGGGGTGACCATGGCGGCTCCGGCTGTCTATGGTTGCGGCCATGCATGAACAGGCCCTTGTAATTGCGCTGATCGGCATATTGGGCATTGGCGCTCAATGGATTGCCTGGCGCACCGGCTGGCCCGCCATTGCCCTGATGCTCGCCGCCGGCGTCATCGGTGGCCCGGTGACCGGCCTTATCGATCCCAAGCTCACCTTCGGCGAACTGCTCGAACCCATGGTCTCGGTGGCGGTCGCCCTGATCCTGTTTGAGGGCGGGCTCAGCCTGAACTTCCGCGAATTGCGCAAGACCGACGGCGCTGTCACCCGGCTGGTGGTGCTGGGCGCACCGATCGGATGGGTGTTGGGCGCGTTCGCCCTCTATTATGTCGCGGGTCTCGTCTGGCCGGTGGCCATCCTGTTCGCGGGCATCCTGGTCGTAACCGGGCCAACGGTGGTGCTGCCGCTGCTGCGCCAGTCCAATGTCGCCGCCCGCCCGCGCGCCATCCTCAAATGGGAAGCGATCGTCAACGATCCGGTCGGCGCACTGCTGGGCCTTGCTACCTATGAATATCTGCGCCGGTCGAGCGAGGGCAGCACGCTGGCGGCGGTCATCCTGTCGCTGGTCGCCGCCGCGATCATCGCTGGCCTGATCGGCTGGCTGGCCGCCCGCGCGATCGGCTGGGCGTTCCAGCGCGGCCATGTGCCCGAATATCTGAAAGCTCCGATCCTGCTCGTCGCAGTGATCGGCGTTTTCGTCCTGTCCAACCTCATCCAGGCGGAAACCGGCCTTGTCACTGTGACGGTGATGGGCGTCGCGCTGGCCAACATGAAGTTCGACTCCCTGCGCGACATCCAGCCGTTCAAGGAAAATGTCACCGTCCTGCTGATCTCGGGCGTGTTTGTGATCTTGTCGGCCTCGCTCGACCTCAATGTGCTGCGTCAGTTTGAATGGCGCTTCCTGGCCTATCTGCTGGTGCTGCTGTTCGTCGTCCGCCCGGCGACGGTGCTGCTCAGCCTTGCCTTCTCGCCGGTGCCCTGGAATGAGCGGCTGCTGGTCGCCTGGATCGCGCCGCGCGGTATCGTCGCGGTCGCCATTTCGGGTCTCTTTGCGCTGCGGCTCGATCGGCTGGGCTATGGCGATGGCGCCATCCTCGTCACCCTGTCCTTCTCGATCGTGGTCGCGACCATCCTGTTCCACGGCTTCTCGATCAAGCCGGTCGCCCGGCTGCTCAAGGTCACGGGCGCGCAGGACAAGGGACTGCTGCTGGTCGGCGCAACCCCCTTCAGCCTAAGCCTCGCCGCCCAGTTGCGCCAGCTGGAGGTGCCGGTGATGATCGCCGACAATAGCTGGCAGCGTCTGGCCCCCGCCCGCCATGGCGGCATCCCGACCTATCATGGCGAGATATTGGCGGAGGCGACCGAGGAACGGCTGGACCTGACCCAGTTCCAGGTGCTCGCGGCCACGTCGGAAAATGAGGCCTATAACGCGCTCGTCTGCAATGAGTTTGCGCCGGAAGTCGGCCGCGACAATGTCTATCAGCTTGGCGACGCCAGCGACGATCATGATCCGCGCGCGCTGCCGGAATCACTGCGCGGCCGCGCCCTGTTCGATTCTGGACTGGGCGTTGAGGAAATCATGATCCGTGAGGATACAGGCTGGACCTTCCGCAAGACGCGGATCAGCGACCAGTTTGGTTTCGAGGCAGCCAAGGCGGACCTGCCGATCGATGCGGACATGCTGCTGCTGTTGCGCAAAAACGGGACGATGCGTTTCTTCACCCATGCGTCGCGACCGACGCCGCAGCCGGGCGACACGATCCTGTCCTATGTGCCGCCCACCCATAAGACCCGCAAGAAACAGGAAGGAGAGGAGGAATGAGGAGCCTTGCCCCCGCGCTGGCCCTTTGCGTCATGCTGGCCGCATGTGATCGGCCGGCAGGCAATGCCGTGGATAATGGCGCCAACGCCGCCAATGCGGTGGAGAACGACATGACGGCCAATGGCGCTGACAATGCCGCTGAGCCGGTCCGCTCGATCCTGCGCCCCGAAGTGGCCGAACCCGAGGCGCCGAAGATCGAACCGCTCGACGTCACCATCGCCTTCGGCGCGTCCGGACTGAAGCTGGACGATCCCGCCCGCGCCGCGCTCGATACGCTGGTTGACACGCCGGCGATCAAGACGGGCGGAGCGATCACGCTGCGCGGCCATAGTGATAGCAAGGGCAATGACGGCGACAATCGCGTAGCCTCCCGCATCCGGGCCGAAGCGGTCGAGGCCTATCTGCTCGAAAAGGGCATCGCCAAGGATCGCATCACCCTGATCGCGCTAGGCGAAACCCGGCCGGTGTCCCCCAATGCAAAGGAGGACGGCAGCGACGATCCCGAAGGCCGGGCGAAGAATCGCCGGGTCGATATCCATGTCGCGGTGCCCATGGTCGTCGTGCCGACAGCGGCCGTGCTGCCCAGCATCTCGCCGGTGGACCGCAAGGACAAGCCATAGCCTTGGCCGCCGATCGGGCGTAGGGGACGCCGATGACCTCTCCTGTCTGGCACCCCTTCACCCAGCACGGCCTCAACGAGCCTATTCCCCATGTCGTCCGGGCGGAGGGGGCGACCCTGCATCTGGCTGATGGCAGCACGCTCGTCGATGCTATTTCCAGCTGGTGGGTCACGACTCATGGTCATTGCCATCCGCGCATCGCCTCTGCCATCGCGCGTCAGGCTGGACAGCTCGACCAGTTGATCTTCGCGGGTTACACCCATGAACCGGCCGAGGCAGTCGCGCGCGGCCTGGTCGATATCATGCCGCAGGCGCGGGGCCGCGATCCGCTGGCCCATGTCTTCTTTTCCGACAGCGGGTCGACCGCGGTGGAAGTCGCGCTCAAGATGGCGCTCGGCTATTGGCATAATCGTGCGCTCGACGGGCTGGGCGATGCGCGCAGCCGCATCCTGGTGCTGGAGCACAGCTATCATGGTGACACGATCGGGGCGATGTCCATCGGCGAGCGCGGGGTTTATAATGCCGCCTGGACGCCTTTGCTGTTCGATGTCGGCACTATTCCCTTCCCCCATCCGGGCCGCGAGCCGGAAACGCTGGCCGCATTGGAAGCCGCGTGCGCCGACCGGCCAGCCGCCTTCATCGTCGAGCCGCTAATCCTGGGGGCAGGGGGGATGCTGATCTACCCGCCACATGTGTTGCGGGCCATGGCTCATATCTGCGCGCGCCATGACGTGCTGTTCATCGCCGATGAGGTGATGACCGGCTGGGGGCGCACCGGCACCCGGTTCGCCTGCGAGCAGGCGGAGGTGGTGCCGGACATCATGGCGGTGGCCAAAGGCATTACCGGGGGTGCCATTCCGCTCGCTGCGACGCTGGCGACTTCGCGCATCTTCGAGGCGCATCGATCGACTGACCGGGCGCGGCTCTTCTACCATTCGTCCAGCTATACCGCGAACGCCATTGCCTGCGCCGCCGCCGCTGAAAATCTTGCGATATGGCGGGAGGAGGATGTGCGGGGGCGGATCGATACGCTGGTGCGCGGCCTTGCCGATCGACTGGCCATATTGGCCGGCCATCCGGCCTTTGCTAACCTGCGCCAGATTGGCACGATCATGGCGATCGATCTTGTTACGGCCGATGCGGGGTACCTCTCCGATCTTGCGCCGCGACTGCGCGCCTTCTTTCTGGAACGGGGTATCTTGCTAAGGCCGCTCGGCAACACCATCTATCTCATGCCGCCCTATTGCATCGATGCGCAGCAGCTCGATGCCGTCTTTGCGGCGCTCGTCGCTGCCGGCGATCGCTTTGGCGTGCCGTCCTGACTTTCATTTTCCATCATTTGGCGCTATGGCGGCGCGATTTTTTCGATTCTGGGATATTATGGCCAAAGAAGAACTGCTTGAAATGCGCGGACAGGTTGTGGAGCTTCTCCCCAACGCCATGTTCCGCGTGCGCCTTGAGAATGATCATGAAATTCTCGGTCACACTGCTGGCAAGATGCGTAAGAACCGCATCCGCGTGCTGGTCGGTGACGAAGTGCTGGTCGAACTGACGCCATACGACCTGACCAAGGGTCGGATCACGTACCGCTTCAAATAAGCCGCATTTTTTGATGCGACTCATTCTAGCTTCGGCTTCCCCCAGGCGGCATGATCTTCTGGGGCAGATAGGTGTCGTCCCCGATGCCGTTGATCCTGCCGATATCGACGAAACACCGGGCAAGGCGGAGCTGCCGGCCGCCTATGCCGCGCGGGTCGCGGCCGAAAAAGGCGCGCTGGTTGCCGCCCGTCACCCGGGTGCACTGGTCTTGTCGGGCGATACCGTGGTTGCCGCTGGCCGCCGCATCCTGCCCAAGGCGGAAAGCGAAGGGGAAGTGCGCGCCTGTCTTGACCTATTGTCGGGCCGTCGGCACCGCGTTTACAGCGCGATCACGCTGATCGATGCGACAGGTGTGGTGCGGCACCGCCTTTCTACCAGTATCGTTATTTTCAAGCGGCTGGAGCGGAGCGAGATCGACTGTTATATTGCCAGCGGCGAAGGGTTTGGCAAGGCGGGCGGCTATGCGATCCAGGGTCGTGCAGCCGGGTTGATCCGTAGCATTCAGGGGAGCCACAGCGCTATCATGGGCCTGCCGCTCTATGAAACTCGCACGTTGCTCAAGGCGGCGGGTTACCCATTAGACTGATTTCGAGTGGTGCATTTGGTTGCTCGATACTCTCGATAAGCAAGAAAAGGGCTAATTCCGATCGGATTGATTCGGAATGGACCGCAAGGACAGGCGATTAGGAACATACATGGCCGAATGGCTCTATGAAGAAGGCATTGGCGAGGCGCGGGCCGCCCTGATCGAAAAGGGCCGTATCGTCGAGGCGCTAGTCGAGCGGGAGGACGCGGCCGCTCGGGCTGGCGCGGTCCTGCAGGCACGTCTGATCCAGAGCATCATCCCGCGCAAACGCGGCGTTGCACGGCTGATTTCCGGTGAGGAAGTGCTAGTCGAGCCGATTCCCCCCAAGGTCGCCGAAGGCGCTAATATCCTGGTCGAGATTCTGCGTGAGGCGATCGCCGAGGAAGGGCGTGAAAAACGCGCCAAGGGCCGGGTCGCTCAGCCGGGCGCGAAGGTGCATTCTGGTGCCAGCCTGTTGCAGCGCTTGCGCGCGACCGATATCGCCGTTCGACCTTGTCCCGCCCATGAGGAGGATCGGCTCGAAGCCCATGGCTGGAGCGAGCTGATGGACGAGGCCATGTCCGGCAACGTGGGAGGGGAGGACGCCGCGCTCCGCATTTTCCTCACGCCCGCCATGATCCTGATTGATATTGACGGAAGCCTGCCACCCGCGCAACTCGGTCCCAAGGGGGCCAAGCTGTCTGCCCAGGCGATCCGTCGCATGGGTCTGGCTGGTTCGATCGGCATTGACCTGCCGACCATGAACAACAAGGATGAACGCATCGTCGCCGCAGCGCAGATCGACAAATATCTGCCGCTGCCCTTTGAACGGACGGCGGTCAACGGTTTTGGTTTTGTCCAGATCATTCGCAAGCGCGAACGCGCGAACCTGATGGAGGTGATGCGCGAGGATCCGGTGCTGACCGCCGCACTGGCCCTTCTGCGCCAGGCCGAGCGGTACGGCAATGGTGGTGCGGTGACGATCACTGCCGCGTCTGCGATCGTGGATATGTTGCACAAGCGGTCTGACTGGATCGAGCATCTGGCGCGCCGCCGTGGTGGCGAAGTGACGCTGCGCGCAGATGCGGCCCTGACCTTGGCAGCCGGCCATGTCGCCTGATTTGGGGGCCTGCCCGGTCTGCGGCCAGCGCACCCAGGCTGAAATTCGGCCATTTTGCAGCACCCGTTGCCGTGATCGCGACCTGCTGCGATGGTTGGGCGAGGGCTATCGGGTAGCCGGTCCGCCGGCCGATGAAGACATGCAAAAAAATGGCAATTATGGGCTGGACAGGGAGTCGGATTGACGCCTATAGGCACGCCTCCAAGCCAACCGGAGCCTTTGCCCGGACAGGCGATGCCCGGGTAGCTCAGTTGGTAGAGCATGCGATTGAAAATCGCAGTGTCGGCGGTTCGAATCCGTCCCCGGGCACCACATCTCCTTTCGCCAATATTCACTGACGGGTTTGCAAAGCCCGGGAATCTGCCATGTTCAAGGCTGGTTTTCGCCGACGGCCGGAGATTTTGGGCACCAGAGCAGAGCCTGGTCCCCGCATGGTCCCGGGCGACATGGAAAAGACCCTCATGTTGGTGTTGACTAACGCAGCGATCAAAAATGATGGGCTCTATAAAAGGAGCGATGCGGGCAGGCTTTTTTGTTGGTCCAACCGAGCGGCAGAGAGCTGTCGCGGCTGATACCGGGTTGAGGGCAAGGGTGATCTGGAGATGGCGCGGTAGATGCGTCAGTTCGCCAGTCAGATGTTCATAGGTCGCCGTGACTTGGCCCAGGTCGGACCCTGCGCACAGTGCTGGAAGCCATCCGGATTGGAACTACCCGAACTTCAGCGCGCCACGAATCCAGCCTTCCTGCGGCCAAGAATGATCCGTGCAAGCAGCGCCGCATTGCGGTTGAAGTGATGATCGCCCGGTACGATGAATTGCTGCGCTTGCCCCGGCGGGATCGCAGCACAAGCGCTCTCAGCTTCTACCTGCCCGCGCACGCACAGTAGCCGGATCCCTTTCATTCGTTGGATTGCCGGGAGTGTAGGGCGCGCGTTGGCGGAATCGATATCCAGCCAGGATGACAGGTGGAACTGGAAGTCGGCGGTAGCACTGAGGCCAAGCAACGCCACGCTATCGATGCGCGAGCGTGCATCGAGGTCCAGATTGTCCACCATATAAGGCATGACATCTGCCCCGAAA
The DNA here is from genome assembly GCF_000281715.2 of Sphingobium sp. AP49. Taxonomy (NCBI): domain Bacteria; kingdom Pseudomonadati; phylum Pseudomonadota; class Alphaproteobacteria; order Sphingomonadales; family Sphingobiaceae; genus Sphingobium; species Sphingobium sp. AP49. The sequence goes on along the minus strand of NZ_CP124576.1, from coordinate 4,163,646 downwards.
CTATAGCCGATCAGCAAGACGCGCCGCTTTTGCCAGCGCTGACTGAACGCCCGGATCAACTGTGCCAGATCCTGCCCAGCGCCTTGTGGTGTTCGGGCGGTCCAGAAATAGGCAAGGCTGTCGATCCCGACTACGGGTATGCCCGCGCCGGCCAGTTGGGTCGCAAGATCACGGTCGATGCCGACCCAGCCGCCATCGCCGGAATAAGCGATCGCCATCAGGTCATCGACTCCTTTGCCGGTTGCCGGAACCAGAGTAAGTGGCATGTCAGGGAGCGGTATGTGTCCCGGTAGCGGAGCCGCTGCCGGGCGGGGCAGCAGCGACAGGATCGAGCTTCCCACCTGCTCGTTTAATTGGTTCGGGGGTTGGGTACTATCGCCTTGCCGGGGGAGGCGGATCAGACGCGCGCCGGGCACGGCGGCCACGAAATGGAGTAGACGCTGCGGAGCGATGCTCGGCGGTTCGGCCGACTGTAACGCGATCCAGCCGATCCGATTGTGGCGATTGGGGGCGAAGCGCCATCCGGCATGCGGACCGGTGACGCGACCGGCGGCGAAACCGGGCGCCGCGCACCAGGGCTTGCGACCGGCAAGGCTGGGTACCGGATCGATCGATATTACCCCTTGATAGCTGCCATCGGGCCATTGGGCGAGCGCGCCGAACGCCAATGTCGCACCCGCGCCGAGCCCGGCCACTATCGGCTTGTGATAACGATCGACCTCTGCTCGATGCTGGACATCGCGCGACAGAGCAATCAGAGCGTAATTGGGATTTATGCACTTGCCAGGTGCCTTTTCGAGCCTTTGGACCAGCGACGGCGTAGAGGCACCTGCGACCAGAAAGCCCTGTTTCGCCAAGCTGCGGGCCATGACCGTTTCAGCGCTACCCCAACCATTTTTGTCGGACAACAGCAGGACGATGGCGCGGGGGACGCTAGCGGGCCGATGGAGATGGATTTCGCCGAGGGGCGCGAGGCTGTAGCTGCTTTCATGAGCCACCAGATGAAGCGGTGCTTCGCCAGCATCGGAGGCTGGCGCCAGCAGGATCATAACGACCATGGCAAGGGCAGCGAGCCGTTGACGAACCGTCATGATTTCTCCTCGCTTGATGGCTGACATCTTCCTGATATCGCTATCGCGGGCCATGCGTCCTGCACAAGAGGGCAGTGATTCCCGCATAGATATGCTTTTCAGAAATATAGAACGATATAGCCGAATTTATACGCCTGTTTCGCAAAGATGCTTCGCCATAGACCTGTTTTCAGCCCAGACGCACCGGGCGCCACAGAGTTTCAGGAGGAGTTACCCATGTCGATCACCGCCACCCCGACCCCTGCCAAGGCCCTGCTGAATCCCAGCAACCACGCCCTGGTCCTCATCGATTTCCAGTCGCAGATGGCTTTTGCCACCAAGTCGATCGCGCCTGAATTGCTGCGCAACAATGCCGCGCTGGTTTCCAACGCCGCCGCCGGCTTCAATGTCCCCACCATCCTCACCACCGTCGCTGAAAAGAGCTTTTCCGGCCCGATGTTCAGCGAGATCACCGAAGCCTTCAACAACCAGCCGATGCTCGATCGCACCTCGATGAACACCTGGGAAGATGCTGCGGTGATCGAGGAAGTGAACCGCATCGGCAAGGAACGTCTGGTGTTCGCCGGTCTGTGGACCAGCGTCTGCATCGTCGGTCCGGTCCTGTCGGCCATCGAACAGGGGTTCGAGGCCTATGTCATCACCGATGCCAGCGGTGATATCAGCGAGGAAGCCCATGAACGCGCCGTCGAGCGCATGATCCAGGCGGGCGCCCGTCCGATCACCTCGCTGCAATATCTGCTGGAACTTCAGCGCGACTGGGCACGTACCGAAACCTACGACATGACCACCGGTATCGCCCGCAAATGGGGCGGCGCCTATGGCTTGGGCATCACCTACGCCAAGACCATGTTCGGCGCATCGGAAGGCGGCCACTAAGCCCCGCCATTCTGCGGCCGGGCCGACATCTCCCGACCCGGCCGCTTCCCTCACCTGTCTTTCTCTTCTTCTTTTTCTCCCGCCCCGTGAAAGGATATTCCCATGACCAATTTCGTCACCACCAAGGACGGCGTCCAGATCTTCTACAAGGATTGGGGCAGCAAGGATGCCCAGCCGATCATGTTCCACCATGGCTGGCCGCTGTCGGCGGACGACTGGGACGCGCAGATGCTGTTCTTCCTGTCGAAGGGCTATCGCGTCATTGCCCATGACCGCCGCGGTCATGGCCGTTCCGCCCAGGTCGATTTCGGTCATGACATGGATCATTATGCCGCCGACGCAGCCGCCGTCGCCGAACATCTCGACCTGCGCAATGCCATCCATATCGGCCATTCGACGGGCGGCGGCGAGGTCGCGGCCTATGTCGCCCGCCATGGCCTGCCGCAGGGGCGCGTCGCCAAGGCAGTGCTGGTCAGCGCCGTCCCGCCGATCATGCTGAAGACCGATCGCTATCCGGGCGGCTTGCCGATCGAAGTGTTTGACGGTTTGCGTGCCGGCTTGGCCGCCAACCGTGCGCAATTCTTCCATGACGTCGCGGCTGGCCCCTTCTATGGCTTCAACCGCGACGGTGCTGACGTGAAGCCTGCCGTCATCGAAAATTGGTGGCGCCAGGGCATGATGGGCAGCGCGCTTGCTCATTCTGAGGGGATCAAGGCTTTCTCCGAAACCGATCAGACCGATGATCTCACGGCAATCACCGTGCCGACCCTGGTTCTGCATGGCGATGACGACCAGGTCGTCCCCTACAAGAATGCCGGTGTGTTGCAGGCCGAAATCCTGCCGAACGCGACGCTCAAAATCTATGAGGGCTATTCGCATGGCATGCTGACGGTGAATGCCGACGTGCTGAACGCCGACATCCTCGCCTTCATCCAGGCCTGATCGAAACCGGGGAGAACGGACCCATGAAAGCCTATCTTCTCTCGCTGGGCGCCGGGCTGCTGGTCGGCATCGTCTACAGCCTGCTTGGCGTCCGTTCTCCCGCTCCGCCGGTCATCGCCCTGATCGGGCTGGCCGGGATACTGGTCGGGGAGCAGATCGTCCCGGTCGCCAAGCGGCTGCTTGATCGCACGGAACTGACCGCCTTCGTCACCACCGACTGCGCCCATCACATCCTTGGGCAATTGCCGACAAACCGGAAGCAGGACGCATGATCACCCGTCGCCAGGCGCTCGCCAGCGCTGCCACCACCGCTCTTCTCACCGCCACCGAAAGCTTCGCCATGACCCGCAAGGATATCCTCATCACCAATGCCAAGGTCACGACGCTGGATCGGGAAAATCCGGTCGCCGACACGGTCGCGATCCGCGATGGCAAGTTTCTGGCGGTCGGGACAGAGGGTGAGGTCCGCGCCGCCGCCGGCGCCGACGCGATCGTTATCGATGCCAAGGGGCGTCGCCTGATCCCGGGCCTCATCGACAGCCATATCCATGTCATCCGGGGTGGCCTCAACTATAATATGGAACTGCGCTGGGAAGGCGTGCCGAGCCTGGCTGAGGCGATGGCGATGCTGAAGCGCCAGGCCGAAAATACGCCGCCGCCGCAATGGGTGCGCGTCGTGGGCGGCTTTACTGAACATCAGTTTGCCGAGAAGCGCCTGCCCACGATCGAGGAGATCAATGCCGTCGCGCCCGAGACTCCGGTCTTCATCCTGCACCTATACGACCGCGCCCTGCTGAACGCCGCCGCGCTGCGGGCAGTGGGCTATACCAAGGATACGCCCAATCCGCCGGGTGGCGAGATCGTCCGCGATGCGCAGGGCAACCCGACCGGCCTGCTGCTGGCTCAGCCTAATGCGACGATCCTCTATGCGACCCTTGCCAAGGGGCCGAAGCTACCGCCGGAATATCAGGTGAACAGCACGAAGCATTTCATGCGCGAGCTGAATTCCCTGGGCGTTACCAGCGTGATCGACGCGGGCGGCGGGTCGCAAAATTATCCCGACGATTATGAGGTCATCGACAAGTTGCACAAGGATGGCGAACTGACGCTGCGCATCGCCTATAATCTCTTTACCCAGAAGCCGAAGGAAGAACTGAAGGACTTCGCCACCTGGTCGACCAAGATCAAGCCGGGCGATGGCGATGATAGCTATCGCCACAATGGCGCGGGCGAGATGCTGGTCTATTCGGCGGCCGACTTCGAGGATTTCCGTGTCGCCCGCCCCGACATGCCGCCGCAGATGGAGGGCGATCTGGAGCCGGTCATCCGCCTGCTTGCCGAACGGCGCTGGCCCTGGCGCATGCACGCGACCTACGACCAGACGATCGGCCGCGCCCTGGATGTGTTCGAGAAGGTCAATCGCGATATCCCGCTGCAGGGCCTCAACTGGTTCTTCGACCATGCCGAGACGATCAGCGAGCGCAATATCGACCGGATCGCGGCGCTGGGCGGCGGTATCGCCGTGCAGCATCGCATGGCCTTCCAGGGCGAATATTTCGTCGAACGTTATGGCGCTAAGGCCGCTGAGGCCACCCCGCCGATCAAGCGGATGATGGCGGCAGGCCTGCCGGTGGGCGCCGGCACGGATGCGACCCGGGTGGCGAGCTATAATCCCTGGGTGTCGCTCAGCTGGCTGGTCACGTCGAAGACGGTCGGCGGGTTGGCCCTCTATCCGGTTCGCAACCGCCTGGATCGCGAGACCGCGCTGCGCCTGTGGACCGAGCAGAACACCTGGTTCTCGAACGAGGTCGGCAAGAAGGGCCAGATCAAGGCCGGGCAACTGGCCGATCTTGCCTTGCTGTCGGACGATTATTTCTCGGTGCCGGAGGATGAGATCGCGCATCTCCGTTCGGTGCTGACCATGCTGGGTGGCAAGATCGTCTATGGCGAGGGCGATTATGGCGCGCTGGCGCCGGTCGCGCCCAAGGCGATGCCGGACTGGTCGCCGGTCGCAACCTTTGGCGGCTATTACCGCCGGGACGAAACTGCGAAGAAGCTGGCTTCGGCCTGCGGTTGTCACTCTGCCTGTGGCGTGCATGGCCATGACCATGCCGCAGCGCTGGGCGCCAATGTTCCCGCTGCCGATGTGCAGAGCTTCTGGGGAACGCTGGGCTGCGGCTGCTGGGCGGTGTGACGCAGTTCATTCTATAATATCGAACATAATCGTCTATATTATTCGGATCGTTAGTCTTTAGACCTCTGCCTAAACAGGTTCTGCCACATCGATCGAGAGGGTTCGCCCTCTCCAACCGGAGCAACAGACATGAAGCGTTTCACCCTGATGGTGGCGACTGCCCTGGTCGCCATCAGCCCTGCCGTCGCGCCTGCAAAACCCACCGCACCCGTGACCGCCGACTATTCCGTCGGCCCGCAATATGACACCACCCATGTCTATGTGGCGCCGGAGGATTTCGATCGCTTCGTTGCCAGCTTCACCGCCACATTCGGCGGCACCACCAGCAAGCAGGGCGCGTTTCAGGTTACGCCCACCGCCAGCAAGACCAAGTCGCAGCTCGCACTGACGCCGGCCGGCACCATTTCCGTTTTCGGTTTCCTGACGCCCATTCCCTATCCCTTCGGTGCGGAGCGGACCGGCTATCTTGTCAGCGACATGGACGGTGCGGTCGCGTCCGCAGTCAAGCATGGGGCAACCCGCCTGATCACGAGCTTCCCCGATCCGATCGGCCGTGACGTCGTGGTGCAATGGGCCGGCGGCGTGAACATGCAGCTTTATTGGCATACTACCAAGCCCAGCTATCCGGCGCTGGCGACCGTGCCGGAAAACCGCATCTACCTGACCGCTGATGCGGCCGACCTGTTCGTCAAGCAGTGGACGGGCTTTGCCCATGCCAAGGTGACGTCGGATGACAAGGCAGCACCCGGCGCGGAAATCGGCCAGCCGGGCAAGACGTATCGCCGCATTCGGTTGACGTCGGGCTATGGCAAGATGAGCGTCATCGTGTCGGACGGGCAACTGCCCTGGCCCTATGGCCGTGATATGACCGGCTATGCAGTGTCCAACCTGTCCGTCACGCTGGACAAGGCTAAGGCGGCGGGCGTCGAGACGCTGGTCCCGGCCCATGCAGAAGGTGATCGCCAGGCCGCGATTGTCCGCTTCCCCGGCGGCTATATCGCCGAAGTTCACAGTGTCGCTGGGGAGTGAAGGACATGGCGTTCACCCCCCGTTTCGTGGCCGCCATCCTGGACTGGCGGCCGACCTGGTTCATCGCCCGGCTGGCGCTGACCAGTGCCTATCTGCTGGGCGGTATCGTCAAGCTGACCGACTGGCAGGGTGCCGTCGCCGAGCAGGCGCATTTCGGCATGAGCCCGCCAGCGCTGTGGGCGGCGTTGACGATCGGCCTTGAACTGGTCGGCCCCGTGCTGATCCTGACCGGCCGCCTGGTCTGGCTGGGAGCAGGGATGCTGGGCGTCTTCACCCTGCTGGCGGCTTTTACCGCCAATGCCTTCTGGGCGATGCCGGCCGGGCAGGACCGCTTCATGGCGACCAACGCCTTTTTCGAGCATATCGGCCTGATTGGCGGTTTCATCGCGGTCGCCATGATCGCTAACCGGCGCGCCGCAGATGCCTAAGCATGGCCTGCCTTTCCTCGCGCTGCTGGCGCTGCCATTCCCGGCCGCTGCCCAGCCGCGTGAGGCGTGGCAGGCACCGACGCTCAGCATCACCCGCTATGAGGAGGATTGGTCTGACCTCGCCGATGCCAAGAAGCGTGGCCATCACTGGACCGGCCCGTTCAAATATATCCCCCTGGGCGACGATGCCTGGTTGTCGACCGGCATCGAGTTGCGTGCCCGGGTCGAAAGCTATGACAATAATCTCTGGGGTGGGGCACAGGCGCGCGACGACGCCTATCTCTGGCTGCGGGCTTTGCCCTATGCCGATCTGCATGTCGGCAAGGTCCGCGCCTTTGTCCAGCCGATGATCGCCTATGCCGTCGGCGTCGCGCCCTCTGCGGGGCCAGTGGATCAAAGCCGCGTCGATCTGCTACAGGGCTTTGCCGAGGCGGATCTTGGACCGGTTACCGTGCGTGCCGGGCGGCAGATGCTGTCGCTTGGCACCGAACGGCTGGTGGGCACCCGCTATGGTCCCAATGTCCCCCTCGCCTTTGACGGCGCACGGGCCGACATGCGGATTGGCAACGCGACGGTCAGTCTGCTGGCGGTGAAGCCCGTGCAACCCGGCCTCCACAGTTTCGACGATGCGACATCCGACACCAAGGCCTTGTGGGGGGCCTATGCGAGCCTGCCCGAGATCGACCTCTATTATCTGGGCTATCGCAACCGTGCGGCCCGGTTCGGCGGCGACGAGGGGCGGGAAGTGCGGCACAGCCTGGGGCTGCGCAGCCATGGCGTGCGGGGCGACTGGCACTGGAATGTTGAGGGCGTCTATCAGTTCGGCGACTATGATGGCCAGCGTATCGCCGCCTGGACGTTGGGCACCGAGATCGGCCGCACATTCCCCGCTTTGCCCTTGGCGCCGGATGCGACCCTGCGCGTCAACATCGTCAGTGGCGACAAGAAAGCCGATGACGGCCAGCTCGGCACCTTCAATGCGCTGTTCCCCAAGGGCAAATATTTCGGCGAATTGTCGCCGGTTGGCCCGACCAACATTATCAGCGTCAATCCACGGATCAGCGGCAATCTGGGCGAGGGCGTCTCCGCCAGCCTCGCTGCCATGGCCTATTGGCGCTACTCCACGGGGGACGGCGTCTATGACATTCCCGGCAATCTGATCCGCGCGCCGGGCGACAGCGACGCGCGCTTCATCGGCAAGGAGGCCGAGGCGACGATCGCCTGGCAGGCCAGCGCCGAATGGGAATTGTCCGCCTCCTTATCCGCCTTCGCGCCGGGCGCCTTCATCCGCGACACCGGCCCGGCCAAGACGATCACCATGCTGGGCCTTGAAAGCAATTTCCGTTTCTGACGGCCATTTTGACATTGAACCAAGGGATAGTGCCATGACCGCCACCAAAGCCTCCACCGCGCCATTGCCCTGGCTGCTACTGCTCCTGTCCGTGACCACGGGCCTGGTCGACGCGATCAGCGTGCTGGGCCTGGGCAAGGTGTTTACGGCGAACATGACAGGCAACATCGTCTTTCTGGGCTTTGCCGCTGCGGGCACGCCGGGCTTCCGCGTCGCCCCCTATCTGGTGGCGATTGCGGCGTTCCTGATCGGCGCGCTGGTCGCTGGGCGCGTGGGGAAGGGGCATGCCGGTCTGCCGCTGCGTCGCTGGCTGATGTTGGCTGCGCTGATCGAGGCGGCGCTGCTGTGGATAGCCGCCGGTGTCGCTGTCGGCTTCGACATTCCCGCCCAATCGCCCGGTACCAGCCTCTATGTGATCATCGCGCTCACCGGCCTTGCCATGGGGTTTCGCAATTCGACCATTCGCCAGCTCAAGGTGCCGGACCTCACCACCACGGTGCTGACCCTGACCCTGACGGGCATTGCGGCCGATTCCAGTCTGGCTGGCGGTAGCAATCCCAATATCGCCCGCCGTATCGGCAGCGTGGCCGCCATCTTCCTGGGCGCGGCCATCGGCGCGGCGCTGGTCACCCATGGCGGACTGGTTTCGCCGCTGCTTCTGGCCGGTGCGCTGGTCCTCGCCGGTACGGCCGCCTGCGCGCTGCATCCAGCCGCGCGCGAACCCGCCTAGACGTCGCTCATCCCGGCCGCCTCGCGATCGTCCGCGCCCAAGGCGACGAACTGGTCGATCAGCCAGGACGCGGCCGGGCCGGGCGGGGTGTCGCGGCGCCAGATGCCCGAGAAGCGATAGGTGCCGCCGGGATGATCGGGCATGGCCAGCCGGACCAAAGTGCCGGCGACCAGATCCGCCTCGATCATCGGCAGCGGCATATTGCCCCACCCAATCCCCTCGCGCAGCAGCGCATGTTTCGCACCCAGATCGGCAAGGCGCCAGGTCTTGGGGCTGCTGACCGAGAAATCGCGGCCTTCGGTAAAGCGCGAACGGTCGGTCAGCACCAACTGGGTATAATCGCGCCCGGCGCCCGGCGCGATCGCCTCCATCCGGCCGAGCGGATGGTCGGGCGCAGCAACAGGGACCATCGGCACTAGCCCGGCCGCCATGCTCTCGATTCCCTCGACCCCGGCCGACAGCGGCCCGGACAGGCCGATCACCGCGCCCCGGTCCAGCACCATCGCCACGATCGCGCCCAGCGCTTCGGCATGGAGGCGCAACTGTACCGTCGGAAATTCCTTGGCGAAGGCGCGCAGCACCTTGCCCAGCCGTTCGGCCGGCAACATCACGTCGACGGCCAGATTGACCTCCGCCTCCAGCCCGTCGAGCAAGCCCTTCACCTTGGCCCGCAGCCCGTCCATGCCATGGGCGATGCTGCGTGCTTCGGCCAGCAGCGCCCGGCCGGCGACCGTCAGCTGCGGCTTGCGGGTGCCTTCCCGGTCGAACAGCATCACGCCCAGCTGCGCCTCCAGATTGGCGATGCCATAGCTGATGACCGAGACGGCACGGTTGAGCTTGCGCCCCGCGGCGGCGAAACTGCCGGTGTCGACGATGGTCAGGAAGATGCGGAGCTGGTCGAAGGTCGGGGTGCCGGGATTATGCAATGTTCGATTTCCTGGAACGTTTCGATGGATTTTATCCATCTGATCGGGAAAGCATTCAAGCGCTATCTGGATCTTCGACAGGGCGGCCCCATCCTGGATGTGCCGCCCGCAGGAGATATCAGATGATCGAACTTCGTCCCTTCGGCAGCCTGGGCGGCGCCAATCATGGCTGGCTGGATGCCAAGCATCATTTTTCGTTCGCGGGCTATCATGATCCTGCCCGCGTTCATTGGGGCAATCTGCGTGTCTGGAATGACGACGCGATCGCGCCCAATACCGGCTTTCCGCCGCACCCCCATCGCGACATGGAAATCATCACCTATGTTCGCGAAGGGGCGATCACCCACCAGGATAATCTGGGCAACAAGGGCCGGACCGAGGCTGGCGACGTGCAGGTCATGTCGGCCGGCACCGGCATCACCCATTCGGAATATAATCGCGAGGATGTGACGACGAAGATCTTCCAGATCTGGATCATCCCGACCCGCGACGGCGAAGCGCCGAGCTGGGGTGCCCGGCCTTTCCCCAAGGGCGAGCGGAGCGGCCAGTTCGTGACGCTGGCGTCGGGCTATGAGAATGACAATGACGCACTGCCGATCCGCACCGATGCGCGCGTGGTTGCCGCGACGCTGAAGGCCGGCGAGAGCGCCGAATATCCGATCGGCAAGGATCGCAAGGCCTATCTGGTGCCGGCGACCGGGGCGATTCAGATTGATGATGTGCGTGCCAATGCCCGCGACGGCGTGGCGATCAGCGATCTTGACGTGATCCGCGTGACGGCGATCGAGGATAGTGAGATCGTGCTGGTCGACGCGGCCTGATGATAAAGGGAAGGGGCGCCGATGACACGCTCCTTCTTTTCCAGAATGTAGAACAGAATGGCCGATTTTATCTGGCTGATCCTGAAAGCGTCGCCGCGCTAGAAGGAAGTCATCGAAACGGTCCAGACGAACAGGGAGCCCTCTCATGCTGAACATCGCCACCCCGCGCCTCAGCCCCGCCGAATGGCAGGACGTGAAGGCCACCTTGAGCGCCGTTGCCGATTGCGGCTGTGGCGAGCCCGCCGCCGCCGGCCCGGTCCGTTCGCGGATCGGCCATGCGCTCGACGCGATCCTGGGACCGAAAAAGGCCCAGCCGGTCACGCTCGCCCCGCATCTGCACGATGTGCGCCAGTTTCTCTGCGAATCCGGCCGTACCCGCCGGATCGCCGAACGTCACATTCCCACCCTGTCCGCACAAGGCTATAGCCGTGCCCAGATCGAGGCGATGGCGCTGCTCGGCGCCTGATCGCACCCGCCAGAAAGGATCCGTCCCATGTCCATCCGCACTTCAGAGGTCGACGGCGTCGATCTCGTCATCCTGCCCCCGGTCCGCGATCTGGGCGATGGCTTCTCGGTCCGCCGCGCGCTGCCATCGGCGCATCGCCGCATGGTCGGCCCCTTCATCTTCTTCGACCAGATGGGCGAGGCGACCTTCAACAGCGGCGAGGGGCTGGATGTGCGTCCGCATCCGCATATCGGTCTTGCCACCGTCACCTATCTGCTGGAGGGCGAAATCCTACACCGCGACAGCGTCGGATCGGTCCAGTCGATCCGCCCCGGCGAGGTCAACTGGATGACCGCGGGCAGCGGCATCGTCCATAGCGAGCGCACCAGTGACGAGAATCGCGCCAAGGGCGGCAAGCTGTTTGGCCTGCAGACCTGGGTTGCGCTGCCGACGCAGGCGGAGGAGGTCGATCCGGGTTTCGCCCATCACAAGGCCGACGAAATCCCGACGATCGAGGATGCGGGCACGCGCCTGACCCTGATCGCCGGCAGCTCCGACGGTCTGGTGTCGCCGGTCAAGACCTTCTCCGACATGGTCTATGCCGATATCGCGCTGCAGGACGGCGCCCGCTACCAACTCAAGGCCGAGCATGTCGAACGCGCCATCTATGTGGTGCAGGGCGCAGTCGAGGTGATCGGTCAGACCGGCGGCTTTGCGACCGGCGAACTGATCGTGTTCAAGCCCGGCGCGGAGATCATCCTGCGCGCCAAGGGGGCGACCCGGCTGATGCTGATGGGCGGCGAGCCGCTGCCCGAGAAGCGCCATATCTTCTGGAACTTCGTTTCTTCCTCGCCCGAGCGGATCGAGCAGGCAAAGGCCGACTGGCAGGCCCAGCGCTTCGCCCCGGTGCCGGAAGAGCATGAATTCATCCCCCTCCCGGTATAAGGAGCAGCATCATGGCCCAGGGTAGCGCCCATATCGGCAAGGACCGATATCGCACGGAGATCATCGTCGGCGGTCATGCCATCACCGCCGACGAGCCGGAGACGCTGGGCGGCGCCAATCTCGGCCCCGCGCCCTATGACCTGCTGCTGGCGGCGCTGGGGGCGTGCACCGCAATTACGCTGCGCATGTATGCGGAGAAGAAGGGCTGGCCGCTTGAATCGCTCGATGTCGCGCTGCGCCTGTCGGGCAAGGAGGAAAAGCGGATCGACCGGACGCTGACGATCGTCGGGCTGGACGCGGAACAGCGGGCACGACTGGCCGATGTTGCCGAGCGGACGCCGGTTACATTGACGTTGAAGCAGGGCCTGCCGATCGCGACGACGCTGGCCTGATTACGGCAGTGGTCAGGCCTGAAGCCCGGCCACGATTGCCTTGGCTGCGCGGATGACATCGTCCCAGGTGATGTCGAAGCCGGCATCATTGCCATAATAGGGGTCGGTCACGCCGCTGCCCTCACGCCCCGGCACCAGATCCATCAGCAAAGACAGGCTGGCGGTGCCGTCGGCGGGGCGGATGCGGCGCAGATTGGCGAGATTGTCGCTGTCGAGCGCGAAGATATGGGTGAAGCGGTGGAAATCCACCGGCTTCGCCTGCCGCCCGCGATAGAAGCTGATGTCGATGCCATGGCGCCGCGCCACCGCCTGCGCGCGCGGATCGGGCGCATCGCCGACATGCCAGTCGCCGGTGCCGGCCGAATCCACCACTATGTCCAGCCCGGCCTGTTCGGCCTCCGCCCGCAGCGCGGCTTCGGCAAGCGGGGAGCGACAGATATTGCCGAGGCAGACGAACAGGACCGACGCCTGCATCATTCGGCGGCCGCCGTGCTGAGGCCGAGCGCCGGGATGCCGATCGAGCGGCGCCCACCGAAATCGGTGCGCGCCACGATCACGCCCAATTTCTCCATATATTCGATCAGCCTGCGCACACGGCCGGGGGAGCTGGTGCCATAGGCACGGGCCAGCACGGTGTCCTCGGGGCAGGGTTCGCCCTCCATCGCCGCGCGGGCGATCAACAGGAAGGGCGCCAGCATATCTTCGGGCACCGGATCGGCGGCGCGGATCGGTTCTTCCCAGCGCGGGTCGGCCGAATCGCTCATGCCGGCGAGCGCCATGGCGAAGCGCTTGCGGAAGGCGGGCAGGTCGAGCGGCGGCTTGCGCAGCCCCTTCATCCGGCAGCGGACGCCGAAATCCTGGAACAGGGCAGCGACGCTGGGGACGGCTTCGCCCAGGTCCGCGACGATCTCGTCCAGCACGGCGATCACGATCGGCTCATTCTCGCCGAAATCCAGTTCCGGCGCGGCGGGCTTGGCCGACGGCACATCGGCCAGTTGGCGCATGATCTCCTCGGCCGGCCGGGCAGGCGGTTCGGCGCGGGGCGGGGGCGGCGGCATCGATTCTTCCTCGACCCGCGCGAACAGCAATTCCTGAAAATCCTCGCCGGTAGTGATCGGCGGCGGCATCAGCTTGTGGGTGCCACCGCGCGTGCCGGTCTTGACCGAACCGATCTTCACCGCCACCGGGCGGCGCGCGATCGCCGGGCCGAGCCCCAGGAAACGGCCACGCTCCAGGTCGCGGATCTGCTCCGCCTGCCGCCGTTCCATGCCCAGCAGGTCGGCGGCGCGGGCCATGTCGATGTCCAGGAAGGTACGGCCCATCAGGAAGTTGGAGGCTTCGGCCGCGACATTCTTGGCCAGCTTGGCCAGGCGCTGGGTGGCGATGACGCCGGCCAGGCCGCGCTTGCGGCCACGACACATCAGGTTGGTCATGGCGGCAAGCGACAGGCGCCGGGCCTCGTCCGACACGTCGCCGGCGGCGACCGGGGCGAACATCTGCGCCTCGTCGACCACCACCAGCGCGGGATACCAATGGTCGCGCGGCGCATCGAACAGCGTCGACAGGAAGGTCGCGGCGCAGCGCATCTGCGCTTCCAGCTCCAGCGACTCGAGGCTCAGCACCACCGACGCGCGATGTTCGCGGATACGGGCCGCCATCTTGACGATCTCGCGCTCATTATAGTCGCCCGCGTCGATCACGACATGGCCATATTCGTCGGCCAGGGTGACGAAGTCGCCCTCCGGGTCGATCACCACCTGCTGCACCATCGGCGCGCTTTCCTCCAGCAGGCGGCGCAGGAGATGCGACTTGCCGGACCCTGAATTGCCCTGGACGAGCAGACGGGTGGCAAGAAGTTCCTCGACATCGACCAACACGGGATTGCCCGTGCCGTCATTTCCTATGCTGATGCTGGCGGTCACGAACGTCCTTTGGCCCAGCCTGTGGCCTGCGCGCAACCTGTATCGCGCACTTTGCCAACGCTGGCGGTGTAAATCCTTGACCGTTTGATTGTTGCGATGCAGCATCGATCGATCATGGCGACTCTTGCTTCCTCCCCCTCCGCACCTGCGATCACGCAGAATCCCGACATCCGTTATCTTGGCCGACTGCTGGGTGACGTCATTCGGGCCTATGGCGGGGAAAAACTCTACAAGCAGACCGAATATATCCGTTCCGCCTCGGTCGATCGTGCGCGCGGCCTCCAGGGCGCGGACCTGACGGATACGGGGCTCGATGCGCTTAGCCTCGACGATACGCTCAACTTCACCCGCGGCTTCATGCTCTTCTCGATGCTGGCCAACCTGGCCGAGGATCGGCAGGGCGTGGCGGCGGAACCCGGTGCCGATGTCGCCTCCGCCGTGGCCAAGCTCGAATCACATGGCATCGGCAAGGATGCGGTGCTGGAATTGCTGTCGCACAGCCTGATCGTGCCGGTGCTGACCGCCCACCCGACCGAGGTGCGGCGCAAGAGCATGATCGATCACAAGAATCGCATCGCCGACCTGATGCTGCTAAAGGATGCCGGGCGGACCGAGACGGTCGATGGCGAAAATCTGGACGAGGCGATTTTCCGCCAGATCGCGCTGCTGTGGCAGACGCGACCGCTGCGCCGCGAAAAGCTGTTCGTGCAGGACGAGATCGACAATGTCCTGACCTATTTCCGCGACATCTTCCTGCCGACGCTGCCGGCGCTTTATGGCCGGTGGGAACGGGTGCTGGGCGCACGGCCGCAGAGCTTCCTGCGGGTCGGCAACTGGATCGGCGGCGACCGCGACGGAAACCCCTTCGTCCAGGCGCCGCAGCTACGTTCGGCGCTGGGCCGCGGCTGCGAGGCGGCTTTGGCCTATTATATGGAGTCGATCCACGCGCTGGGTGGCGAATTGTCGGTCTCGACCGAACTGGCCCATGTGCCGCAGGCGGTGCTGGATCTGGCCGAAGCCAGCGGAGATGCCTCGCCCAGCCGACAGGACGAACCCTATCGCCGGGCCATTTCCGGTATTTATGCCCGGCTCGCGGCTACTTATGCCGCGCTGATCGGCAAGGCGCCGCCGCGTCCGGCGACGCTGAAGGGCGAAGCCTATGTTGCGCCGGGCGATTTCCGCCGCGATCTCGTCACCGTGGCGCAGGGGCTGGCAAGCGAGGGCGATGGCGCGCTGTCGTCCGGTGGCGCGCTCGGCCGGCTGATCCGCGCGGTCGAAACCTTCGGATTCCATCTCGCGACGCTCGACATGCGGCAGAATAGCGACGTGCATCAGCGCGTCGTTGCCGAACTGCTGAAGGTTGCCGGTGTCGAGGCCGATTATGCCGGGCTGGACGAGTTTGCCCGCATCGCCCTGTTGCGTAAGGAACTGGCGACCAACCGGCCGCTCGGCACGCGCTTTGCCGAATATTCGGAGGAGACGGCGTCGGAGCTGGCGATCGTCCATGCCGCGGCGGAGGCGCACCGGACCTATGGGCCGCAGTGCATCACCCATTATATCATTTCCAAGGCCGAAAGCGTGTCCGACATGCTGGAGGTCAATATCCTGCTCAAGGAAGCGGGGCTGTGGCGCGCGCCGGAAAATGGCAGCCCGGCCAAGGCGGCGATCATGTCGATCCCGCTGTTCGAGACGATCGGCGACCTTGAGGCTGCGCCCAAGATCATGACTGCCTATTTCGGCCTGCCCGAAATCGCCGGGGTCGTGCAGGCGCGTGGCCATCAGGAAGTGATGATCGGCTATTCCGACAGCAACAAGGATGGCGGCTACATCACCTCGACCTGGAGCCTCTACAAGGCGAGCCAGGCGTTGGAGCCGGTCTTTGCCGAGGCCGGCGCGGCGATGCAGTTGTTCCACGGGCGCGGCGGTGCGGTCGGGCGCGGCGGCGGATCGGCCTTCAAGGCGATTCAGGCCCAGCCCAAGGGCAGTGTTCAGGGGCGCATCCGCATCACCGAACAGGGCGAGGTGATCGCCGCCAAGTTCGGCACGCGCGACGTGGCGATGACCAATCTGGAAGCGATGACCAGCGCGACCCTGCTGGCCAGCCTGGAACCCGAGGGCGTGTCGGCGAAGGATGCCGCCCGCTTTGCCGCGGCGATGGATGAACTGTCGAAAAACGCCTTCACCGCCTATCGCGACCTGGTTTACGGGACCGAGGGGTTCAAGGAATTTTTCCGTCAGCTGACGCCAATCCAGGAAATTTCCGGTCTCAAGATCGGATCGCGCCCGGCGAGCCGGACCAAGAGCACCGCGATCGAGGATCTGCGCGCCATTCCCTGGGTGTTCAGCTGGGCGCAGGCCCGCGTCATGCTGCCGGGTTGGTACGGCTTTGGCCATGCGATCGCCGCGTTCGAGGACAAGGCGCTGCTCGCCGACATGGCGCAGCATTGGTCTTTCCTGCAATCGGCGCTCGCCAATCTGGAGATGGTGCTGGCCAAGTCTGACCTGGGCATCGCGGCACGCTATCTGCCGCTGGTCGAGGACCAGGCACAGGCGGAAACGCTGTTCGGTCGCATCCGCGAAGGCTGGTCGCTGACCCATGATGGGCTGCTCGCCGCCACCGGCCAGTCGCGCCTGCTGGAAAAGAGTCCTGCTACCGAGACGTCGATCCGGCTGCGCCTGCCCTATATCGAGCCGCTCAACCTGTTGCAGGTCGAACTGCTCAAGCGCTATCGCGCCGGCGAGGATGACGCCCGGATCAAGGAAGGCATCGAGCTTTCGATCAACGCGATCGCGACCGCGCTACGCAACAGCGGCTGAATGGCGATGTCACGGAGCGGGCGGGGGCACCGGCCGCTCCGTTAGATTTTCACCGCTAATATCGCATATTTTCCGTATATTTTGACATTTTATGTCAATGGGTCGACATTATCGAATATAAATCGGTGCGGCGCCGTGCCTTCTAACATGGGGCATCCGATAGGGTAATTTGGTCGGCCAAGGATGCCAGAGTGGGTCCATCATAGCATCCAAGCCTTTGGTCTCATTTGACAAGCTTTTCACCGAGGACAATGGTGCGCGTTGGAGGTGCCATGGACCGGTCGGAACTCCCGCTAGTCGATTGTCGATCGGCGCAAACGCCCGCAAGGTTGGGCGCTTCGGCGAACCACAGCCTCCGTCCAACCGGCGTGCGAGACGATGCCCCCTATCTGCAATCCGTCCTCCGCCATTCCTGCTGCCTCCGTTGAGACCTCCCCCTCTCGTACAAGGAGTGAATGATGGCCAAGACCATGAAAGCCGCCGTGGTGCGCGAATTCGGCAAGCCGCTCACCATTGACGAGGTGCCGGTCCCCGAAGTCGGGCCGGGCCAGATCCAGGTGGCGATCCAGGCGTCGGGCGTCTGTCATACCGATCTTCATGCGGCCGAGGGTGACTGGCCGGTGAAGCCCAATCCTCCCTTCATTCCCGGTCATGAGGGCGTTGGCTTCGTATCGCAGGTGGGCGCCGGGGTGAAGCATGTGAAGGAAGGCGACCGCGTCGGCGTGCCCTGGCTCTATACCGCTTGCGGCCATTGCGTGCATTGCCTGGGCGGCTGGGAGACATTGTGCGAGCAGCAGCTCAATACCGGTTATTCGGTCAATGGCGGCTTTGCCGACTATGTGATCGCCGACCCCAATTATGTCGGCCATTTGCCGGCCAATCTGGGCTTCCAGGAAATTGCGCCGGTGCTGTGCGCAGGCGTCACCGTCTACAAGGGGCTCAAGGTAACCGACACCAAGCCGGGCGATTTCGTCGCGATCAGCGGCATTGGTGGCCTTGGCCATATGGCGGTGCAATATGCCGTTGCCATGGGCCTGAATGTCGCGGCAGTCGACGTCGACGATGCCAAGCTCGATCTGGCCCGGCGGCTGGGTGCGACGGTCACGGTGAATGCTCGTAACGAGGATCCGGCGGCGGTGATCCGCAAGGAAACCGGCGGCGGCGTCAATGGCGTGCTGGTGACGGCGGTCAGCGAGAAGGCGTTCGAGCAGGCGATCGGCATGGTCGCGCGCGGGGGAACGGTGTCGCTCAACGGCCTGCCGCCCGGCGATTTTCCGCTCAACATCTTCGGCATGGTGCTGAACGGCATCACCGTGCGCGGATCGATCGTTGGCACCCGGCTCGACCTGCAGGAGTCGATCGACTTCGCGGCCGAAGGCAAGGTCAGAGCGACTATCGAGACCGCAAGACTGGAGGATATCAACCAGGTGTTTGAGCGGATGCACAAGGGCCAGATCGAGGGGCGGATCGTCCTGGATATGACGGCCTGAAGAATAGTGCGGGACGATCCTGCAGTCCTTCCGACCGTCCCGCACCCATCTCTCCCTCGGGAGAGGTGGCCATGACGGGCCGCTGGCGGAATTCCGTCAGCGGCCCGATTGCGTCAATATTTTAGGACCATGCCCGCCATCGGGCGGATCGAATGGAAATTGCCGGTGGTGTCGGCTTGGACGCGCAGACGGACGTTGCTGCGCGCGGCCGAACTGCCCAGGTCGGCCGGCGACAGTTCGACGCCAGCGCCATAGGTCATGCCGTGATAGTCGCGGCTATCCTTGCCCAGCGCATCGAAATTGGTCCACTGATAGCCGACCTTGCCGAAGAACATGCTGTCCTTGCCAGCTTTCACGCCGACACGGCCTGCCGCGCCATATTCCCAATCGATGTCGCCGCTCACGCCCTTGGATGCCGTGCCCTCGACACCCAGTACGACCGGGCCGGCAATATTGTAGTTCACGCCTGCGACGCCTTCGACCATGCGGCCCTTGTAACCGACAGGCGGAATGCCTTCCTTGCTGGTCTCGCTGTCATAATTATGCACGCCCGCCATCACGCCGACATAGGGTTCGATGCGGCGGGTGGAGCCGGCGTCGTCCTGCGCCATCGCGGCGGCAGGCAACAGAGCGGCGGCAGCAACTGCCGTGAGAAGCAGTGTCTTCATGGGGTGACCCTTTATCTGTTTCTGAAAAATAACCGGGGTGTGGACCCGCCGGTATGCCCTGGGCGCTGCAAGCGTCTGCGAGGACATGGGCAATCAATGAACAGGCCCGCCGGAAGGTTTCCTGAACAAGATGCGAAATATTCGTCAGGTGGCGATTATGTGTTGGAATTGACACGGTTTCTGTCACTGGAATGAACGAAGAGGTGCTTTTCTGAACGGGGAATAAACCCCTGCTCTTGAACCGTTTTTCATTCACCACCAATTCAACCGGGACGCGTTAGCCAAGGGCATGAATGGTATGAGGAGACAGGCAATGAAGCGGACTGGATCGCGATTCCTGGCTGCGCTTGGTCTCGCGAGCGTGATAGCCCTGGGGGGCTGCGCCTATGATGACGGCTATGGCTATGGCGGCGTGAGCGTCGGTACCGGCTATTATGGCGGCGGCGGCTATTATGGCGATGGCTATTATGGGCCTTATGGCTATGCGCCGGGCGCCTATGGCGGCTGGTACAATGATTATTATTATCCGGGCAGCGGTTATTATGTGTACGATCGTGGCGGCGCCCGGCATCGCTGGAACGACGGCCAGCGTCGTTATTGGGAGGCGCGTCGCAAGGAGCGTCCGGGCAATGGTCGTCCCGGTGACGGGCGACCGGGCAATGGACGACCGGGCTGGGATCGGCCCGGTGATGGACGTCCTGATGGCGATCGCCCGGGCGACGGACGTCCCGGTGGCGGTCGTCCGGGCTGGAATGGCGGCGATGGTCGTCCCAATGATGGCAATTGGACCCGCCCACGCCCGCCGCGCGGCAATGATACGCCTGGTCGCGGGCGTCCGACGCCAGGCGCCAGCGGTGGAGACCAGCGCTATGTGCCGCAGCCCGGTCAGCGCCCACCCCAGGCAAGCCGCCCGCCGCGCGACATGGGCGGCAGTGCCCGACCGGCGCCGCGCATGCGGGCGGAGGGTGGTACAAGGGGCGGTGGCCGCGAACCGGTTCGGACCCGGCCCAATTGATGCGGGAGACGTTTATGAGGGGGATGGCTGGCGCCGCATTGTTACTGGGCCTGGTGAGTCTGACCGCCTGT
Source organism: Sphingobium sp. AP49 (assembly GCF_000281715.2). Lineage (NCBI taxonomy): Bacteria > Pseudomonadati > Pseudomonadota > Alphaproteobacteria > Sphingomonadales > Sphingobiaceae > Sphingobium > Sphingobium sp. AP49. The sequence goes on along the minus strand of NZ_CP124576.1, from coordinate 4,143,493 downwards.
GACGGGCGGGAGGAGAGTGCGATCGACAATCTGGCCAATGGCGCCAATGCCAGCCAGGTGGAGAATAATGTCCGGGCCGAAGCACAGGCGCTGATGGAGCCGCTGGCGCCGCCTGCGCCTGGTACGCCTGGCGGTTTGCCGGTGGAACCGGCGCCGGCCGAGGAGGGCGCGATCGATCCCGACAGCGCGCAGGGCGCTGCCCAGGTGGTACAGGGCTATTATGGTCTGCTGGAGGAAAAACGCTTCAGCGACGCGCAGGATTTGTGGGACGAGAAGAGCGCGATCGGGGCACAGGATGATGCGCATTTCGCCGCGCGCTTTCGCGGCTTCGGCGAAATCCATGCCAATATTGGCAGTCCGGCCGAACCCGAAGGTGCGGCAGGATCGAGCTTCGTGACGGTGCCGGTGCAGGTCTATGGCCGGCTGAAGGCGAACGGCAGGCCCTGGTATCGGCTGCGCCAGGTGGTTCTGCGCCGGGTCGATGACGTGCCGGGCGCGAGCGAGGCAGCACGGCGCTGGCATATCGAATCGATCGGCGCCTATGTCGCGCCGCCAGCCGATGAAGCGGAAAATGCAACCCAGACGGCGCAGCTGATTTCCGCCACCGACGGACTTGCCCGGAAACGCTGACACCGGTGCGGCGGGGCCGCACCGGTGTCGGGACTGCGCCTGCGGCCAGTGCCCATGAGGGACTGGCGACGGCTTGGGCTATATGTCGCTTAGGCGACGGTCGCCTTGACGATCTTGCCCGGCGTCTTGGGCGGCTCGCCCTTGGGCAGCGCATCGACATGTTCCATGCCCGAGGTGACTTCGCCCCAGACGGTATACTGGCCGTCGAGGAAGGTAGCGTCGTCGAAGCAGATGAAGAACTGGCTGTTGGCGCTGTTCGGGTTCATCGCGCGGGCCATCGAGCACACGCCGCGGACATGCGGTTCGCGGCTGAATTCGGCCTTGATGTCGGGCAGCTTGGAACCGCCCATGCCGGTGCCGGTCGGATCGCCGCCCTGCGCCATGAAGCCGGGGATGACGCGGTGGAAGACCACGCCGTCATAGAAGCCGTCCTTGGCGAGGGTGGTGATGCGTTCGACATGGCCGGGCGCCAGATCGGGGCGCAGCTTGATCACGACGTCGCCGCCGCTGTCGAGGGAAAGGGTAAGGGTTTCGTCGGCCATGAAAGATCCTCTCATTGGGGAAGGCGTTGATCGCCTCATATAGAGGCTTGCGATGGGGATGGAAGCAGCTGTTTGGCAAAGCCTGCCCCATCTGTTGCCAAAGCGCGTCCAAGCCCATTGCAATTATATTGTGCATCGGCGAAAGCATCGGAATGTTACAGGAACCGGACAGTTGCGCGCGCCATGACCGAACGTGGCGATTTGGCCGAGCCGCGGCCGCACGAGGAACTTGCTGACGAGAGTCTGATCTCGGCCGGTATGGAGCAGGTCGAGTCGAGCCTGGACGAGGATGACCGGCTGAAGCCCGAATTCCTGTCCGCCGTGCTGGATGCGGTGGACGAAGGCGACATCGACCATGCGCGCGAGCTGGTCTCGCCGCTGCATCCCGCCGACATTGCCGACCTTCTGGAACTGACGCCCGCCGAGCAGCGTGGCGAAGTGGCCGCTGCGCTGGGCGACCTGGTCGGCGCGGAGGTTCTGTCCGAACTCAATGATTATGTGCGCGACGACCTGATCGGCGCGCTGGCGCCCGAGCAGGTCGCCGAATTCGCCTCCGAACTCGATACCGACGATGCCGTCGCGATTATTGAGGACATGGAGGAAGCCGACCAGCAGGCGGTGCTGGAGGCGATGGAGCCGGAAGATCGCGCCGCGATCGAGTCTGCGCTCGCTTATCCCGAAGAATCCGCCGGTCGCCTGATGCAGCGCGACCTGGTCGCGGTGCCCGAGCATATGACGGTCGGCCAGGTGATCGACTATCTGCGCGACAATGGCGACCTGACCCGCGACTTCTGGGAAATCTTCGTCGTCGATGAAGGCCATAAGCCGATCGGCACCTGTCAGCTGAGCTGGGTACTGACCTGTCCGCGCGACATTGCCATGGCTGACCTGATGAAGCGCGAGCAGACGCTGATCCCGGTCGACATGGACCAGGAAGAGGTGGCGCTGCGCTTCCAGAAATATGCGCTGATCTCCGCCGCCGTGGTCGATGGCAGCGGCCGGCTGGTCGGCATGATCACGGTCGACGACATCGTCCACATCATTTCCGAGGAAGCGGGCGAGGATATCCTCCGCCTGTCGGGTGCGGGCGAAGGCGACATCAACGAGCCGGTGATGGACAGCTACCGCGCGCGTGTGCGCTGGCTGCTGACCAACTTGCTGACCGCGTTGGTGGCGTCGACCATCATCGGCATTTTCGAGCATACGATCGAGAAGATGGTGGCGCTCGCGACGCTGATGCCGATCGTCGCGGGGGTGGGCGGTAATGCCGGCAGCCAGACCATGGCGGTGACGGTACGCGCGCTTGCCACCAACCAGATTACCGGATCGAACGCCCGCCGTACCATATTGCGCGAAATTCGCGTGGCATTGCTCAATGGCTGCACCGTGGCGCTGGTGCTGGGACTGGGCGTGGGGCTGGTGTTCCACAATGTCCAGCTGGGCGGCGTCATTGCCGCAGCGATGATGACCAATATCGTGACCGCTGGCCTCGCCGGCGCAGCGGTGCCGTTGGCGTTCGACCGGATGAACCTCGACCCGGCGGTGGCATCCTCCATCTTCGTCACCATGATCACGGACTCGATGGGCTTCTTCGCTTTTCTGGGGCTGGCCACGGCGGCGGGATTGACCGGCTGAACCGCCGCCCCATCTAGACGCCAATGCCGCTGCACCTGACCAAGATCGCCTTCCAGAGCGAAAGCCCCGCGACCCTCAAGGCCTGGCTGGAAAGCCATGCGGACGAGGCGCGCCTGACCACCCGCTATCTGCCCAAGCGGCTGGAGGAGATGGATGGCGGATCGCTCTACTGGATTCACGGCCATGCGCTGGTCGGCCGCAGTCCGATCCTGGGCTTTCAGGAGACCGGGCAGGGGCGCTACTGGATCCGGCTGGCGCCACGGCTGATCCCGGTGCGGACGGCCCCCAAGCGCGCGCATCAGGGCTGGCGCTATCTGGAGGACAAGGATGCGCCGCCCGATCTGGGCGGCGGCGAGGCGGACGATCTGGAAGCGATGCCGCCCGCCATGCTGAACGAACTGGCGCGGCTGGGGCTGGTCTGACGCCAGCCCCAAGGCCGGTCAGATCATCGGCTTGCCGTCGGCCTTGACCACGGCGCCGCCCTTCATCACGAAGCCGACCTTTTCGAGCTGGCGGACATCGGCCAGCGGGTCACCATCGACCGCGATCAGGTCGGCATAGCGGCCGGCCTGCAACGTGCCGACATCGGCGCTGCCCAACAGGTCGGCGGCATTGGCGGTGGCGGCCTTGATCGCCTCCATCGCCGGCATGCCCGCGCGCACCATCAGCGCGAATTCCTGGGCATTTTCGCCATGGTCGGACAGGCCGAACGTGTCGGTGCCGAAGGCGATCTTGACCCCGGCGGCATAGGCATCGCGCAGATTCTTCTGTAGCAGCGGGCCGATCACCAATGCCTTTTCGGCGGTCGAGGGATTGAGCTGTTCGGGATGTTCCCTGGCGCGCTGATAGACGCGCTCGCCCACCAGCATGGTCGGCACCAGATAGGCGCCATATTGCTTGAAGATCTTGTAGCTGCCGGCGTCGGCATAGGAGCCATGCTCGATCGAATCGACGCCCAGCGCTATCGTGTGGTCGATCGCCTCCTTGCCATGGGCATGGGCCGCGACCTTCATGCCCAGGCTATGGGCGGTGTCGATCACCGCCTTGATCTCCTCGTCGGTCATCAACTGATGCTTGGGATCATCGCCGATCGACATGACCCCGCCCGAGGGCATGATCTTGATAAGGTCCGCGCCCTCGCGCTTCAGCCGGCGCACGGCGATGCGGGCGGCTTCCGGGCTGTCGATCACATTGTCGCTGATGTGGGGAATGTCGGCAAATTCGACGCGCAGGCCGTTGACCGCGTCGCCATGGCCGCCGGTCGGGCCGAGCGGCGTGCCTGCCACCCACAGGCGCGGGCCGGGGATGACGGCGCCGTCGATCGATTTCTTGAGCGCGACGATCACCTGGGTATCGGCGCCGCAGTCACGGACCGAGGTGAAGCCGGCGAGCAGCGTATTGCGCACGAAGCCGGTCGCCTCGATCGCATCCTCATAGGCGCTGCGCGTCACCGCGTTGCGGATCGGGTCGCCGCTGTGCCAGCCGGCGGTGATATGGTCATGGGTATCGATCAGGCCGGGCAGCACGGTCTTGGCCGACAGGTCGATCACCTCCGCGCCGGTGGGCGTGACGAAGCCGGACTGGATCGCGGTGATGCGATCGTCATGGATCAGGATCGACACTTTCTCGCGCGCGGCGGCGCCGGTGCCGTCGATCATCCGTCCGGCATGGACCACGACATCCTTGGCCATTACGGCCGGCGCCGACACCGCGACCAGCGCCGCCATGCTGCATGCGGCCAGCGCCGCTGCCTTCCCCCAGATCATGTAACCCCCTGTTTAATTTGATGGGGGCAGCGTCGCGCGCAGCGAGCCGGCCGTCAACGCATTTATATCAGGCACGGACGGCAAGCCGTTCGCCGACGAGTCGCAGATCGGCGACGAAGCGCGCCTGTTCCTGCGCCTGCCGATCGGGATCGGGCAAGCGCAGCAAATAGCTGGGGTGGACGGTAATCCAGGCTTCGGCGCCATCATCGAGCGGTATCGGGCGGCCGCGCATCTGACTGATCGTTACCGGCTTCCCCAGCAGGGCGCGGGCGGCGGTGGCGCCCAGGGCGACGATGATGCGCGGGCGGATGAGGTCCAGTTCCTGCTCCAGCCACCAGCGGCAGGCCTTGATCTCCGGCACGTCCGGCGTCTGGTGAATGCGGCGCTTGCCGCGCTGTTCATATTTGAAATGCTTGACGGCGTTGGTGACATAGGCGCGTGCTCGATCGACACCGGCCTCGGCCAGCGCCGCGTCGAACAATTGCCCGGCGGGGCCGACAAAGGGGCGGCCGGCCAGATCCTCCTGATCGCCGGGCTGTTCGCCGATGAAGAGCAGGGGTGCGTCAAGCGGGCCTTCGCCGAACACGGTCTGCGTGGCTGGCCCGTGTAAGGGGCAGCGGGTGCAGGCCATGGCCTCGTCGCGCAGTGCCTGCCAGGCGGCGCGGCTATTGCCGGTGCGGGCTGCGGGGCGCGGGGCGGTGGCGATCATCGCCGCCTCGCGCGCCTGGGCGCTGGCGACGAGATCGGGGATAAGGGCGGCTTCGGGCAGGTTGCGCCAATATTTGCGCGGCATTTCCGACAGCATCGCCCCGGTCTTGAGCCGGGCGGGGTTGAAGATGGCGGCATAATAGCCCTTCCACACATCCTCGACGGGATCGTCCGCCGGAGCGTCGCCGCGTTGCGCACCCGGCCCCTCGGTCAATGTCTCGCCATCCCAATGGATGCTGATTTCCGGCGTGAGGATCGACCAGCGCATCGACGCGAAGCGGCGGGTGAAGAAGCCGGCATTGGCGCGGACGATATGATGGTCGGGCTCGAACCAGGCGATGAAGCGCGGGCCGTCGCCTTCATCCAGTTCGCGGAAGCGGACGAAGGCGCGCATCTTGTGGATATCGCGCCGCACCGCCTTGGCCAGATCCTCGACCCGGCGCAGCAGCGGGTCAGCGCGGTCGTCCATCCGGCCCGGCCGAGCACGCACCGCCAGCAACAGGCTGTAGAGCAGCGCGAAGCGGGCGGGATCGCGATGCAGGATCGCGCTGCGCGCCAGTTCGACGAAGGCGCGCGGCACGGGAAAGGCTGCGTTCGCCGGGGTGGCGGGCAGGGGCGTCGCATCGCTGCCGAACAGGTCGGGCGCAGCGCTGCCCGCAACATCCCACAGGATGGCGTCGGCGGGACCGGTGGCGAGAGCCAGCGTGCGGGCGGCGTCGCGCCAGCCCTCAAAATCGTCTGGCCCCGCCAGCGTCACCCGATACATGGTGGTCCGGTCAGTCCTCCGCCTCGGCGCGGGCCAGTTCGGCGGGCTTGCGCTTGGCGAAGAGCTTCGCCAGTTCCTGCTCCTTGGCCTTGCTCAGTTCCTTGGCCGCGGCCGGGAACATCTCCTCCTCTTCCTCGTCGATATGGTGGAGATAGCGTTTCTTGAGCTGGTCGAAGGTGCGGCGCCAGGCGTCGCCGTTGAATTTGAGGCCGTCCAGTTCCTCCAGATAATCGTCGATTTCCTTATGCTCGGACACGCTGTGCTGGGCGTCCTCGCGCAGGTCCGGCTGGGCGAGCATGGTGGCGTAGAGGGTTTCCTCCTCGGCGGCGGCATGGGCGGTCACTTCGACCTTGAACTGGTCGAACAGCTTTTCCAGTCGTTCGTCATCCTTTTCGCGCATGGCTTCCGCCATCTTGGCGAACAGCTGGCGATGGGCGTCATGATCCTGTTTCAGGCGATCGAAGATATTGGCGTCGGCCACGGGCAATCCTCCTTCAAGCGATGAAGGAGGAAACGAGAATTGGGCGGAAAGGGTCCGGCGCCTAGCCGAACAGCGCGTGGAAGATGATCGCGACCGGAATCCAGAGCAGCGCGCCCAACAGGCTGGTGGCCCAGAGCTGAAGCAGGTCGCGCCGGAAGCGCAGGCGCAGCCCGGCATGGGACAGGCCGCTATGGTCGAGCATCTGCCAGCGATGTTCGAGCGCGCGCGCGGCGATGGCGAAACCGCCGATCGCGATGATGACGCCGAGGTGCAGGACCAGCGAGCCGCCCATCTTGGCGACGATGAAGATCTGAAGCAGGCAGAAGACGACAAGGGCGGCCGCAAGGTGGGTGCTGATCCGCTTGGCAAAGCCGGTGCCGCTGCGCCCGGTGGCCTGAATGTCGAAAAGTGTCGCCAAAGTCCCGATCCCCTTGCTGATCGTGTTACAAGAGTTTCATGAACCGTGCTTGCGATCAACCGCAAAATTGCCTCGCTTCCCCTTAAAAAAGTTCCATCTGCGTGGCCGGACGCCGCAACTGCGCGGACAGATCGACTCGGTCGGCCAACTGGACCGGGCGCCAGTCGGCGGTGATGAGGAAGGGGCGCAGCTTGACGATCGATGTGGTCAGGCGCGCGACATCCTCCAGCCGCAGCCGGCGATGGCGGCGGCTGGCAAGGATGCGGTCGACCGCCTTCACCCCCAGGCCGGGCACGCGCAGCAGCAGTTCGCGTGGTGCGCGGTTGACGTCGACCGGGAAGCTGGCGCGATGCTGCAACGCCCAGGCGAGCTTGGGATCGATGTCGAGCGGCAGGCAGCCGCTGTCCCTGTCGGTCGCGGCGGCGATCTCCGTGGCGGAATAGCCGTAGAAGCGCATCATCCAGTCCGACTGGTAGAGCCGATGTTCGCGCATCAGCGGCGGACGCTGGAGCGGCAGCACGCTGCTGGGCGAGGGGATGGGGGAGAAGGCGCTGTAATAGACGCGGCGCAGCTGGTGCCGGTCATAGAGGCTGCTCGCCCGCTGGATGATGGCGCGATCGTCGGCGGCATCGGCGCCGACGATCATCTGGGTCGACTGGCCGGCCGGGGCAAAGCGCGGGGCGTGGCGATATTTGCGGCGGGCGTCGCCCATATCGTCCATCTGGCTGCGCATCTGCGCCATCGCGTCCTCGATCCGGCCGCCGTCCTTCTCGGGGGCCAGGCGCTTGAGGCCCGGTTCGGTCGGCAGTTCGACGTTGATCGACAGCCGGTCGGCATGCAGCCCTGCCTGACGCAGCAGTTCCGGATCGGCGTCGGGAATGGTCTTCAAATGGATATAGCCGCGAAACTCATGATCCTCGCGCAGGCTGCGGGCGACCTCGACCATCTGCTCCATCGTATAGTCGGACGAGCGGATGATGCCGGAGGAGAGGAACAGCCCCTCGATATAGTTGCGGCGATAGAAGCTGAGCGTGAGATCGACCACCTCGCGCGCGGTGAAGCGGGCGCGACGGACATCGCTCGACCGGCGATTGATGCAATAATGGCAGTCGAAGATGCAGCTGTTGGTCAGCAGGATTTTCAGCAGCGAGATGCAGCGGCCGTCGGGCGCATAGGCATGGCAAATGCCCATGCCTTCGGTCGAGCCTATGCCCTTGCCGTCGCGCGAATCCCGCTTGGTCGTGCCGGACGAGGCGCAGGACGCATCATATTTGGCGGCATCGGCAAGGATTTCGAGCTTTTGCGGGATGGATACAGCCGACATATCGTTCCTGATATGTTCTTTTGCGGCGGCCGTCCATAATCTTGATCAGGCAAAGCGGCCGAAAATGGTCAGATCGTGCCTTCGTCCAGCACCTGTCGTACCTTCGCGGCCAACTGATCAAATGTGAAGGGCTTGGCAAGAAAGGCAACGCCTGGATCGAGCATGCCGTTATGGACGATGGCGTTGCGGGTATAGCCTGTTGTGTAGAGGACCTTGAGGTCAGGTCGTTGTTCACGGGCGCGGTCAGCCAGGATGCGACCATTGATGCCGGGCATGACGATATCGGTGAACAACAGGTCGATGCGCGGCTGGATTGCCAGCATCGCCAGCGCCTGTTCGCCATCCGACGCCTGGACGATGACATAACCCAGTTCGCGCAGGGAATCGACTGACATGTGGCGGACCCGTTCTTCGTCCTCCACCACCAGGATAATTTCCTCGCCCCGGGCGCGGGGCAGTTCCACTGGTGCGGTGCGGGCAGGGGCATCCATCATGTCGGCGCCATAGTGGCGCGGCAGATAGATTTTGATGACCGTCCCCTGGCCGGGTTCGGAATAGATTTTCACATGGCCGCGCGACTGTTTCACGAAGCCGAACACCTGGCTGAGGCCGAGGCCGGTGCCCTTGCCCACGCCCTTGGTGGTGAAAAAGGGATCGAAGGCGCGCTCGACCACCTCGGCGGGCATACCGGTACCGCTGTCGGTCACCGATACCATGACATATTGTCCGGCCAGCACTTCGGCATGGGCGGTGGCATAGGCATCGTCCAGATGGGCGTTGCCGGTTTCGACAGTCAGCCGGCCGCCGCCCGGCATCGCGTCGCGGGCATTGACGCACAGATTGAGGATGGCGCTTTCCAGCTGGCCCGAATCGATGCTGGCGCGCCAGAGGCCGCCGGCCAACACGGTTTCCACCCGCACCGTTTCGCCGATCGTCCGGCGCAGCATTTCGGACATGCCACCGACCAGCTTGTTGACGTCGGTCGGTTGCGGGTCGAGCGGCTGCTGGCGGGAAAAGGCAAGTAGCCGGGAGGTCAATTGGGCGGCGCGCTGCGCGCCCTCGGTCGCATTGTCGATGCCGCGCGCTACTCGGGCATCGGTGTCGGGGGTCAACCGGCGCCGCACCATGTCGAGCGACCCGATGACGATCGCCAGCATATTGTTGAAATCATGTGCGATCCCGCCAGTCAACTGGCCGATCGATTCCATCTTTTGCAGCTGTCGGACTTGCGCTTCGACGGCTTGGCGTTCCTGGGCTTCCGCGACCAGGCGCGCATTGGCTTCGCTCAAGGCCCGCTCGCTCTCCAGCGCTTCTTCCATCCGCCGCCGGGCGGTTCGCAATGCAAGCATACCCAGGATGATGACGAATGCTGCGCTGACGGCCAGACTGGCGGTCACCCAGATGTTGAGCCGGCTGGCCTCGATGCTGCGGACACGCAGCAGCAATTCCTCGCGCAGCTTCATCTGTTCGATCTGGGCGCGAATCTGGGCCATGGCGGCCAGGCCGGGCGCAAAAGCGTTGGGGTCTACTGCACCACCCCGTCGCCGGAGATCTACGCCGCCCTGCATCAGCGTCAGCCGTCGGTCCAGCATAGCGCCCAGCGCGTCCACTGCCTGGACCTGCACGGGATTATCGCGCACGTCGACACGCAGGCTCGCGATCTCGCCGCGCCACCCGGCCTTGAAATCCTCGAACGGGGCCAGAAATGGCTCCTGACGCGTCAACATATAGCCGCGCTGGCTACTTTCGGCAGCCTGCACGCGCGAAAGGATGACTGACAGGCGATTTTCCACACGCAATGTGTGGTTCACCCAGCCGATGCCGGTTTGCTGGCTGCGATAGAGCCAGAAGGTTCCGCTCACGGCGATGACGACGATGATCAATGCCAGCAGCAATATGACGATGGAACGTTCGGGGCGTATGGCTGGCATCGCTGCTTAATGCGGAAATCGCCGGGCGTGAGCAAGCCGCTATATCTGTTCAGGCTCAATGCGTTGAGGATATGCTTGGCTCTTTCGTTGGCAGGAACGAATAGGCCGGCACAAGGAGAGGCGGAAGCCATGGATAGGCGGCGATTTCTTACCCACGGACTGGGTGGCATGGGGGCCTTGTCGCTGGCGGCGGGCGCCGATGCGGCCGCCCTGTTCGATCCTCTCGCCGGGCTGGAGCCGATCCGCGCGACGCCCGACCGCATCTTTCGCATCACCGTCTGCCTGCGGCCCTTCCGCGCGGCCGGCCCGCGCATCGCGATCGAGCCGGTCGGGCGCAAGCGGGTCGTTCATCATTATGGCCATGGCGGCAGCGGCTGGTCCTTGTCCTGGGGATCGGCCGAAGTCGCGGTCGGCCTGGCGCTGGCGGAAGGGATGACGGATATTGCCGTGATCGGCGCTGGCGCGATCGGCCTTACCACCGCGCTCACCGCCCAGCGGGCGGGCGCGAAGGTGACCATCTATGCCAAGGAGCAATTTCCCGATGTCCGATCGGCGCGGGCAACCGGCACCTGGTCGCCTGATTCCCGGATCGCGATGGCGGGCGGGGTCGATGCCGGCTTTGGCGATCGCTGGGAGGTGATGGCACGGCGATCCTTTGCTTTCTATCAGGGGCTGCTCGGTCTGCCGGGCGATCCGGTGGAATGGACCGACCGTTATATGCTGTCGGACGGCCCGGCCGTCGCACCCGCCGTCGAGATGGTGATGCCGGAGCGGCCCGATCGCTTCATCCGGCTGGAGGATCGACTGCATGACATCATGCCGCGATCGGTCGAACTGGCGCCGGGCACGCATCCCTTCCGCACCGAGCGGGCGCGGCGCAGCAGTTCGCTGACCTTCAATGTCGCCGACCTCGCCCATCAATTGACCAACGATTTCCTGATCGGCGGCGGCCGCATCGTGCCAATGGAGCTCCACGAACCTAACGACGTGACGCGGCTGAAGCAAAAGACCGTCATCAACTGCACCGGCTATGGCGCGCGGGCGTTGTGGCGGGATGAGAGCATCGTGCCGGTGCGCGGCCAGATTGCCTGGCTCATCCCGCAGGCGGGCGCCACCTATGGCGTCTATCATGACAAGCTGGCGATGCTGGCCCGGCGCGACGGGATCGTGGTGCAGGAGGTCGGGCAGGACGACTGGTTCGGCTATGGCGATGCCAACGAGACGCCCGATCGCGAAGCTGCCGAGGCATCGGTGCGCAAGCTGGCTAGCTTCTGGAAATAGGCGATCTTCATGATTTTTGCTGCATCAGCGTGTCTAGTGGGAGTTCGGATGTTGTGCGCAGAAAAATTTGGGAAATGGCAACCGCACGGTCTGCGGTTTTTATCTCAAGGTCTTTTCTCAGAAGACCGCGACGCAACCGAACAGATATGATCTGCGCACGGTCGATGGGAGGCGATCCTGCAATGAAGAATGTGGATTGGTCGGCCGTGACAAGACATCGACCATGCCATAATGCAATCCAAGCGGGTGGATAATAGCGCAGCACCCACAGGAGCAGGGCGAGCCAGCCGACGCCTTGTCTGAACCAGGATAAGTGTCCCGTAATCAACAGTTCAGGATATTCGCGAACGCTGAAACCTTTGGCGCCTAGGTCCCATATCACCGCAAGAACAGCAGCGATGGGAAAAAGCAGCGCCATTATAGCGCGGGGCGTATCTGCCGCCGCATAGCAATTACGTTCCATCATAATGTCAGCAATTGTGCGATACGTTGGCAAGCGTGGCAATGGACGCCAAGCGGCTTGCCAACCACTTGTAGCGCGGCCATCAGGCGGGGCATGCAATGGCAATTCTGGATCGACCGCGGCGGCACTTTTACCGATGTGGTGGCACGCGACCCGCAAGGGGTTCTTCACACCGCCAAGCTGCTGTCGAGCGACCCCGAGCGCTATGCCGACGCGGCGGTCGAGGCGATCCGGCGGCTGACCGGCGCGGGCGCCGGGCCGATCCCGCCCTGCACGCTGCGGATCGGCACGACCATCGCCACCAATGCGCTGCTGGAGCGCAAGGGCGAGCCGGTGCTGCTGGCGATTACCAAGGGTTTCCGCGACGCGATCCGCATCGGCTATCAGGACCGGCCGGACCTGTTCGCGCGGCGGATCGACCTGCTGCCGCCGCTCCATGCCGATGTCGTTGAGATGGACGAGCGGGTAATGCAGGATGGTACCATCCTGACGCCGCTGGACGAGGCAGCGGCGCAGGCGGCGTTGCAGCGCGGCCATGATGCCGGGCTGCGCGCGGTCGCGATCGTGCTGATGCATGGCTATCGCTATCCTGCCCATGAGCAGGCGCTGGCGCGGATCGCGCGGCAGATCGGCTTTACCCAGATCTCGGTCAGCCATGAGGTCGCGCCGCTGATCAAGCTGGTCGGGCGGGGCGATACGGTGCTGGCCGACGCCTATCTCTCGCCGGTGCTGCGGGCCTATGTCGACGCGCTGGGTGCTGCGCTCGGCGAGGACGCCGACATGCTGTTCATGCAGTCCAATGGCGGGCTGACGCGGGGCGACCTGTTCCGCGGCAAGGATGCGGTATTGTCCGGCCCGGCCGGCGGCATCGTCGGCCTGGCCCGCACCGCCGAGCAGGCAGGTTTTGGTGAGGTGATCGGTTTCGACATGGGCGGCACGTCGACCGATGTGTCCCATTATGCCGGCAGCTACGAACGCGACAATGAGGCGCGGGTGGCGGGCGTGCGGCTGCGCGCGCCGATGATGCGTATTCATACCATCGCGGCGGGCGGCGGCTCCATTTGTTCGGTGGTCGACGGGCGTTTTCGCGTCGGCCCGGAATCGGCTGGCGCGGTGCCGGGACCGGCCTGCTACCGGCGCGGCGGGCCGCTGACCATCACCGACTGCAATGTCATGCTGGGCAAGGTGCAGCCCGATTTCTTCCCCAGCCTGTTCGGCCCCAAGGGCGACCAGGCGCTCGACCGGGCCGCAGTCGAGGCGCGCTTTGCCGACATCTGTGCGCAGGTGGAGGCACAGACCGGCCGGGTGATGAGCGCGCAGGAGGCGGCGCAGGGCTTCATCGCCGTTGCTGTTGCCAGCATGGCCAATGCGATCAAACGCATCTCGGTCGCGCGCGGTCATGATGTGGCGCGCTATACGCTTGCGAGCTTTGGCGGGGCGGGCGGGCAGCATGCCTGTCTGGTCGCTGATGCCTTGGGCATGGATCGGGTGATGATCCATCCGCTGGGCGGCGTCCTGTCGGCCTATGGCATGGGCCTGGCCGACCGGCGCGCGGTGCGCGAGCGGACGCTGGCGCTGCCGCTGGACGATGCGGGCACCGATCTGCTGGCGGCGGCGATCGCCGAGCTGGCGGCGCAGGCGCGCGCCGACCTGCCGGAGGCGGAACGGAGCGAGACGGTGCTGCGGCTGCGCTATGATGGCACCGACAGCCTGTTCGACGTGATGCTGGGTGATCGGGCGGCGATGCTGGCCGATTTCGAGGCACAATATCAGGCCCGCTTCGGCTATGGCGGCACCGGCACGGTGCTGGTCGACATGGTGCGGGTCGAGGCGATCGCGCCGACCGCCGAGGATATGGGCAAGGTGGCGACCATCGCGACCCAGGCGGCCGCGCCGTTGGCGCAGGTGATGCTGGCGCGCGCGCAGGCACCGGTGTTCGACCGGGCCGGACTGACGCTGGACAGCGTCGTCGATGGCCCGGCGCTGATCAGCGATCCGGTGTCGACCACGGTGGTCGAGCCGGGCTGGCGCGCGCGGCTCGATGTGATCGGCAATCTGGTGCTGACCCGCCATGCGCCGCGCCCGGCGCCCGCCGCCGATGACGGTACCGCCGTCGATCCGGTCCGGCTGGAGGTGATGGGCGGCCTGTTCATGGCGATCGCCGAGGAAATGGGTGCTGCGCTCCAGCACAGCGCCTCCTCGGTCAATATTCGCGAGCGTCTGGATTTCTCCTGCGCCCTGTTCGACGCGGTCGGCAATCTGGTCGCCAATGCGCCGCACATGCCGGTTCATCTGGGCAGCATGGGGGAGAGCATCCGCGCGGTCATGCGCCGGCGCGGGATCGGCGCCGATGGCCGGGCGATCGATGGGCGCGGCATGCTGCCGGGCGACGTCTATGCGCTCAACGCCCCCTATGATGGCGGCACGCACCTGCCCGACGTGACGGTGGTGATGCCGGTGTTCGTCGATGAGACGGCGGGCGCGCCCGCCTTCTACGTCGCGGCGCGCGGCCATCATGCCGATATTGGCGGCATCTCGCCCGGCTCGATGCCGCCCGACAGCCGCAGCATCGAGGAAGAGGGCATCGTCCTCGACAATATATTGGTGGTGGATCAGGGCCGCTTCCTGGAGGGCGATCTGCGCGCCTTGCTGGGTTCTGGCCGCTGGCCTTCGCGCAATGTCGACCAGAATATCGCCGACCTGTCCGCCCAGATCGCCGCCTGTGCCAAGGGCGCGGCCGAGTTGCAGCGGATCAGCGGCGATTATGGTGCCGATGTCGTGGCCGCCTATATGGGCCATGTGCAGGATCAGGCCGAGGCAGCGGTGCGCCGGCTGATCGATCGCCTGTCCGACGGGCACTATCGCTATGCGATGGACAATGGGGCGGAGGTGGTCGTCAGCGTGACGATCGACCGGGCGGCGCGCGGCGCGACGGTGGATTTCACCGGCACGTCGGACCAGCTGCCGGGCAATTTCAACGCGCCTTTGTCGGTCGCGCGCGCGGCCCTGCTCTATGTCGTGCGCACGCTGGTGGACGAAGCCGTGCCGATGAATGACGGTTGCCTCAAGCCCATGACTTTGGTGGTGCCGGAGGGATCGCTGCTACGGCCGCGCTATCCCGCGGCAGTGGTCGCCGGCAATGTCGAGACCAGCCAGGTCGTCACCGACGCCTTGTTTGGCGCGCTGGGCGTGATGGCGGGCGCGCAGGGGACGATGAACAACTTCACCTTCGGCAATGCGCGCCACCAATATTATGAGACGATCTCGGGCGGATCGGGCGCCGGGCCGGATTTCGACGGCGCCGATGTAGTGCAGACCCACATGACCAACAGCCGCCTGACCGACCCCGAAATATTGGAAAGCCGATTCCCGGTGCTGCTGGAGGAATTTTCCATCCGGGCCGGATCGGGTGGCACGGGCGCGCATCATGGCGGCAATGGCGGGCTGCGCCGCATCCGCTTCCTGGAGGATATGACGGCCGGCATCCTCGCCAACCGGCGCAGCGTGCCGCCCTTCGGGCTGGAGGGTGGCGCGCCCGGCGGCCTCGGGCGGAATTGGGTCGAGCGTGGCGATGGCCGGATCGAGATGCTGGGCGCGACCGGATCGGCCGAGATGGCACCGGGCGACGTCTTCGTGATCGAGACGCCCGGCGGTGGGGGATTCGGCAAGGGCTGATCCGCCTTCGTCCGCGGCAAGCGGACAGAGGCGGGGAAGGCGGGGCGCCTAGTCCCGCCAGCTCTTGTCGGTGCGGTCGATCAGGCGGACCATCGCCTGGAAATCCGGCACGCCGACGCCGACCGGCAATTGCACGCCGGCGAGATCGCGCTGATGCACGGCGATGACGTCGGCCGGGATCTCCACCGGCGTACCGGCGGCGCAGGCCGCGACCTGAATCTCGCAGGCGCGCTGGAGCATCCATTGCATCAGGAAGGCTTCGGGCAGGCTCTTGGCCATCACCAGCGTGCCATGGTTGCGCAGCATCATGATTCGCCGCGCGCCCAGATTGGCGATCAGCCTTTCCCCTTCCTCCGGCCGGATCGTGACGCCTTCAAATTCATGATAGGCGATCCGGCCGGCAAAGGCGGCGGCGTAGAAATTGATCGGCCGCAACCCCTCCTGCGTGGCGCTGACCGCCATGCCCGCCGTCGTATGGGTGTGGATGATGCAATGGGCGTCGGGCAGGTGCCGGTGGAAGACGCTATGCTGGGTGAAGCCGGCGCGATTGACCGGATAGGGGCTGCCGTCCAGCACATGGCCGTCAATGTCGATCTTGACCAGGTTGGACGCCCTGACTTCACTGTAAAGCAGGCCGAACGGGTTGATGAGGAAGGCATTATCCTCATCGGGCACGCGCAGGGTGATATGATTGTAGATCAGTTCCGACCAGCCGAAATGGTCGAAGATACGGTAGCAGGCGGCGAGCTGCTGGCGCGCCTCCCATTCGGCGGGCGACATGTCGGGCTGTCTGGCGGCACTTGCCATGGCCATCCTCCTTTATATTATGGACACCACTATCCTCCGCTCGACGCATTCTGTCGAGGGAAAGGGCGGGAAAGCCCTGCAGGGGTTGAATTTGCCCGACTCTGCTGGTAGGGCGCGCCCCACATGCCTCAGGGTGACCTGTGGCGACTCACGGATTTTTATATTCGGTCGGCCCGTCGGGAGGGTTTCATTCCTGGCGATCCGCCCGTTTTCGATTGGAGATTGACGGACTTATGCAGATCATCGTTCGCGACAACAATGTCGACCAGGCCCTCCGCGCGCTCAAGAAGAAGCTGCAGCGTGAAGGCGTGTATCGCGAAATGAAGCTGCGTCGTCACTACGAGAAGCCCTCGGAAAAGCGTGCGCGCGAAAAGGCTGCTGCTGTCCGTCGCGCCCGCAAGCTGGAGCGCAAGCGCGCCGAGCGCGACGGCGTCCGTTAAGGACTGCTGTTTCCAGGGCGACCGGTCTGCGGTCGTCCTGGCCTTCTGCTGACTTTCCTGACTTCATTGCGAGGCGTTCGCCCATGTCCACGACGGCTGTCCCCCTTCGTCCTATTGCCAAGGGGTCGCTGACGCGTCTCTGGATCGGTGTCGCTGCGATCGCTTTGGCGGCCGGCGGGCTGGCCTGGGCCGGGCAGCAGGGCGTGGAAGCATCGCCGGCGGCCTTCCTGTCGCAGAACGCCCATGCCAGTGGCGTGGTGACGACCGAATCGGGCCTGCAATACAAGGTGCTGGAGGAAGGCAGCGGGCCGAGCCCGACGACCGCCGACGTTGCACTGGTGGGCTATAAGGGCACACTGCTTGACGGCACCGTGTTCGACGAGAATCCGCAGACGCCGATGCCGATCGACGGCGTCGTGCCGGGCTTCTCGGAAGGCCTGCAGAAGATGAAGAAGGGCGGCAAATATCGCCTGTGGATTCCGCCGCAGCTTGGCTATGGCGAACAGGCCGCCGGGCCGATCCCGGCCAATTCGGTGCTGGTGTTCGATGTCCAGCTGCACGACTTCAAGTCGCGCGCGGAAATCATGCAGATGCAGCAGCGGATGCAGCAGATGCAGGGTGGCATGCCGCAGGGCGCCGTCCCGCAGGGCATGCCGGGCAACTGATCCGATCGATCCGAGAGTAGAAAAGGGCCTGGTTTCCAGGCCCTTTTTCTTGTGCGGTCAAAGGCTGGCCTGGTCGCCGGACGCTGAAGGCGGGAAGGCCAGTCCTTCGGCGCTGCCAATCCTTTCCTCGCCGGTGAACAGGCGATCGAGTCGCGCCTTCACGTCGCGCCGATATTCGGCGCAGGACACGGATCTCGGGGCACCGACATCGATATCGTCGGCGATCGCCGATTTGATCCGTTCCAGCGCATCATTGTCGAGGATGCCGGCACGATGCAGTTCCCGGCAAAGCTGGACCATCCCGGCGGCGGTCGCCTGAGCCCGCATGCCGACATTGGTCAGTTCGAAATGCAGCTTCTTCTGCTGCTCCATCGCCACGGTCATGCCATTCTCTCCTTTCGCTTTTAGGATAGAAGCGCAGGAACGATCGTTACGTTCCGGCAAGCATTCGTCAATCGTCGCTTTTATCGTCGCTTTTCAGGATGGTCTGCCCGGCTAGAGCTTTCGACCGTTCTTCCAGATAGACCTTGATCATGGCGACGATCGGATCGGCCAGGAACAGGCCCATGATGCCGAACAGGGCGCCGAGCAAGATCTGCGCCGCCAGCACCAGCGCCGGCGCCAGGTCGGTCGCGCGCTTGGCGACCATGGGCACGATCAGATAGCCGTCGATGATCTGCACCGCCATATAGACGCCAAAGGCATAGAGGCCGGTATGGGTGCCCCCGGAAAAGCCGACCAGGATGATCAGCACGCCCGAGATGATCGCCCCGATATTGGGAAGGAAGGCGAGTAGGCCGGTGAGAATGCCGAGCAGCCCTGCCATCGGCACGCCGCCGACCCAGAGCAGCAGCCATACGCCCACGCCCTCCACGGTCATGCCGATCAGCCGCCCGAACATCAGCCGGCGCAATGTGAAGGCCATCTTGTCGGCGACCGTATAGAATTGGGCGCGCTTGTTCATCGGCAGCATCCAGGCGACGC
This sequence comes from Sphingobium sp. AP49, assembly GCF_000281715.2. Taxonomy (NCBI): domain Bacteria; kingdom Pseudomonadati; phylum Pseudomonadota; class Alphaproteobacteria; order Sphingomonadales; family Sphingobiaceae; genus Sphingobium; species Sphingobium sp. AP49. The sequence goes on along the minus strand of NZ_CP124576.1, from coordinate 4,124,977 downwards.
CACGTTCATAGAGTTTGGGTTCGACCGCAATGAAGATGGCCAGCACCAGCATCATGACCCCGCTGGTGATGGCGCCGACGGCGGTGCCGACCGCAGCGGTGACGCGCCCCATGGAGCTCATCGCCTGCTGGGCTAGGCTCTTGAGGTCTTCGGGCGTCGTGCTGATACCCAGTTGCTGCATCCAGCCGCCGACCCGTTCCACCTGCGCTTCCACGATCGTGCGCATGGCCTGTGCCTGTGCGGCGAGGCTGGAGCCGGTAAGGTAGAAGGTATAGGCCAGGAAGGCGACGACGGCGAGCAGCACGATCGTCAGGCGCCAGCCCCGGCCGATCGGCAGCACGCGGCCGAGCAGGCGGGTGCCGCCGTCCATCATGGTGGTGAAGACCAGTGCACCCAGGATCAGCATGATCGGTTGGGCTAGCAGCACGACCAACGCAATGCCGATCGCCATCGCGAACCACACGCCTGCCCGCTTCATCTCATGCTGGACCAGCGGGCTGCGCAATTCGCTGGGGCCGGGTTGCTCGATATGCTGCTGCGCGTCGCTCAAACCCGGAACCCCCTGCTAGATACTATGGACTATTTCGCTTCGGTAACGCTCTGTGGGCGCAGGCTGTTCCCGGCGCGGCCGGCGCGGAAGGCATGGAGCCAGCTGATCGGATTCCAGCTCGAATCGCCGTCTAGGCTGAAGGTGATGAATTCGGCGCGGCCGCCGATGGCTTCCCACGGCACCGGGCCGCCCAGGCCATTTTCCTCCAGCGGGGCGCGGCTGTCGGCGCTGTTGTCGCGATTGTCGCCCATCAGGAAGACATGGTCGGCGGGCACGCGGACCGGGCCATACCAGTCGAGCGCGCTCGGCCCCATGTCGATCGTGACATAGGTCTTGCCGTTGGGGAGCACTTCCTGCCGCACCGGCAGTTCGCACCAGCTTTTGCCGGCCTTGTCGGTCACCAGCGCGCCGGGGAACTGCATCGGCGGGCAGGGGGCATTGCCGTCGACCGGGATGCGCAGGGGCTTGAGCACCTTCTGCGGCACCGGCACGCCGTTCAGGATCACCTGGCCGCCGCGCACCTCGATGATGTCGCCGGGCAGGCCGATGACGCGCTTGATATAATCCTCGCGCCGATTCTGCGGGCTGACGATAACAATGTCGCCACGCTCGGGCAGATGACCCAGGATACGGCCCTTCAGGAAAGGCAGCGGATGGAAACTGGGGCTGACATAGGACCAGCCATAGGGGAATTTGCTGACCACCAGCCGGTCGCCCTTCAGCAGCACCGGCATCATCGATTCCGATGGGATGTAGAAGGGCTTGGCGACGAAACTGTGGAAGGCCAGCACGGCGAGGATGAGCAGGACGATGCTCTTCACCTCATGCCACCAGTTGACCGCGCTCTTGTCGGCTACAGTTTCGGGCGCGGCGGGGGGCAGGGGGTCGGTTTCGGTCATGTCGACTGCCGTCATGGATGGGGAAAGCTCGGATGGGGAGGGCGGCCCGTTCAAAGCGGCAGCGCCTCGATGATGACGAAGGCCTGCGCCCATGGATGATCGTCCGTGAGCGTCAGGTGAATGACCGGCTTGTAACCTGCCGGCACCATCGACGCCAGCCGTTCGGCTGCGCCGCCGGTCAGCGCCAAAGTGGGGGCGCCGCTAGGCGCGTTGACGACGCCGATATCCTTCATGAACACTCCGGCCTTGAAGCCCGTGCCGACCGCCTTGGAAAAGGCTTCCTTGGCGGCGAAGCGCTTGGCCAGCGTGCCCGCCTTGGTGAAGGGGCGGCGTTCAGCCTTGGCCCGCTCGACATCGGTGAAGACGCGCTGGACGAACCGGTCTCCGAAGCGATCAAGCGAATTCTGGATCCGCTCGATATTGCAGAGGTCGGAGCCGAGGCCGATGATCACGCCCTGGTTGCCTTCACCGCGCCAGGTCCATCTGGCGGCGCATTTCGCGGATGCTGGCTTCCAGCCCGCCGAAGATCGCCTCGCCGATCAGGAAATGGCCGATATTGAGTTCGGCGATCTGCGGGATGGCGGCGATCGGCGCGACATTGTCGAAGGTCAGGCCATGGCCGGCATGCGGCTCGATGCCGTTCTTGGCGGCGAGCGCGGCGGCGTCGGCAATGCGGCGCAGCTCGACCGCGCGGGCCTCGCCGGTCAGATGGGCATAGGCGCCGGTGTGAAATTCGATCACGGGCGCGCCAAGCTGGATCGCGGCGTCGATCTGGGCAGCGTCCGCCTCGATGAACAGGCTGACACGAATGCCGGCGTCATTCAGGGCGCCGACGATCGGGCGTAGCATATCGAACTGGCCGGCCGCATTGAGGCCGCCCTCGGTTGTGCGTTCCTCCCGCTTTTCCGGGACGATGCAGGCAGCGTGTGGACTATGCCGCAGCGCGATGTCCAGCATCTCCTGCGTTGCCGCCATTTCCAGGTTCAGGGGGACGTTGAGGGCCGCCATCAATGTCGCGATGTCCGCATCGCGGATATGGCGACGGTCTTCGCGCAGATGGGCCGTGATGCCGTCGGCGCCGGCCTTCACCGCAAGCAATGCGGCCTTGACCGGATCGGGATGTTCGCCCCCGCGCGCGTTGCGGATGGTCGCAACATGATCGATGTTGACACCCAGGCGCAGCGGTACGGGGGAGGTCATGGGATCAGGCCTTCCGGCTGCCCGGTTTGATTGCCGGCACCGCTTCCAGTTCGGGCGGCAATGCGTCGGCATCATAGACCGGGAAATTGATGCTCACCAACGGGAAGAAGGGGACGCCCAGGTCCACTTCGCCGGCCGAACGATCGACCAAGGCGACTTCCGCGACGACGATGCCGCCTTCCTTCTCGACCGCTTCGATCGCCTGGCGCGAGGACAGGCCGGTGGTGACGACGTCTTCGACCATGAGGACTTTCTGCCCCGGCGATATGCTGAAGCCGCGACGCAGCTCGAACACGCCCTCGGGTCGTTCCAGGAACACCGCATCCTTGTCCAGCGCGCGGCCGACTTCATGGCCGATGATCAGGCCACCCATCGCCGGCGAGACGACCAGGTCGATGTCCTGGCGCAGTTCGCGGGGCAACTGCTGCACGGTTGCGCGGGCGAGCTTGCCAGCGCGCTCGGCATTCATCAGCACGCGGGCGCACTGGAGATAATTGGCGCTGCGGCGGCCCGACGACAGGATGAAATGTCCTTCGAGCAGCGCACCTGCTGCCCGAAATTCTGCCAATACTTCTTCGTCGGTCATTCCACCCTGTTCCAATTACGCGCTGTGGGGGGAATCGATCCCCCAACCCATCTACCCCATGGGCATGACAAGCCCATGATCGCGCTTTCGCGCGCGGAGAGCGAGATAGGCGGGAGCGGGGGGCGTTGCAACTAGGAAGAAAATCTGGTCCATCATGGGTTGAGGCACGAAAAATCCATGCCTATAAGCCGCGACAGATCGAACGGGCGGGAACGGCGCGACAAGCGGACGTTGATCGTTGCAGCGGCAACAAGGGGTTAGGGGTAGATGAGGCTATGAAAAAGGTGAAATCGCTCGTTCTAGCCGGCTTGCTGGCATTGGCTCCAGCGACGGCGATGAGTGGTCCTGCTCTGGCACAGGATAATGCCGCTGCCGCCGTGACGGCAGACAATGGCGCCGCTCCGGCCGAATCGCCCGCCAACGCCGCCGCCCCCGCCGCCGCGGAAACGGCCCCGGCGGCCAAGGTCGCCGCGCCGCCGCGGATGAAGCCGACCGAAGGCATCGGCATGCCCAAGCCTGGCGAATATACGCTGCAGGAACAATTTACCTCCACCGGCCACACCGCTCGCTGGCTGCACGACAAGATGCTGCTGCCGCTGATCTTCGCGATCTCCATTTTCGTGCTGCTCCTGATGCTCTATGCGATGTGGAAATTCCGCGCGAGCGCCAACCCCGTACCGTCGAAAACGTCGCACAACACCCTGATCGAGGTGATCTGGACGCTGGTGCCGGTCCTTATCCTGCTGGTGATCGCGATTCCCTCGATCGGCCTGCTGGCGGACCAGTATAAGCCCGCGCCCAAGGATGCGCTGACGGTCAAGGTCACCGGCTATCAATGGTATTGGGGTTATGAATATCCCGACGCCGGCATTCCCGAATTCGTGTCGAACATGCAGACCAAGGAACAGGCGGCCGCCAATGGCGAGCCCTATCTGCTGTCGCCCGACAATCGGCTGGTGCTGCCGGTCGGCCGTCCGATCAAGCTGATCATCACCGGCGCGGACGTCATTCACAGCTTCGCGGTGCCTTCGCTCTGGGTGAAGATGGATGCCGTTCCGGGACGCCTTAACGAGAAGAGCTTCACCATCGAGAAGCCGGGCGTCTATTATGGCCAATGTTCGGAACTGTGCGGCGCGCGCCATGGCTTCATGCCGATCGCGATCGAGGCGCTGCCGCCGGCGCAGTTCGACCAGTGGGTGCTCTCGCAGGGCGGCAAGCTGCAGGGGGCTGCGGCGGAGAAGACGGCTGACGCCGCGCCCGCCACGGCCGATAAAAAGATTTGATCGAGGGGTAGGAACGTCATGACCACCATCACAGCCGATCATCATGGCGATCATCATGGCGATCACGCCCATGATCATCATGACGCCGATCACAAGCCGGCCTTCTTCCAGCGCTGGTTCATGTCCACCAATCACAAGGACATCGGCACCCTCTATCTGATCTTCGCGATCATCGCCGGTATCATCGGCGGTGGCATTTCGGGCCTGATGCGCGCCGAACTGGCGCAGCCGGGCATCCAGTATCTGCATCTCTGGGCACAGTGGAGCGACGGTCCCGCGGCGACGCTGGACCAAGCCTATCATCTTTGGAACGTGCTGATCACCGCCCATGGTCTGATCATGGTCTTCTTCATGGTGATGCCCGCGATGATCGGCGGCTTCGGCAACTGGTTCGTGCCGATCATGATCGGCGCGCCGGACATGGCCTTCCCGCGCATGAACAATATCTCGTTCTGGCTGCTGATCCCCGCCTTCGCCCTGCTGCTCGGGAGCACCTTCGTGCCCGGCGGCACCGGCAATGGTGCGGGCACCGGCTGGACCGTCTATGCGCCGCTGTCGACCAGCGGTTCGGCCGGGCCGGCCGTCGACATGGCGATCCTGTCGCTGCATATCGCGGGCGCCAGCTCGATCCTGGGCGCGATCAACTTCATCACCACCATCTTGAACATGCGTGCGCCGGGCATGACCCTGCACAAGATGCCGCTGTTCGTCTGGTCGGTGCTGGTTACCGCCTTCCTGCTGCTGCTGGCGCTGCCGGTCCTGGCAGCCGCCATCACCATGCTGCTGACCGACCGCAATTTCGGCACGACCTTCTATGATGCCGCCGGCGGTGGCGATCCCGAACTCTACCAGCATCTCTTCTGGTTCTTCGGTCATCCCGAAGTTTATATCATGATCCTGCCGGGCTTCGGCATCGTCAGTCAGATCGTGTCGACCTTCTCGAAAAAGCCGGTGTTCGGCTATCTCGGCATGGCCTATGCCATGGTCGCGATCGGCGTGGTCGGCTTCGTCGTCTGGGCGCACCACATGTTCACCACCGGCATGTCGGTGAATGTGAAGATGTATTTCACCGCCGCGACGATGGTCATCGCGGTGCCGACCGGCATCAAGATCTTCTCGTGGATCGCCACCATCTGGGGTGGCTCGATCAGCTACAAGACTCCGATGATGTGGGCGCTCGGCTTCATCTTCCTGTTCACCGTAGGCGGCGTGACCGGCGTCGTGCTGGCCAATGGCGGTGTCGATGACGTGCTGCACGACACCTATTATGTCGTGGCGCACTTCCATTATGTGCTGTCGCTGGGCGCGGTGTTCGGCCTGTTCGCCGGCTTCTACTATTGGTTCCCGAAAATGTCGGGCAAGATGTACAACGAATTCCTGGGCCACCTGCACTTCTGGGTATTCTTCGTGGGCGTGAACGTGCTGTTCTTCCCGATGCACTTCCTGGGTCTGTCGGGCATGCCGCGCCGCTATCCTGATTATCCCGAAGCCTTCGCCTATTGGAACAAGATCGCCAGCCACGGCTATGAGATCATGGCAGCGGGTATGCTGATCTTCTTCATCAACCTGATCTGGTCGCTGGCGGCCGGCAAGAAGGCGGTCGGCAATCCCTGGGGCGAAGGCGCGACGACGCTGGAATGGACGCTGACCAGCCCGCCGCCCTATCACCAGTTCGAGACCCTGCCGGTCATCGACTGATAGCCATGACGGGCGCCCGGTTCGCACCGGGCGCGCCGTTCTCAGGCGGGGCAGGGGGTAGGACCGTCTGTCCATTTGCCGGAATCGGTCGGGGCCTGTATGGGGCGCCGGCTGACTCGAAGAGGAGATTATGGCCAGTTCGCCGCTTACGCCCGGGGCCGTCGTGCCCGCATTGCCTGCCCATTGGCGCGATTTCGTCGCGCTGACCAAGCCGCGGGTGATGACGCTGGTCGTCTTCACCGGCCTGTGCGGGCTGCTTGCCGCCCCCGGTCATATCCATCCGGTGCTGGGCTTTACCGCGATCCTGTGCATTGCGTTGGGTGCTGGCGCTGCCGCCGCGCTCAACCAGTGGTGGGAAGCGGATATCGACGCCAAGATGAAGCGCACGGCCAACCGGCCGCTGCCCGCCGGACGGATGGAGCGGCAGACGGCGCTGCATTTCGGCGTCGGCCTGTCCTTCTTCTCGGTAATCCTGATGGGCATGGCGACCAACTGGCTGGCCGCAGCCGTGCTCGCCGTCTCGATCCTCTTCTATGTTTTCATCTACACCATCTGGCTGAAGCCCCGGACGGCGCAGAATATCGTCATCGGCGGCGCAGCCGGGGCTTTCCCCCCGGTGATCGGCTGGGCGGCGGTGACGGGCGACATCAGCGCATTGCCGGTGGCGCTGTTCATGCTCATCTTCTTCTGGACGCCACCCCATTTCTGGGCGCTCGCGCTGTTCGTGAAGACCGATTATGCCGCTGCCGGTATCCCGATGCTGCCCGTCGTTTCGGGCGAGGTCGCGACCCGGCGCCAGATCTGCTTCTATACCGCGATCATGGCCGCCGCCGCGCTGGCCCCGGTGCTGTTGCATCTGACGGGGGCTATTTATGGCACGACTGCGCTGCTGGGCACCGCGCTGTTCGCCGTCATGGCATTCCAGGTCTATCGCCGGCGTGAGAGCGATCCGGCCCGGATGGCGCCGGAAAAGCGGCTGTTCAAATATTCGATCCTCTATCTCTTCCTGCTGTTCGGGGCAGTGGTCGTCGACCGCTGGTTGCTGGCATGACGCCAGAAGAAAAGGGGCCGGATCAGGATCAGGTGCGCGCGCGGCAGAAATCGCGGGCGATCGTGACCGGCCTGCTGCTTGCCGGACTGGTCATCCTCTTCTACGCGATCACGATCGCGAAGATCAGCGGCGGCCATTGATGGCGACGCTGCCGCCGTCTCCCTTCGATCGCGCCCGTCGCAATCAGTGGACGCTGGTGGCGATGGCAGTGATCGGTCTGGCGATGCTTGGCCTGGGCTTTGCGTCGGTTCCGCTCTATCGCATCTTCTGTCAGGCGACCGGTTTCGGTGGCACGACCCAACGTGCTGCAGCCGACGTCAAGCTGACGCCAGTCGCCGGGCGGACCATGTCGATCCGCTTCGATTCCAATGTCCAGCCCGGCATGCCCTGGCAGTTCCGGCCGGAACATCCGACCGACACGGTGACGATCGGCGCCCGCGACATGGCGATTTTCATTGCCAAGAACCTGTCCGACAAGCCGGTGACCGGCACGGCGAGCTTCAACGTCACGCCGACCCAGGCGGGCGCTTATTTCACCAAGATCCAGTGTTTCTGCTTCACCCAGCAGACGCTGCAGCCCGGCGAGGAAGTGCGGATGCCGGTGATCTATTATGTCGATCCCAAGATTTTGCAGGATCCCGACAACAAGGACACGCAACAGATTACGCTCAGCTACACCTTCTACCCTGTTGAGCAGGGGAAGCAGCCAAGCTAAGCATGCAACAATAAACGCGATAAGACAGGGAAGAGAGAGCATCATGGCAGGCGCCAAGAACCACGATTATCATATCCTTCCGCCCAGCATCTGGCCGCTGTTCGGTTCGATGTCGGCACTGGTGATGGCGCTGGGAGCGATCATGTGGATGCATCCCGACGCGATGCCTGCCGGTGGTGGCTGGATCTTCCTGATCGGCGTGGCCGGGGTTCTCTTCACCATGTTCAGTTGGTGGAGCAATGTGATTGCCGAGGCGCATGCCGGCGATCACACGCCGGTGGTCCAGCTGCATCTGCGCTATGGCATGATCCTGTTCATCGCGTCCGAAGTCATGTTCTTCGTCGGCTGGTTCTGGGCCTTCTTCGACTTCTCGCTCTTCCCCAGCCAACTCGCGCCGATCGAGGGAATGTTCCCCTCCAAGGGCATCGAGGTGATGAACGCGTTCGAGCTGCCACTGCTCAATACGCTGATCCTGCTCTGCTCGGGTACCACCGTCACCTGGGCGCACCATGCGCTGATCCATGGCGACCGTGAGGGGCTGAAGAAGGGCCTGTGGTGCACCGTGATCCTGGGCCTGCTCTTCTCGTCGATCCAGGCCTATGAATATGCCCATGCACCCTTCCCGTTCGGCGGGTCGCCCTATAGCTCGGCCTTCTACATGGCGACCGGCTTCCACGGCTTCCACGTCATCATTGGCACCATCTTCCTGATCGTGAACCTGGTTCGCGCCTATAAGGGGGACTTCACCCCGCGCCAGCATTTCGGTTTCGAGGCGGCGGCCTGGTACTGGCATTTCGTCGACGTGGTATGGCTGTTCCTGTTCGCCGCCATCTATGTCTGGGGTGGTTGGGGCGCGCCGGTCCACGGCGGCTGACCGGGGTAAGATGACAGCGAAAGCGACAGGCATCGACCTGCTCGTCGCCTCCGCCTGCGGCCTTTGCCCGCGTTGCAGCGCACCGACCCTGTTCGACGGGCCGGTGCGTTTTGCGTCGCGCTGCCGCCAGTGCGGGCTGGATTATGGCCAATATAATGTCGGTGACGGGCCGGCGGCTTTCCTGACGCTCATTATCGGCGCGATCATGGTCGCGCTGGCGCTGACACTGGAACTGACCGTCCATCCTCCGCTATGGCTGCACCTGCTGCTCTGGACGCCGCTGACCGCCGGTGCCGTGGTCGGCAGCCTGCGTGTCGCCAAGGGGGCGCTGCTGACGGTGGAATATCGCAAAAATGCGCGGGAAGGCCGGATCGTGGAGAAGGACAGCGAATGAACGGGCGGCGCATCCCGATCTTGCCGACCATCCTTGTATGTGTCGCGATCGCTGTCATGATCGCGCTTGGCATCTGGCAGTTGCAGCGGCGGGGCGAGAAGGAAATGATGCTGGCGCTGGCGGCGACCAACGTGTCGCGCCCGGCCGTCGCCTTCCCCAAAATGCCGCCGGTGCCCGACGAACTGCTGTTCCGCCCGTCCTCGGTCCATTGCCTGCGCGTCGTCGGCTGGCAGGTGGAGGCCGGGCGCGCCGCCGATGGATCGACCGGCTATCGCCATATCGCCCAATGCACGACCGGCGCGGAAGGTCCGGGCGCGTTGGTCGCGGTCGGCGTCGGCCAGAAGCCGGATGACAAGCCGGCCTGGACCGGTGGACAGGTCGAGGGCTGGATCTCGCAGGAACCCGATCATCGCTCGCTGATCGCGCGCGCCGGTGGCAAGACCATGCCGCTGCGGCCGATGCTGGTTGCGCGCACAGCACCGCCGGGCCTGAAACCCATGGCACCGCCCAGCACCGCCGACGTGCCCAACAATCATCTCGCCTATGCGGTGCAATGGTTCATTTTTGCCGCGCTGGCAGCAATAATCTATCTGCTTGTCCTGCGTCGGCGCAATGCGGAGCCGCCAAGGCCTTCGTAAAGACTTGCCCCGGCGCGCCCGCGTCGCTACCGCGCTTTCCCATTATGCAATATGTCAGCACCAGGGGCAGCGCACCGGCGCTCGGTTTTGAAGATGTCACGCTGGCGGGCCTGGCGTCCGACGGTGGCCTGTACGTGCCGGAGAGCTGGCCGCAATTTTCCGCTGCCGACATTCGCGCCCTTGCCGGCCTCTCCTATGTCGAAACCGCGGTGCGGGTCATGGCGCCGTTTGTCGCCGGATCGCTGAGCGAAGAGGAGCTGCGCGAGCTGTGCACCGCCGCCTATGGCCGGTTCAGCCATGACGCGGTGACGCCGCTGGTCCAGCTCGACCATCGCCACTGGATGCTGGAATTGTTCCATGGCCCCACGCTGGCGTTCAAGGATGTCGCACTCCAGCTGCTGGGCCAGTTGTTCGAGCGTTTCCTGTCGCGCCGCGACGACCATCTGACCATCGTCGGCGCCACTTCGGGCGACACCGGATCGGCCGCGATCGACGCGGTCGCTGGCCGCGAGAAGGTCGACATCTTCATGCTGCATCCCGAGGGCCGCGTGTCCGACGTGCAGCGTCGCCAGATGACCACGGTGCTGGCGCCCAATGTCTATAACATCGCGATCGACGGCAGCTTCGACGATGCGCAGGCGCTGGTGAAGCGCATGTTCAACGACGCCGACTTTAAGGCGCGTTTCAACCTGTCGGCGGTGAACAGCATCAACTGGGCGCGGCTGATGGCGCAGGTCGTCTATTATTTCTACGCCGCCGTGCGCCTGGGCGCGCCCGAACGCCCGGTCGCCTTCTCGGTACCGACCGGCAATTTCGGCGATGTCTTCGCCGGCTATGTCGCGTCGAAAATGGGCCTGCCGGTCGCCAAGCTGATCGTTGCGACCAACGTCAACGACATATTGCACCGCGCCTTGTCGGAGGGCGACTATAGTCAGGGCCAGGTCGTGCCGACCGCGACGCCCAGCATGGACATTCAGGTCAGCTCCAATTTCGAGCGGCTGCTGTTCGATGCCGGCGGCCGTGACGGCGTTGCGCTCGCCCAGCAGATGCAGGGTTTCGAGGCGAACCGGGCGATGCGCCTCACCAATGCGCAGCGCGAAGGCGCGGCAAACCTGTTCACCTCCGCCCGGATCGATGCCGACGGCATGACCATGGCAATGCGCTGGGCGTTTGACGCCGCCGGTCAGATCATCGATCCGCACAGCGCCATTGGCCTGGCCGCCGCGCGCGATGTCGACCTCGATCCGTCGATCCCGGTGGTGACGCTGGCCACCGCCCATGCTGCCAAGTTCCGCGACGCGGTCGAGCGGGCGACCGGCACCCGGCCGCCGCTGCCTGCGCGGGTTGGCGACCTGTTCGCGCGCGAGGAAAGCTATGCCAAGCTGCCCGGCACGTTCGAGGCGGTGACCGCCTATGTCGCGGAACGGGCGACGCCGCGCGGCTGATCCCCTCTCGACAGGAGCGGCGCAAGAGACGATGAGGCCCCCATGGAACTCAAGACTCTCATCGGCGAACCCTGGTCCGACTATGGCCTGATCGACTCGGGCAATGGCCGCAAGCTCGAACGCTATGGCCGTTTCCGCTTCATCCGCCCTGAACCGCAGGCGATGTGGGCGCCGGCGACCGAAGACTGGCGCGCCGACGGCGAATTCATCCCCGGCTCTGACGAGGATGGCGGCGGCCGCTGGTATTATGACAAGCCGGTCCCCGCCGAGGGCTGGCCGCTGCACTGGAAGGAAGTGACCTTCCAGTCGAGCTGCACCCCCTTCCGTCATCTCGGCTTCTTCCCCGACATGGCGCCGGTGTGGGATTTCATGCGGACCAGCACGGCCGACAAGCCCGAGGCCGAGGTCATGAACCTGTTCGGCTATACCGGCGTCGGCACGCTCGGCATGTCGGCGGCCGGCGCGCGGATGGTCCATGTCGATGCGTCGAAGAAATCGGTGGCGCAGGCGCGGGCCAATGCCGACCTGTCGGGCATGGGTGATCGGCCGATCCGCTGGATCGTCGAGGATGCGGCCAAGTTCGTCGCGCGCGAAGTGCGGCGCGGCCGCCGCTATGACGGCATATTGCTCGACCCGCCCAAATATGGCCGCGGCCCCGACGGCGAAGTGTGGCGGCTGGAGGAGGATCTGCCCGGTCTCATCGCCAATTGCCGCCAGTTGCTCGATGCCGACAGCCGCTTCCTGTTCCTCACCGTCTATGCGGTGCGCATGTCGGCGCTGGCGATCGGCGAATTGCTGCGCCAGGCCTTTGCCGACCTGCCCGGCGAGGTCGAGGCGGGTGAACTGACCGTGCGCGAGGAAGCGCGCGGCCTGCTGCTCCCCACCGCCATCTGGGCGCGCTGGAAGCGATAAACATGAGGGCGACGCCTATAAGCCCTCTCCCGTTTACGGGAGAGGGTTGGGTGAGGGCTTTTCTAAAACTGCCCTCATGTTAGGTTTTGCCGATGCCCAGCATCGGCCCGACCAGTCCCAACGCCGCACGTCTGCGGCGCAACGCAACCGAATGTGAGCAACGGCTATGGGCCGTCCTGCGCAATCGCCAGCTTGAAGGCTTCAAGTTCCGGCGCCAGGCGACGGTCGGGCCGTTCGTGATCGATTTCCTCTGCGCCGAATGTCGCTTCATCGTCGAAATCGATGGCGGGCAGCATGATGAGCGAACAGATGCGTCGCGCACGGCGCAACTGCAATCGGCGGGCTATGTGATCCACCGGTTCTGGAATCATGATGTGGTCGAAAATTTCGACGGTGTGGTGGAGCGGATCAGGCTGGAATTGCTTGCTGCTCGGGCGGGGTAAAGGAAAAGAAGAAGACCCTCACCCAACCCTCTCCCGCGTGCGGGAGAGGGCTTTAAGGCGGGATCGTCGCCCTACTTCCCGACCTTGATCTCGAACAGCTTTGGCCAGTTCTTGCCGGTGATGAAGACGCGGTCGGTCCTGGCGTCATAGGCAATGCCGTTGGCGACGGCTTCGCTGTCGGTGACGCCGGCCTGCTTGCGGAGGGGAGCGACGTCGATCCAGTCGATCACGCCGCCGCTGCGCGGGTCGATCCGGGCGATCTTGGTATCGTACCAGACATTGGCCCAGATCTCGCCTTTGACCCATTCCAGCTCGTTCAGGCGATCGACCGCCCGGCCGTTCCAGGTGACGGTGATGCGGCGCTGTTCGCTCAGCGTCTCGGGATCGAGGAAGCGCAGTTGCGCGCTGCCGTCGCTCATGATGATCGACCGGCCATCCTGGGTCAGGCCCCAGCCTTCGCCTTCATAGCGGAAGGTCGAGACGGGCGAGAAATCGTCCAGCTTCCAGACGAAGCCCTGGCGGTGGCGCCAGGTCAGGCTGACCAGCTTGTCGCTCCAGTTGACGATGCCCTCGCCGAAATAGGGCTGCTCGACCACGCGGCGCTGCTCGACCTTGCCGGTCTTGAGCGCGACCTTGCGAATCTCCGACTGGCCCTCCAGGCCGGTGCTCTCATAAAGCGCGCCGTCGAGGTAGAAGAGGCCCTCGGTAAAGGCCGCCGGGTCATGCGGATAGGCCTTGACCAAAGTCCAGGGCGTTTCCGCCCGGGCCGGCATGGTCAGGGTGAGGGCGTAGGCAAGCGCCAGCAGCCCTTGCCTCATTCGGCGGCCTGCGCGGCGATCGCGGTGGCGAGCCAGGGGGGTAGGGTGGCGGGATCGATCGCCTCGACCCGCTGCAGTTCGATCGACAGCTTGAGGTCGGGCAGCGCGGCGCGCTGGCGCTTCTCGTCGGCCTGCTCCAGCGGCACCGCGACCAGCCGCCGGTTCACCTTGTTGCGATAATGCATGCGCGCGGTATTCTCCTGCCCGACATAGCAGCCCTTGTCATAATCGACGCCGTGCAGTTCCTCGGCATTGGTTTCCAGCCACAGCGTCTGGTCCTGCCCCAGTTCCGCCGCGCCCTCGAACACACCGAGCGACAGCCGATGCGCGCGGAACGCGGCGGAGGCGTCGCCATCGGTGGCCGGCGCCAGCCAGCGCGCGCCCAGTTCAGGCAGGCGCGGGTCGCGGGGTTTGTCGGCGGCATCGATCGCCCAATGCACCGCCAGCGACTCGTCGCGGGCAATCACCACCTTGCGTCGCAGCCGATAGAGGGTCAGCCGCTTCGCCAGCGCATCGGCCTGCGCCGCCTCGCAATCGATCAGGACATCTTCGCCGTCACCCCACAGGATGAAGTCGAACAACGCCTTGCCCTGTGGCGTCAGCAGCGCGGTCCAGCGCGCTTCGCCGTCTTTGAGCGTCAGCACATCGCGGGTCAGCAGCCCCTGCAGGAAGGGACGTGCCTCTTCGCCGGAAATGCGCAGCACCGCGCGGTCGGTAAGGGTGGTATCGATCATCGGCTTTAGGTAGGACGGCGGCACGACTTCGCCAAGCGGTTCGCGCGAACAGCAGACAGGAATATCGCCATGACCCAGACCTTCGACATGATCCTCAAGAACGGCACCGTCCATACGCCGGGCGGCGCGGAGCAGGTGGATGTGGGCGTGCGCGGCGGCAAGATCGTCGCCATCGGCACCAGCCTGGGCGATGCGGGCGAAGTGATCGACTGCACCGGCCTCGACGTGCTGCCCGGCTGCATCGACAGCCAGGTGCATTTTCGCGAGCCGGGGCTGGAATATAAGGAGGATCTGGAATCGGGCAGCCGCGCCGCGGTGCTGGGCGGCGTCACCGCCGTGTTCGAAATGCCCAACACCAATCCCAATACCGACACTGCCGAGCGGGTGCATGACAAGCTGAAGCGCGCGCATCATCGCATGTGGTGCGACCATGCCTTCTATGTCGGCGCGACGGCGGAAAATGCCGAGCAGTTGAAGGAACTGGAGCGGATTCCCGGCACGTCGGGCGTCAAGATCTTCATGGGCGCATCGACCGGCAGCCTGCTGGTGGATGATGACAATGCGCTGGCCCGCGTGCTGGCGTCGGGCACCCGCCGCGTCGCCATCCATGCCGAGGACGAGACGCGCATGAACGCGCGCAAGGATTATCGGGTCGAGGGCGATCCGTCCTCCCACCCGGTCTGGCGCGACGATGAAAGCGCGATGATCGCGACGAAGCGGATCATCGCGCTGGCCCGCAAGGCGCGTCGCCGCATCCATATCCTGCACGTCACCACCCCGGCGGAGCTGGAATATATCGGCCAGAACAAGGATGTCGCGACCTGCGAAGTCACGCCGCAGCATCTGACGCTTGCCGGGGAGGACGCCTATCCGCGCCTGGGCACCTATGCCCAGATGAACCCGCCGATCCGCAGCGCGGCGCATCGCGATGGCCTGTGGTTCTGGCTCAACCAGGGCGTGCCGGACGTGCTGGGCAGCGACCATGCGCCGCACACGATCGAGGAAAAGGCCAAGACCTATCCTGCCTCGCCCAGCGGCATGCCGGGCGTGCAGACTTTGGTGCCGTTGCTGCTCAACCATGTGGCGGAGGGGCGGCTGACGCTGCGCCGCTTCATCGAACTGACCTCGTCGGGGCCGCAGCGCGTGTTTGGCCTGACCTGCAAGGGCCGCATTGCGCTCGGCTATGATGCCGACTTCACCGTGGTCGACCTCAAGAAGAAGTGGACGGTCGGCAAGGACTGGCTCGCCTCGCGCTGCGACTGGTCGCCGTTCGATGGCATGGACCTCACCGGCAAGGCGATCGGCACCATCATCCGCGGCAACCGCGTGATGTGGGAAGACAATCTGGCCAATCAGGCCGTCGGCGAACCGGTCCGGTTCGAGGCGACCGAGTTCAACTGATCGGGATCAGGCCGTCGCCAGCCGGTTGCGGCGGGCGGCGGCATAGCTGTCGCTGGCGAACAGGATCAGACCCAGCCAGATCAGGCCAAAGCTCAGCATCTGGCCCTGGCTCAGCGTCTCGCCCAACAGGAGCACGCCGCACAGGAATTGCAGCGTCGGCGCCAGATATTGCAGCAGCCCCAGCGTCGCCAGCGGCAGGCGCTGGGCGGCTGTGGCGAACAGCACCAGCGGCACGGTGGTGATGCCGCCGGCCAGGATCAGCAGGCCGGTGGTGGTCACATCCTGGCCAAAGCTGATGCCGCCATGGCCAGACAGCCAGAAAAGATAGCCGATCGCCGGCGCAACCAGGAGCAGGGTTTCGACGCCCAGGCCGGTCATCGGCGGAACTGGCGTCAACTTGCGGATCAGGCCATAGAAAGCGAAGCTGATCGCCAGCGCCAGGCTGATCCACAAGGTGGTAAGCGCAGCGGCGGCGAGGATGGCGACGCCGACGGCGGCGATCGCGATGGCCATCATCTGCCCGCGCCGCAGTCTTTCCTTGAGCACCAGCACACCGAGTGCGACATTGACCAGTGGGTTGAGGAAATAGCCCAGGCTACAGGCGATGACATGGCCGTCATTGACCGCCCAGACATAGACCAGCCAGTTGATCGCGATCATCACGGCCGACGCCATCAGCGGCAGGATCAGCCGTGGATTGCACAGTGCCGAGGCAAAGGGGGCAAGGCCTTTGCGCGCGGCCAGCAGGACCAGGATCAATATGACCGACCAGATCACGCGCTGGGTCACGATCTCGATCGGATCGACATGGTGAAGCAGGCGGAAGAAGAGCGGCAACAGACCCCAGACGCCATAGGCGCCGACAGCCGCCATCAACCCCTTGCGCAATGCAGCGTCCGCGCTTTCGCCGGTGACGTTCACAGGATGCCGCCGCCCAGGAACAGTCGCAGCGCGCCGAAGGCGGCGACGATCAGGCAGAAATTCTGCCCGCCCTTCTTCGACGACATCAGGCCGATGAAGGCACCGAACAGGGCAAGCGGCACCAGCAGCCAGTTGAGCGCGCCCAGCAGCGGAAATACCGCCGGGATCATCAGGACAAGGGTGACAAGACCGATCAGGGCTGACAGAAGGTTGAGCATAGTCCGACTGATGGCGGCTTTGCTGTCCCGGAACAAGACAAAGGGAGGATGCCACCCGGCATATATTGGCCCTGCGATGGAAAAGAACGGGGATTCACCAATTTCCCTAACGGAAAATTAACCCCTGATCTTCATCGCTTGTTTACGAAGGAGTGAGGGCGATGGCGTTTTCCAGACAAGTCGGTGTGATGGTCCTGCTGCTGGCATTGAGTGCGTGCGGCAAGGGCGAGAAGGACGGCAATCTGGCGGCGCTGGACGATCGGTTGACCAATAATGCGGCCGATCCGGCGCTCAAGGGCGCGCTGGCCGATGATATCGTCGTCGATCCCAAGCTGGTCGGGCAGTCCAACCGCAATGCACTGCGCCCCGCCGACCGGCCAGCCAATGGTGCGATCCCCATGTTGGCCGGCGACGCGGGCAAGGCGCAGGCGGAAGCGATCAAGCTGGTCGGCGGCAAGCTGCTGACGGCCCCGGCGCCTACCACCGGTCCGATCAAGGAGACGCCCATGACCCTGGGTGCGCTGGCGCGCGAGCAGGCGCAACTGGGCGGGGGCGGCAATGCCGGATGCGCCAAGAAGCTGGTCTATGGCATGCAATGGGCCAGCCGTATGCCCGAGCCCTTTACCCTTTACCCCGGTGCACAGCTGACCGAAGCGGCGGGCGCGGAAAAGGATGGCTGTACCCTGCGTGCGGCGAGTTTCGTGACGCCGGTGCCCAAGCAGGGCGTGATCGACTATTATTATACCCAGGCCCGCCGGGCGGGCTTTGATGCCGAGCATCGCATCGTCGAAGGCGACAATGTACTGGGTGGC
The DNA here is from genome assembly GCF_000281715.2 of Sphingobium sp. AP49. NCBI lineage: Bacteria > Pseudomonadati > Pseudomonadota > Alphaproteobacteria > Sphingomonadales > Sphingobiaceae > Sphingobium > Sphingobium sp. AP49. Next base: position 4,107,385 of record NZ_CP124576.1, on the reverse strand, counting down.
ACCCGCAAGGGGGATGGCAGCGCCTATTTCATCGTCTTTACCAGCGCACCCGGCGGCAAGACCGGGGTGGACATCATCGCCGACCACGGACGTTGAGCAGCGGGCGGGGCTGTGGCCTCGCCCTTGTCCGTCGGTGTAGTTTGTTTCCGAATTGGAAACGATCTGTCGTCTTTTTGCCGGCTACAAGCCCGAACGGCGCATCGCTACATGGCCTGTAACAACAGGTGGGATTGAAGCGATGCAGCTATCCGTCATCAGCAGGGCCGATACGGCCAACGACAATGGGTTCGAGCCGTTCGACGCGCAGGAGCGCCAGGTGCTCTGGCTGGCCGATACCGACCCGGCCAGTTCGGTGCCGTCGGTCCACGCGCCATTGAGTCGTCTGCGCAGCTTCCTGCGCGGGCCGGAGCTAAGCTACACCTTGGCCAGCCCGCGACTGGAAACATTGCGCCGGTCTGCGATCATCTTGCGCACCGGGCGGCCGCTGACCGGCGAAGAGCTGGATGCGTTCGAAGCGGCCGGCTATTCCCGCGATCAGCGCGATCTGCTGCGGGTCCTCTACATGACTGGCGATGCCCGGCGGGAGGCGGTCCATGCAGCTTGAATCTTATCGCGTCGCTGCCGTGGCGCACCAACCGATGCAGCTGGTTTCGGCATTAAGGGCGCTGCACCTGGCCCATCCCGGTGTCGTGACCCGGACGGCGCTGTTGTTCCTGATCCTGTTCGTCGAAACGCTGTTGTTCACGGGCATTAACGGCATGGTCGATGATCTGCTGGTGTCCTTTGTTGCGACGGTGGCGGCATCCTTGCTGTTCCTGCCGATGATGGTGGGTGGTCGCACCAGTTGACGGTCGACGTCGCGGCTTGCTGGCGCAGCCGGGTCGGAGCGTGTAGCACCGATCCGACGAGGCAGGAGAGCGGACCGGGCGCTGCAATGGCAATGGATCTGGATGATTTGCGCAGCTTTGCCCAGGTCGTGCGCCATGGCGGTTTCAGCGCGGCTGAGCGAGCCACCGGTGAACGCAAGGCGAAGCTCAGCCGCAGGGTTGCGCGGCTGGAACAGGCGTTGGGTATCCGCCTGATCGAGCGATCGACGCGCAACCTGCGCGTGACCGATGTCGGCCGCGAAATCTATCGCCAGTGCGAGACGATTGCCGAGAGCATCGACGCGGCCGAGGCGATCGCCGCGCGCTCGCGGTCGCAGGTTAGTGGCAATCTGCGCGTCAGTTGCCCGCCGGGCCTGGCCCGCTATCTCGGCACCGACGTCTTCGCCCGGTTTCTGACGCTTTATCCCGATGTCCATCTGGAAATGCACATCACCAGCCAGCGGGTCGACCTGATCCAGGAAAGGTTCGACGCGGCCTTTCGTGTGGATATCGATGCCACCCACGACCAGACATTGACGATGCGCCAACTGGGCAGGCTGGACCGCATCCTGGTGGCGGCACCCGACCTTGCGATGCAGGCGGCTGCGGTCACGATCGCGGCGCTGGCCACTCTCCCGACGCTCAGTGTCGGGGAGCATATCGAGCGTGACGAATGGCCGCTGGTCGATGCGCGCGGGCACCCGTACGCACTGGCGCATCATCCACGCTTTTGCAGCAATGATTCTGCGGTGGTGCGCGATGCTGCGGTCGCCGGGCTGGGCGTGGCACTGTTGTCTTCCATGGCCTGTTCGATCGAACTGCAGCAGGGCCGGCTGGTGCATATCCTGCCCGACTGGAAGACCAGCGAGGGCATCGTCCATGTCGTCTTCACCACGCGCACCGGTATGTCGCCGACGCTGCGCGCATTTATCGACTATGTCGCGGAAAGCTTTCCGGCGCTGACGGCCGGCGCGCCGGCTTGACGCGCGTTCAGCGGTAGCGCGCTTCCTTGGTAAGGCTATAAAGCCCTGCAACGATCAGGCCCAGGGCCACAATATGCACGGAAAATTCGATAATTGAGTCAACCATAACCGATCCCCACCGATTAGCGGGATTGCTTCTGGCGTGCGGCGCCTAAAAAGCCGTTAAGGTCGCTCTAGCCCCATTGTTTTCGCACTCAGTGCAATGTGTCGCTGGTCCTCGGGTTTGTCCTGATAGGCAAGCGCGACCCAACTGCGATGCTCCGTCACTGGCGCGGGCGCCGGATCCCCCGAGTCCCTTGCCGATCAGTCTGCCCATAGGAACGGAGCAAGCCGTGAGCGAGAAACCAGCCTTCAACGGAGTCATCAAGCTCGACATTCGTGATTCCAAACCCGACTGGGCGCCGTTCCTGCCGCCCGCCGCGCCGGAAGGTGCGCCTAACGTCCTGATCATCCTTTATGACGACACCGGCCAGGCAGCGTGGCAGCCCTATGGTGGCCGGATCAACATGCCGACCCTGCAGAAGCTGGCGGACAATGGGCTGACCTACACGCAGTGGCACACGACTGCGCTCTGCTCGCCGACCCGGTCCTGCTTCCTGACCGGCCGCAACCATCATCTCAATGGCATGTCCTGCATCACCGAAGGAGCCAATGGTTTTCCGGGCTGGAGTGGACGCCTGCCGCACAACTGCATGAGCATCGGCTATATGTTGCAGGAAAATGGCTACAGCACCTTCTGGTTGGGCAAGGAACATAATGTCCCCGAGCAGGATATTTGCGGGGGCGGCGTGCGCTCCGAATGGCCGCTGCAGCAGGGCTTCGACCGCTTCTATGGCTTCCTGGGTGGTGAAACCAACAATTGGTACCCCGACCTGACCGAGGATAATCACTTCATCGACCAGCCCTATGGCCCCGAGAAAGGCTATCATCTCTCGAAGGATCTCGCAGACCAGGCGCTACAGATGATCCGCGATCAGAAAGCGAGCAATCCGTCCAAGCCCTGGTTCATGTGGTTCTGCCCGGGCGCCAACCATGCACCCCACCATGCGCCCAAGGAATATGCCGACCGCTACAAGGGCAAGTTCGACGATGGTTATGATGCCTATCGCAAATGGGTCGTCCCCCGGATGATCGAAAAGGGCCTGCTGCCCGCCGACACCCAGATCGAGGATTTCAACTTCCTGCCCGAAGGCATCGCCAATGCGGGCGACTATGTCCGTCCGTGGGAAGAGCTGAACGAGCAGGAGCGCAAGCTCTTCTCGCGCATGGCGGAGGTCTATGCCGGCATGTCGGAATATACCGACGAGCAGGTCGGCCGGATTGTCGAATATCTCGAACGTAGCGGTCAGTTCGACAATACGATCATCATGTATTGTTCCGACAATGGCGCGTCGGGCGAAGGCGGTCCCAACGGTTCGGTCAACGAAAACAAGTTCTTCAACAACTATCCCGACAGCCTTGAGGAAAATCTCAAATATCTCGATGTGCTGGGCGGGCCGGAAACCTATAATCATTATCCGACCGGCTGGGCGGCGGCCTTCTCCGCCCCCTACAAGATGTTCAAGCGCTATTCGGAATATGCGGGTGGCACCGCCTGCCCGATGGTCATTTCCTGGCCCAAGGGGATCAAGGCCAAGGGCGAGGTGCGCAACCAATATCATCATGCGGTCGACCTTGTGCCGACCATATTGGAATGTATCGGCATCCAGATGCCGGACTCCTTCCGCGGCGTGAAACAGCATCCGCTGTCGGGCGTGTCGATGAAATACAGCTTCGAGGCGGACGGACCAACACAGAAGCAGCGCCAATATTATGCCATGCTGGGCACGCGCGGCATGTGGATGGACGGCTGGAAGGCCGCCGCGATCCACGCCCCGCTGACCAGTCAGGGCCATTTCGACAAGGATGAGTGGGAACTATATCATGTCGAGAAGGACCGGTCCGAAACCATCAACCTGGCCAAGGAGCACCCCGAAAAGCTCAAGGAACTGATCGACGCGTGGTTCGAGGAAGCGGAAGCGAACAATGTCCTGCCGCTGGACGATCGCACCGCCGCCGAATTGCTGGGCCTGGAGCGTCCGACCACCGAGGCGCCGCGTGAACGCTATGTCTATTATCCGGGCACCGCGCCGGTCCCTGAAGGCGTGGCGGTCAATGTCCGGGGACGGTCCTACAAGATCATCGCCGATGTCGAACTGACCGACACGAGCGAGGGCGTGATCTTCGCCCATGGCTCGCGCTTTGGCGGCCATGCCCTCTACATCAAGGATGGCAAGCTCCATTATTCCTACAATTTCCTGGGTATCAAACCGGAGCAGAAATTCGTTTCCGGCAAGCTGGGCACGGGCAAATATACGCTGGGGATGGAGTTCATCCGCGAAAGCGCCGGCGAACAGGGCGAATCCCACGGCAAAACCACCCTCTATGTCAATGAGGAAGTGGTCGCCGAGGGGCCGATGAAGACCCAGTTCGGCAAGTTCACCCTGGCCGGCGACGGCCTGTGCATCGGTCGTGACAGCGGCGATGCGGTGAGCGAGGACTACAAGACGCCCGGCGAGTTCAAGAATGGCAGCATTTTGGGCGTCGCCGTCACGGTCGAGAAGGCGCAATATCTCGATCTCGAAAAGCTGGCGGCCGCCGCCTTCGCGGTCGACTGATCCTGCGTCAGGATAAAATCAGGGAGGCCTCGGTTGCGAGGCCTCCCCTTTTTTGCGTCTCGTCGGCGGGGCGACGTCGGCATATGCCGCAAATGGCCCCCACCTTCAGGGGATGACCAGTTCCATACCCGCCTTCACCCGGTTGAGCGCCAGATAGCTGTGATAGCTGGCGACCGATTCATTCTCCGCGAACAGGCGGCGGGTGATCGCTTCATAGCTGCGCATGTCGGGCGCGACGATCAGCATGATGAAGCTGCGGCCACCGGTGACATAATAGCATTGCTGGACTTCGGGGGCGTCGCGGAACAGCTGCTTGGCTTTGTCGACGCGGGCGGCCTTCTCATCGACCAGATTGACTTCGACGATCGATGTGACGCCCAGTCCCACCTGATCGGGATCGACGATCGCGACGTTGCGGACGATCACGCCGCTGCGCTCCATGGCGGCGATGCGGCGCTGCAAGGCGGCGGTCGACAGGTTGACCGCTTCGGCGATCGCGCGCTGGGGCATGCGGTTGTCGCGCTGGACCAGGCGTAGGATCGCCCGGTCGAAATCGTCGAGCTTGGGGATGGTTTCAGCCATGATATGAGTAATTGTTGCATTTGGCTGGCCAATCAAGAGCGCCTTTCTCACCTCTATGATGATATTTCCCATGGCCTGAACTTTGGACGGGCGGAATGCGGGCATGAACCAGTCACGACAGCCAGGTACGATCCTGGCCGGTATCTTCTGCGGCGCAGGGGCGGGGGCGCTCTGGGGGCTCGTTTTCCTGGCGCCCGAAATCGTGCCCGGTTTCAGTCCGCTTGAACAGGCGATCGGCCGATACCTCGCCTATGGCCTGATGTCTGCGCTGCTGGTCGCGCCGCGCTGGCACGCGATCCGGCCGTTGCTGACGCCGCGCATATTATGGGCGCTGGCCTGGCTCGCGTTGGCGGGCAACCTCTTTTACTATGTGCTGCTGGTGAGCGCGGTGCAGATGGGCGGCATTGCCATGACGTCGCTGGTGGTTGGCTTCCTGCCGGTTGCCGTCACGATCGTCGGTAGCCGGCAGGTGGGCGCCGTGCCGCTGCGCCAGTTGGCGCCCTCGTTGCTGCTCTGCGTTGCCGGAGCTTTGTGCATCGGCTGGCAGGCGATCGTCCTGCCCGGTGGAGGCGCCGTGGCGACGCGGGTCATCGGCTTTGCCTGCGCGGTCGGCGCGCTCATCTCCTGGACCGCCTTTGCAATCGGCAATAACCATTGGCTGCGGCGGATGGAGGGGATCGGCTCTCAGGATTGGAATTTCCTGATCGGCCTTGCCACCGGGGCGCAGGCGCTGTTGTTCCTGCCACTGTTGCCGGTGCTGGGCGGCGGCCCGCATGCGGTGGCCGACTGGAGCCGCTTTGCCGCCGTGGTCATCGCCGTGGCCCTGTTCGCCTCGATCGTCGGCAATGCGCTGTGGAACCATATGACCCGGCTGTTGCCGCTGACCATGGTGGGGCAGATGATTTTGTTCGAGACCGGCTTTGCGCTGCTCTACGCTTTCCTCTGGGAAGCGCGCCTGCCGACCCCGCTCGAAGGCGCCGCTTTCGTCCTGGTGATCCTCTCGGTCCTCAGTTGCATTGCCGTCCATCGCCGTCCGGTCCCGGCGGAAGCCAGCATCGCTGCCTGAATGCGTCCTTTCCCCTTTTGCGGAATCGCGATAGGGCGAAAAGCATGACCAATATCTTTCTTGTTATGGGCGGCGGCGCAATGGGCAGCCTGCTGCGCTACCAGCTTGGCCGTTTCGCCGGGCTGATGGCGCCCGGTGCGGCCTGGCCCTGGGGCACTTTTGCCGCCAATCTGATCGGCGGTTTCGCCATGGGCCTGCTCGCCGGCTGGCTGGCGCGCGGCAGCGCCGTCTCGGGCGAGCCGATGCGCCTGCTGCTGGGCGTCGGCCTGATGGGTGGCTTTACCACCTTTTCCTCCTTCAGCCTGGAGACGATGCTGATGATCGAGCGCGGCCAGATCGGCATGGCGCTCGCCTATGCCCTCTTTTCGGTGATTGGCGCGGTGGCCGCGCTGGCGCTGGGTCTTACTATGATGCGGAGTGCAATGGCATGAAGGGGCGTCCTCCCGGCAAATCCGGTGGTCCGGCACGCGGTGGCAAGCCCGGCGGTGCCACGAAACCCGGCGGCCGCAGTGGGGCGCCCGGTCGTGCCCGCGGCGGCGCCAAGGCGGCGAGCGCGCGCAAGAAGGATGGCGACAAGCCGTTCAAGCCGGCGGCCAAGCCCCGCACCCGGGCGCCCGTGGCCAAGGCAGCCGCTCCGGCCCCAGCGGTTGCAGCCAAGCCCAACCCCGCCAAGGGCGTCAGCCTCGACGTGCGGCAATATCGCGTGCAGGCCGATGATGACGGCATTCGCCTCGACCGCTGGTTCCAGCGGCATCTGCCCGATGTCGGCTTCAACATCGTGTCGCGCTGGTCGCGCACCGGTCAGTTGCGCGTCGATGGCGCGCGCGCCGCACCGGGCGATCGCATCGCCGAAGGCCAGATGATCCGCGTGCCACCGGCCGAGCCCAAGGCGGCGCCGGCGGACAAGCCCAAGCGCGTCCGGGTGATCGACCTGACCGAGGACGAGATCGCCTATGTCCAGGACATGGTGATCCATCGCGACAAGCAGGCGATCGTCATCAACAAGCCGCCGGGCCTCGCCACCCAGGGCGGAACCAAGACGGACGAGCATGTCGACCGTCTGCTCGACGGGCTGATCTTCGATGCCGAATCCCGGCCCAAGCTGGTCCACCGGCTCGACAAGGATACGTCGGGCGCGCTGCTGATCGCCCGATCGAGCCGCTCGGCCGCCCATTTCGCCAAGGCCTTTTCCAGTCGCACCGCGCGCAAGGTCTATTGGGCGATCGTCATCGGGGTGCCGTCGATCAACGACGGGATGATCGAATTGCCGATCGCCAAGCAGCCGGGCACCGGCGGCGAAAAGATGCATGTGGACGAGGCCGAAGGCCTGCCGGCACGTACCCGCTATCGCGTGATCGAGCGCGCCGGTAATCGCGCCGCCTGGGTCGAGTTGCAGCCCTACACCGGCCGTACGCACCAGTTGCGCGTCCATATGGCGGCCATCGGCCACCCGTTGGTCGGCGACGGCAAATATGGCGGCAAGGAGAGCTTCCTCTCCGGTTCGATCAGCCGCAAGATGCACCTTCATGCCCGCCGCATCCGCGTCGATCATCCCGATGGTGGACGGATCGATGTGAAGGCTGAGCTGCCCGAGCATTTCCTCGCCAGCCTCGTCTCGCTAGGCTTCGACCTGTCGCTGGGCGACATGCCGCTGGATGACGAGATCGATCGCACCCCGACGCGCGAGGATGAGAAGAAATTTGCCAGGGCGCATGCCAAGCTGGTCCGCAAGGAACGGCGTGGCGAACGGCGCGGCCGGGGCGAGAAATAGGGCGGGGGCATGAGCAACCGCCTGGCCGTGTTCGATTGCGACGGCACGCTGGTCGACAGTCAGCACAGCATCTGCACTGCCATGGCCCGCGCCTTTGAGAGCGAGAAGCTGGTGCCGCCCGACCGGCTGGCGATCCTGTCGATCGTCGGTTTGTCGCTGCCCCATGCGATGGCCAGGCTGCTGCCCGATGCCGCGTCGGACTATCACGACCTGCTGACCGATCGCTACAAGGCGGCGTTCCACGCCCTGCGCAGCGCCAATGCCGTGTCCGAACCGCTCTACCCGGGCATCGCCGATCTGGTGCGGGATCTGGATGCGGCCGGCTGGCTGCTGGGGGTCGCCACCGGCAAGTCCGATCGCGGGCTCAACCTGTGCCTCGCCCATCATGATCTGGCGCAGCATTTCGTGACGCTGCAGACCGCCGATCGTCACCCGTCCAAGCCGCATCCCTCGATGCTGTTGCAGGCGATGGCGGAGGCGGGCGCGGTGCCGGAATCCACCGTGATGATCGGTGACACCCATTTCGACATCGACATGGGATTGGCCGCCGGCACGCGCACGATCGGCGTCGGCTGGGGCTATCATGCCCCCGCGGAACTGGCGCAGGCGGGCGCCCATGCGGTGGCGATGGACAGCGCGCAACTCCGCCGTCATATCGACGCGCCATGAACGACATGCCTCCCATCCCGCCGGTCGATCCGGAAAAGATTGCACGCCAGCGCCATTTCGCGATCGGGCTGTTCCGCCTGTCGGGCGCTTTCCTCGTCATGTTCGGCTTCCTCGCCATCATGCAGCGCTTTTCCTGGGTGCAGGGCGACAAGGCCAAGGCATTTGGCATCATCATGGTGCTGGTCGGCCTGTTCCAGTTCGTGGTCGTGCCACGCCTGATGCTGGCGCTGTTCAAGCGGAGCCGTCCATGAAGCGTTTCTACAAGGATGTGACCGTCGAGCCGGTCGAGGCTGGTTTTGCGATCCGGCTGGATGGCCGTGCGGTGCGCACGCCGGCCCGCGCTGAACTGGCGCTGCCCAATGCGGTGCTGGCCGAAGCGGTGGCGCAGGAATGGCGCGACCAGGGCGAGACGGTCGATCCCGCAACCATGGCCTTTACCGGCCTGGCCAATGCGGCGATTGATCATATCGTCGACAATCGTGCCAAGTTCGCAGCCGATATCGCCGAATATGGCGGCACCGACATGCTCTGCTACCGCGCCGAAGGACCGGAGGTGTTCGTCGCGCGGCAGGCGGCGGCCTGGGATCCGCTGCTCGACTGGGCGCGCACGCGTTATGATGTGGCCTTCGTCACCACGCGCGGTATCATTCATGTCGCCCAGCCTGATGAGACGCTGGAGCGGCTGTCGGCAGTGGTTGATGCGTTCGACCCCTTCACGCTCGCCGGCCTGTCGCGGCTGGTGACGCTCAGCGGCTCGCTGGTCTGCGGCCTGGCCGTGCTGGAAGGGGCATTCGACGTCGATACCATTTGGGCAGCGACCGAGATCGACGAGCGCTGGCAGGCAGAACAGTGGGGCGAGGATGCCGAGGCGCTGGCCCGTTCGGCGCACCGCGCGGGCGAGTTTGCCACGGGTCGAGCCTTTTGCGCGATGGCGCGAGCCTGAAGGGCTGGGAACGAGGATGCTCGTTCGTTCATTCTCATGTTGGCGGATGCCCTTCCTGCGTTCGCCACATCGGATCAACGACCGAGGAGTCCCTGACCTTGCAGTCCCGCCTTTTGGTTCCTGCCTTCATTGCCCTTTCCACCCTGGCCGTTCCGGCTCTCGCCCAACCGGCCCCCGCAGCCAGCGCTGCCCCCGCCGCCGGCCAGATGAGCCCCGCGCAGATCACGGCCTTCAACCAGGCCGTCACCGATTTCACGGCTGGCCAGACCGCCCAGCAGGCCGGCGACAACGCCACCGCCGTCGCCAAATATGAAGCCGCCCTGCCGGCCATCCGCACCGCAGTCGAGGTCGATCCGAGCAAGATCGACAATGTCAATTTCCTCGCCAATGCCCTTTATGCCGATGCCGCCGCGCAGGGCGCGCTGGGCAAGATGGACCAGGTGATTGCGCTTTATGGCGAATCCCTGCCGCACTGGCGCAAGCTGGTGGAGGCCAAGCCGGCCGATGCGGCCAGCCGCAACATTCTGGCGGGCATCCTGATCCAGCTCGGCAACCAGAAGCTGGGTGCGCAGGACAAGGCCGGATCTGCGCCACTCTATCAGGAGGCGCTTAGTCTGGCCCGCAAATCCGCTGGTGAAAACATGGCCGATCCGGTGACGAAGAATATTCTTCTCTCCGCCCTGATCGGTGCCAGCCAGGCGACCGGAGACACCGGACTCCAGACCGAAGCAGTAGCGATGAGCAAGGCGATGCTGGCCGATGGCACGGTCGATGCCTCGAACAAGCCCGCTGCCCAGGCGCTGGGCGGCGCCAAGGCCGGCTGAATGAATGGCCTCGCCCGTTGATCCGGGCGAGGCCTATCCGATCAGGCTTCGATCATGCCGGTGATCTTGTTGGCATAGACCATGCGGCCCGGGCCGAGCATGCCCAGCACCTGCGGCACCATGTGGCGGGCGACTGCGAAACAGCCTTCGCTGCGGCCGCACTTGCCCCAGGCGGCGACATGATCCTCGCTGACATAATCGGCGCCATGGATGACGATCGCGCGCATTTCCGCATTGTTATTCTGCAGGTCGAGCCCGGCGAGACGCATCGACCGGCCATGCTGGCCGTCATAGACGGTCAATGTCTTGTAGGCGCCGGAGGAACTGGCGAGCGAATTGGGCTCGTTGGAGAAGCTCTGCAGCCAGCCTGAATGGCCCGGGTCTGATCCACGCCCGTGCGAGACGAGATAGGAACTGGCCTGACCGCTGATCAGATCGACGAGATGGAAACGGAATTCCTTCGACGGCGCGTTGAAATCCGCGATCGCGATGCGATCACGCAGGGTGAAGGAGGCGGCATGCTGGTCAAGCGCGGCCTTGGCCTCCTCCAGCAGCAGCGCATAGGGCTTGCGCGAGAAAATCGGTGCAGCAGATGGCTGCGCGGGAACCGGAAGCGGGTTCGCTGGTTCAGGCGCTACCGGTAGTGCGGCCTTGCCTACACTGTCGGTCAAAAACGAAAGAGCGAGTCCGCTTAAAGCGAACTTCGTGAAATTGCGGCGATCCATGCGCCGTCTATATCAAATCGACGCCCCCGCTCCAAGACGGGGGCGGCTCTTGTCACATGCTCGAATTGCCCGGCTCGTCCGTTGCCTGGCTCTCCTCACCGTTTTCGCGCAATCGCGAGGTCATGCCGCTGGCTTCGGCATCGTCCTGGATCTGCTGCTGTTCCGAAATGCTGGGCGGCGGCGCTGGAGTCGCAACAGCATCATTGCTGGGTTCGGGCATCGGCGCATCGGGCTCGTCGATGATGACATTTTCGACCGGCGGTTCGACCAGATTATTGGTCGCGGGCACGGCTTCCTCTTCCTTCTTGCCGCAGGCGGCGAGGAACAGGGCACCGGACAGGGCGGCGAAGGCGAGAGTGCGGGGCAGGGCGCGCATGGGCTTAGTCCTTCGATACGGGGGCGGTCGAATTGACCGCGGTGGGGTCGGCGCGACGGCTGGAGGCTTCGATTTTTTGAGCGAGCAGCTTGTCCCAGTCATAGGGATCGGCGCGAAAATTCATCGTGCCGTTCGCGCTGGAAAAGGCAGTCCAGTAGAGCAGATAGACGGCGACCTGGCTGGGCAGCGACACGCGCTGGGTCTTGTTCGTGTCGATCAGCGTCTGGATCTGCCCCGACAGGCTGGGGTCGCTCGCGACCATCAGTTCGGCGAGGGACACCGGCTTTTCCAGTCGAATGCAGCCATGGCTGGCCAGCCGGTCATAGCTGGAGAATTTGCCGCGAGAAGGCGTGTCGTGGAGATAGACGGCAAAGGGATTGTTGAAATCGAACTTCAGCCGGCCCAGCGCGCTGTTCGGGCCGGCCGGTTGGACGATGCGTTCGCCACCCTCGGGCGTCTTGATGATCTTGTAACCCTGCTTGGCCAGGGTCGCCCGGCCCTTGGGGAACAGTTCCTTGTTGGCGATCGACATCGGCACATTCCATGGCGGATTGACCACGATGGAATGAATGTTGGACGACAGCATCGGCGTCTGGTTGGTCGGGCTGCCGGTGACGGCGCGCATCGACGTGACCGGCTGGTCACCCTGGAACACGGTCAGCACAGCGGCGGCGATATTCACCTGCACGCGGTTGACCGGCAATTCGCGCGGCATCCAGCGCCAGCGTTCCATATTGGCCATGATCGCGGCGATGCGGTCATCGACCGAGACGTTGAGCGCCGTCAGGGTGCGCGCGTCGAGCAGGCCGGTGGGGTTGAGGCCATAGCGGCGCTGGGCGCGCTGCAGGGCGGCGGTCAGCGGCTCGGTGCCGGTAACGCTCTTGTCCTCCAGCGCCAGGCGGGCGCGAACGACGTCGGGCGAGGCGCCGGCCGACAGGCTGGGCCAGCCGCCAGTGTCGCGGATTTTTTCATAGACGGCCAGGCCTTTGCGCAGGCCGTCATAGCCCGAATAGGGCGGCGTCAGGCTGGCCGCCCATTGCGGCAGGCGGTCTTCGGCGATTGCCTTGGCGAGCGAGGGGCGCGGATCGAAGGGCGTTGGGCGGAGCGCCCAGACCTCCAGGAAGTCGGCGCCTTCGATACGCCCGGTGCTCAGCGCCCGGCCACGATCCAGCATCGCCGTCAACAGCGCCTGGCCGTGCAGCGGCGCGGTGGGTTTGCTGCGGGCCATCAGCCCTTCGGCCATGCCCGTTTTGAGCCATTCATTGGCCCAGCCATCCTGTGCGGGCGACAGTGCGGGCAGTGGCACTGGCGGCGGCATCACGGCCATTGGCGGGGGCAGCACGACCTGGCCGGCTGGTGGCGCGCTTTGGGTCGGTGTCACCGCCGGCGGTTGTGCGACGGCCGGGATGGCGGCGGCGGCCAGCAGGGGCAGGGCGAGGAAACGGATCAAATCGGGACGGTTCATGCTGGACCAGATAGCGCAAAGCGGCCATCTATCAAATCGCGATAGCGGGAAAAGATGATGCTCCACGTTGTTCACCATCCCGCCTATGTCTCGCCGGCCACAGATGGCCAGCAGCCGCGTTTCGACAAATATGGCCTGATCATGGATATGGTGCATGACATGGCCGTGCCGAAACATGTCCATCGTCCCGAACCGATGCCACGCCACTGGATCGCGGCGGTGCATGATCCCGCCTATGTCGACGAGGTGCTGGCGCTGGCCGTCCCGCCGGACAAGGAAAGGCGGATCGGCTTTCCGGTAACCGAAGCGGTGATGCGGCGTTCGCTATTGTCGCCCGGCGGCACCTGGATGGCGGCGCGGCTGGCTTTGACTCATGGCTATGCTGCGAACGGGGCCGGCGGCAGCCACCATGCGCTGGCGGATACGGGCGCGGGCTATTGCATCTTCAACGACCTGGCCATCGCCGCCAACCGGCTGATCGCGGAGGGCGATGCAGCGCATATCCTGATCCTGGACCTGGATGTGCATCAGGGCGACGGGACGGCGTCGCTGATGGCCGGGCGCGGTGATGTCTTCACCTTGTCGATCCATGCCGAACGCAATTTCCCCGTGCGCAAGGCGCGATCGACGCTGGACCTGGGATTGGCCGATGGTACCGGCGATGCCGAATATCTGGCGGCGCTGGCCGACATCCTGCCCCGCGTGCTGGACGATTTCATGCCCGACCTGATCCTATACCAGGCTGGCATAGACAGCCATGTCGACGATCGGCTGGGCCGGCTGGCGCTGACCGATGCGGGGCTGGACGCGCGCGATCGGATGGTCATGCGGGCCGCCCGGGCACGCCGTATCCCGCTCGCCAGTACGGTCGGCGGGGGCTATGGTCCCGACCGCGATGCCATCGCCCGGCGCCATGTCGCCTGCATGCTGCGCCTAGCCGAGGAGGCGGCGCGCTGATCAGTGCATCGTGCCGTCCGGCGCTGCGGGCTTGATCGACCGGCCGTCCATCAGCTTGGCGGCGATCAGGCCGGCCACGGCCAGGCTGATGAAATCGCTCAGCCCCAGATAGAGGCTGTAGCCCCAGGGCGCATGGTTGAACACGGCCTGACCGACATGCAGCCACAGTACGGCCGCCAAGGCGAAGAGCAGCGATACCCGGACGCGGGCGTTGAAATCGCTCGTCACGAACCGCAGCGCCAGGGCCAGCAGCACGCCGGTGACGAGAGCGAGCAGCAATCCGCCGATCAGGCTGGCGCCGTCGGCGACCGGGAAGCCGCTATTATTGTAGAACAGCATCGCGACCGGCCCCTTGCCATAGAGGATGGTGCCCTGCGCCGTCGCCGGATCGGGGATGACGTAAACGCCGGTGCCGCTGCGGGTCAATGCCTGGGCCATCGCGGCCTGCAGATTGGCGCTGGCCTGCGCGTCGGCGCGGCTGAGCGCGATGGCACTCAGCGGCGTGCCCCAGAAGAGAAAGCCGATGATATACATGGCAAAGCCGCCCAGCAGGCCGCCCAGGATTGTCCGCATCATCATGCCCATGCCTCCCTATATCGCTCTCCGCAGATGCAGAAGGCTGATCCACAAACGCCGGGATGGCAATGTTTTTCCGTGCGAACTCAGTCCGCCGGGCGGGCGGCCTTTTCGACCAGACCCGACAGGCCTTCGCGCCGGTCGAGTTCGTCCAGCACCTGATCCAGGCTGACGCCGCAATCGGCCAGCAGCATCAACAGGTGGAAGAAGATGTCCGCGCTCTCGCCAACCAGCCCGGCCCGATCGTCGGCCATGGCGGCGATCACCGCCTCGACTGCTTCCTCGCCAACTTTCTGCGCGATCTTCGCGCGGCCGCGTGCGGCCAGTTTCGCCACATAGGATTGCGACGGGTCGGCACCGCGCCGCTGGGCGATGGTCTGTTCGAGATTGTGAAGGGTCGCGCGCATGCGGTGCATCAAGCGCCGTGCGCGCGACCCGTCAAATGAATTTTACTTCTGCTTGCGACGCGCGAAGAAGACGCGGCTGGCCAGAACCGCAGCACCCATGCCGAACAGGGCCATCTGCTCGGGCTCCGGCACCGGCGTAGCGCCGCCGCTGCTGCTGGGCGTGCCGCCCGTCGACGAGGGGGTGCCGCCCGAGCTGGTGCTGCCGCACTTGCCGAACCAGCACCAGGTTGCCTGCGCCGGCGTTGCGGCACCGATGAAGCCGGCGACGCCGGCGAGAAGGAGAAGCTTATTGATCTTCATGTTCAGAACCCCTGATTTCGTGGAAGACGATTGTTCGTCGCATCCGACCCGTTCTGGTTAAAGCAGGGGGCGTGCCAATCTCTCGGGAATAGCGGATTTCCGCTGAAAATTACGGTTAACACCACTTTCTTGGTCGTGGTTAATGTAAAGTAAATCGACGGTCCCGCTGGTATCAGGCTCCGCGCACCGGCACGCCGGCAGCGGCGAGCGCGGCATGGGCTTCGCCGATCGTGTGTTGGCCGAAATGGAAGATGGACGCGGCGAGCACGGCGCTGGCATGGCCTTCGACCACGCCCTCGACTAGGTGATCGAGCGTGCCGACGCCACCGCTCGCAATCACCGGGATCGATACTGCATCGGCGATCGTGCGGGTCAGTGCCAGGTCATAACCCTGTTTGGTGCCGTCACCGTCCATCGAGGTGACGAGCAGTTCGCCGGCGCCTAGTTCTGCCAACCGCAGCGCATGTTCCAGCGCGTCGATGCCGGTCGGCTTGCGGCCGCCATGGGTGAAGATTTCCCAACGATTTTCGCCGACCTTGCGAGCATCGACCGACCCGACGATGCACTGCGCGCCGAAACGGTCGGCGATGTCGGCGACCAGCTCGGGCCGGGCGACCGCCGCGCTGTTGACCGCGACCTTGTCCGCGCCGGCGAGCAGCAGCGCGCGCGCATCTTCCGGCGTGCGCACGCCGCCGCCGACGGTCACGGGCATGAAGCAGACTTCGGCGGTGCGGCGGACCACGTCCAATATGGTGCCGCGCGCTTCATGGGTGGCGGTGATGTCGAGGAAGCAGAGTTCGTCCGCCCCGGCCGCATCATAGAGCTTGGCCTGCTCGACCGGATCGCCGGCGTCCTTGAGGTCGACGAAGTTGACACCTTTCACCACGCGGCCATTGGCGACGTCGAGGCAGGGAATGACGCGGGTGCGGACGGTCATCGAATAAGGCTCCCAAATCCGTGTGCGGCGTGTCGGATCAAGTCGCCGCCTGTGCGACCGCCAGAGCGGTCTTGAGGTCGAGGCGGCCGTCATAGATGGCGCGGCCGGTGATCACGCCTTCGATCCCGTCATCGGCATGCAGGCTGAGAATACGGATATCCGCGATTCCCGCCACGCCGCCGCTGGCGATTACGGGGATATCGGTGGCGCGGGCGAGATCGACGGTGGCGTCGATATTGCAGCCCTTGAGCATGCCGTCGCGTCCGACGTCGGTGAAAAGCAGGCTCGCGACGCCGGCATCCTCGAACCGGCGGGCGAGGTCGATCACCGGCATGTCGCTCTTTTCCGCCCAGCCGTCCGTGGCGACGAAGCCGTCGCGCGCATCGACCGCAACGACGATGCCGCCGGGAAAATCGCGCGCGGCCGCCTTGACGAAGGCGGGATCTTTCAGCGCGGCGGTACCGATCACGATGCGCGATACGCCAAGGTCGAACCAACGTTCCACCGACTCTCTGTTGCGAATGCCGCCGCCCAGTTGGACATGGCCGGGAAAGGTCTCGACGATGCGTTCGACCGCTTCGGCATTGACCGCATGACCGGCAAAGCTGCCGTCGAGATCGACGACATGGATATGCTGGGCGCCAGCCGCAGCAAAGATCAGCGCCTGCGCGGCGGGATCGTCACCATAGACGGTGGCGCGGTCCATGTCGCCCTCGGCAAGGCGGACAACCTGCCCCCCTTTGAGGTCGATGGCGGGGAAGACGATCAGGGACATGGGATCAACCTTTGCGCGAACGGAGCCGTTACGGCCGCCAGTCGAGAAAACGGGACAGGAAGGACAGGCCGTAGCGCTGGCTCTTTTCCGGGTGGAACTGGCATCCGATGATGGTGTCGCGCGCGACGGCGGCGACCAGCGGGCCACCATGGTCGGTGATGGCGGCGACATGGGCCGGGTTGGCGGCCTCATAATGATAGCTGTGCAGGAAATAGGCCTCGCCCGCCTCGATCAGGGGCGGCTGGCCGTTCAGCACCACGTCATTCCAGCCCATGTGCGGCACCTTGACGGCCGCATCAGCCGGTTCGATCAGTCGCACCGTGCCGGGAATCCAGCCCAGCCCTTCGTGCCGGCCGAACTCCTCGCCTGCATCGGCCAGCAACTGCATGCCGACGCACACGCCCAAAAAGGGGGTGCCGCGCGCGTTCACCGCTTCGTTCATGGCGGCGACCATGCCGGGAATCGCGACCAGCGCGTCGCGGCAGGCGCGGAAGGCGCCGACGCCCGGCAGCACGATGCGGTCGGCCTTCGCCACCACATCGGCGTCGGCGGTGATGGTCACATTGTCGGCGCCTGCCTTGCGCAGGGCATTGTGGACCGAGTGGAGATTGCCCGCGCCATAGTCGATCAGGGCAATGGTCATGACAGCAGCGTGTCAAGATTGACGCTGGCGGCACGTGCGGGAAGAAACTCGATCAGCTCGAACGATGCCGCACCGTTGACGACGAAGGGATCGGTCGCCGCCTTGGCCGCGATATCGTCGCGCGCGCCGCGCGCCAGCAATATGCCACCGGTGCGCGGTTCGCGCCGGCCGGCGAGCAGCAGCCAGCCATCGGCAATGCCCTGGTCCAGCCAGGCCCGATGATCGGCCAGATGGCCGTCCAGCACATCGATCGGCGCCGTATAGGTCAGCGAAATGATGAACATGGGGTCGGCCTTTCTATGGAAGTGATGCTTACAGCATGCCCTTGGTCGAGGGGATGGCGTCGGCCTTGCGAGGGTCGATCTCCACCGCCTGGCGCAGTGCGCGGGCCAGGCCCTTGAACGCGCTTTCGACGATATGGTGATTATTGCTGCCATAGAGGAGTTCGATGTGCAGGGTGATGCCGGCGGCCTGGGCCAGGCTGTGGAAGAAATGCTCCACCATCTCGGTGTCCCATTCGCCCACCTTGGTGACGGTGAAGGGCAGCTTGCACACCAGCCAGGGACGGCCGGAAATATCGAGCGCGACGCGGCTCAGCGTCTCGTCCATTGGCGAATAGACGCTGCCGTAACGGCTGATGCCGCGCTTGTCGCCCAGCGCCTTGGCCAGCGCCTCGCCAATCGCGATCGCCGTGTCCTCGGTGGTGTGATGCTGGTCGACATGCAGGTCGCCGACGGTCTTGACGGTCATGTCGATCAGCGAGTGACGCGAGAGCTGCTCGATCATATGATCGAGGAAGCCGATCCCGGTGGAGACGGTATAAAGACCGGTGCCGTCGAGGTTGACGGTCACGTCGATCTGCGTTTCCGCAGTGTTGCGGTGAATCTCGGCCGTGCGCATGGCCGCCCTATAGCGTGTCGCGCCGGTCATGCAATCTGATCATGCGTATGCCGGACGGGGTTGACCGACGCTTTCCCGTCGTTAGGACATGTGCCCCATGAGCGAAGACCTGCCCGACAGCCTGATTCCCTATGACGAAATCGTGCAGGAGGCGCTGCGCGCGGTCGTTGGCCGCGTGCTGGGCGAAGTCCAGCAGACCGGCGGTCTGCCGGGCGTCCATCATTTCTACATCACGTTCAAGACGCATGCCGCCGGGGTCGACATCCCCAAGCATCTCTCGGAACGCTTCCCGGACGAGATGACCATCGTCCTTCAGAATAAATTCTGGGACCTGAAGGTCAGCGACCATCATTTCGAGGTCAGCCTGACCTTCAACCAGGTTGCCGCCCATCTGGTCATTCCCTTCAGCGCCATCACCGCCTTTGTCGATCCGGCGGTCAATTTCGCGCTGCAATTCCAGGTTCAGGCGGATGAAGAGCCCGAACCCCATGATGCGGCGGAAAATGATGTTCCCCAAGTTACGAGCGAAGATGGCTCGAACGTCGTGACGGTGGATTTCGGCAAGAAGAAATAAACGGCTTTCGCTTCTTTCACCTCAGGCCGGCTTGCGCCAAACCGGGAAGATCGCGTTTCCGGTTGATCCCATTGCTGCGGTCATTTGCGCATGGTCGAATCCTTCCAGTGTCATCAGCGCATCCAGCACGGCGGGTTCGCCTGTAGCGCCTTGGGGATAGGCGCAGGCGACATGATCGTCCGCGCCAAAAAGCAACCACCAGACATCGGCAGCCCACGGGCCGCTATCGTTGGTTTCTATCAGGATGCCGGACAATTCAGCCCTGTTGACCATTTTGACCTCGCCGGACGCATCCCGCACCGCGATGCGTGTCGCGTCGATGCTGACGTCCCAGCGCGCTTCCGCTTCCAGCCGCTGTGATCGCTTTTTGAACCATCCGAACATGCCAGCTTGCCTCTCGATTCTTGATCCGACTCCTCTGCGCGATTCTACGCTTTCCCACCCAATTATCGCTTGGATTTCTCGCGCCTCTCCCTACATCCAACTCAGTTTTGCGATCGATTCTTAACTGGGAGTCCTGAATGTCTGCTACCCGTACCGAAACCGACAGCATTGGCGCCATCGAAGTGCCGGCCAACGCCTATTGGGGGGCGCAGACCCAGCGCAGTATCGAAAATTTCCCCTTCGGCGCGACTGAGCGGATGCCGATCGGCATCGTCCATGCCCAGGCGATCGTGAAGCAGGCCGCAGCGCGGGTGAATGCGAAACATGGTCTGGATGCGAAGATCGTTGCCGGAATCGAGGATGCCGCGCAGCAGATCGTCTCGGGCGCGCTCGACGACCAGTTTCCGCTCGTCATCTGGCAGACCGGCAGCGGTACCCAGACCAACATGAACGTCAATGAGGTGATCGCCGGCTATGCCAATGAGCAGCTGGCCGGCACGCGCGGCGGCAAGAGTCCGGTCCATCCCAACGACCATGTGAACATGAGCCAGTCGTCGAACGACAGCTTCCCGACCGCGCTGCATGTCGCGACCGTTCTGGCGACCCGAGATCGGTTGATTCCGGCGCTGGAGAAACTGACTGGCGCGCTCACCGCCAAGGCGCAAGGCTGGGGGCATATCGTCAAGATCGGCCGCACCCACACGCAGGATGCGACGCCGCTCACGCTGGGCCAGGAATTTTCCGGCTATGCCGCCCAACTGGTCAGCAGCAAGGCGCGCATCGAAGGCGCATTGAACGGCAATATCCGCAAGCTGGCGATCGGCGGCACGGCGGTCGGCACCGGTCTCAACGCGCCCGATGGCTGGGCGGACGACATGACGGCGGCGATCAGCGATATTGCCGGCACGCCGTTTGAAAGCGCGCCCAACAAGTTCGAGCAGTTGGCCGCCAAGGATGGCCTCGTCTTCTTCTCCGGCGCGCTCAATACGCTGGCGGTGGCGCTGACCAAGATCGCCAATGACATCCGCTTCCTGGGATCGGGGCCGCGTTCGGGCCTGGGCGAGCTGGACCTGCCCGCCAATGAGCCGGGGAGCTCGATCATGCCGGGCAAGGTCAACCCGACCCAGTGCGAATCGCTGACCATGGTGGCGGCGCAAGTGATCGGCAATCACCAGGCGGTGACCGTCGGTGGCATGCAGGGCCATTTCGAGCTCAACGTCTTCATGCCGCTGATCGGCGCGAATGTGCTGCGCTCGATCCATCTGCTGAGCGTCGGCATGGAAAGCTTCGCCGAACGCTGTGTAGAGGGGATGCAGGCCAATGAGGGCCGGATCGCCGAACTGGTCGAACGCTCGCTGATGCTGGTGACCGCACTCGCGCCGGAGATCGGCTATGACAATGCCGCGACCATCGCCAAGCATGCGCACAAGAAGGGGCTGACGCTCAAGCAGGCGGGCCTCGATCTGGGGCTGGTGGACGAAGCCACCTTCGACCGACTGGTACGGCCGGAAAATATGGTCTGATCCAGATCAACTGGCGGAACCGGGGCGGGTGCGATACATTAATCCCATATGAAGAAAACGCCTGCCCCGACCCCGCCCAAGGCACCTCTCGGCGCCGCAGATGCCAAGCGACGCAAGGCGGGCCTGCTCAAGAAGGCTGCCCGCCTTGGCGCGACGGTGGTCGCAGCCCGGGTTGCGGCCGACACGGGGAAGAAGGGCGTGATCGGCCTGATTGCCGGGGCCGGCGCCAAGCGGCTGATCATGCGCTATCCGGTCGGCGCGATGGTCGTCACCGGCGCCTATCTGGCGGGCAAGCTCTATGAGGCCAAGCGGGAAGCCGATCGCAAGATGGCGACAAAGCTGTTGACCGATGCCAGCGCCAGGCCGATCCTGATCGACGAGGCGCGCGCGGCCCGCAAGAAGGCGGGCTAGAGGGCGCCTTGCCAGGCCTTGATCGTGTCGATCGGCCAGGCGAGCATCAGGACGTTCAGCGTTAGATTGTCGCGAATCACGGCGAGCGCTAATAGCTCGAAGCCGATCGCAACGGCGACCGTCAACCAGACCGGCGCGCGCGATGCGAACAGGAAGCCCGCCGCCATCATGCCGATGTCGCTCATCGAATTGAGGATGCTATCGCCCGAATAGCCGAGCGCGATCGTTGCCGTGCGATAACGGTCGATGATGATCGGCGAGTTTTCGAGGATTTCCCACGCCGCCTCGATCGCCACCGCCACCGACAGGCGGAAGCCCAGCGGCCTGCGGTGCATCAGCAAATGGGTCGCGCCATAGAAGAGGAAGCCGTGGATGATGTGGCTGAGGCTGTACCAGTCGGACAGATGCTGGCTGTTGCCGCTGTCGATCGGCCCGTGCCACAATTCGACCGTGCCACAGGTGCAGATCGGCGGGCGGCCCATCAGGTAGAGGATCATGGCCGCGCCCAGCGCGATCAGCAGGGCGAGGATAAAGCCCTGCCGATTCATTCCTTTACGCGATCGCGCCAAGCGCCTTCTCCCCCGACCTCTTGCAAAATGCCGTTCACGACGCCACTAGCGGCCATGGCCGACAACATTCCCACCGATACTCCCGATTTCAAGCGCCGTGGCGTTCTCTTCGTCCTGTCCTCGCCCTCGGGCGCTGGCAAGTCGACGATCGCACGCAAATTGCTGGCAAGCGAACCGGAACTGTCGATGTCGGTTTCCGCGACGACGCGGTCGATGCGGCCGGGCGAGGTCGACGGGAAGGATTATCATTTCGTCGACCTGGAAGAGTTTCGCCGCATGGCGAATGAGCATGAGTTCCTGGAATGGGCGCATGTCTTTGGCCAGCGCTATGGCACGCCGCGCGCGCCGGTCGAGGCGATGCTCAAGAGCGGCAAGGATGTGCTGTTCGACATCGACTGGCAGGGTGCGCAGCAGTTGCATCAGATCGCGGGCGGCGACGTGGTTCGTATCTTCATCCTGCCGCCCTCGATGGAGGAACTGGAAAAGCGCCTGCGCGGGCGGGCGACCGACAGCAACGAAGTGATCGAGGGGCGCATGGCGCGCGCGGCGGGCGAGATCGCCCACTGGGACGGCTATGACTATGTATTGTGCAATGTCGATGTCGAGGAATGTTTCGAGCGCGTGCGCACCATCCTGCACGCCGAACGGATGAAGCGCAGTCGCCAGACCGGCCTGATCGGCTTCATCCGCAAGCTCAGCCGCTACCACCAGGAAGACTGAAGGCCGCGCCCTATTTCTCGAACCCGGCCGGATCGGCCCAGTCGGGGTGAGACCAGGCCATCACCTTGAACAAGGTGCCCATCTCCGCCTCGTCGGTCAGGCGGTGGCGCTGCGCCTCCAGGTCGGCCGCACGGTCCGGGCTGCCCTTGGCAAGCACGGAAGCACGCACGTCGATTCCCAGATGCTGGAGAAAATGGCCCTGGGTCACCGGGCCATGGACGCGCAGGCCGGCCTGGCGCGCGACATTGCCGAGCAGGGTGAAGTCGACATGGGTGGTGAGGTCACTTTCGCCCGGATCGGTGAAAGGGTCGGTGAACTGGTGGTTCTTGACCGCCTGTAGCGTATCGCCGAGCGCCGGGCCTTCATAGCCATAGTCGATGATGAGCGCGACGCCGCCCTGGCGGGCGATGCGACTGGCCAGGGTATAACCGGCGGTCGCGCCGGCCTGTGCCATTTCGATGATCGCGCCCTCGGGCGCCTGTGCGGCCATCGGCGGCAGGCCCGATTCGATCCGACGATAACCGGGTACCGGCAGAAAACGGCCTTCCTCCTCGCGCCGGACCACGACGCGCTCGCGCCATTCATCGCCAACGCGGACCATCTGACGCACGGGGAGAGCATCGAAAAACTCGTTGGCGACCACCAGCATGGGTGCCTGGTCGGGCAGGCCTTCAACATTGTCATGATGAATGACATGGGGAATCTGGGCGCGCTGCCGTTCGCGCAGCGTTGGGCTGGTCTCGACGAAATGGATGCGCGAGGTTACCGCCGCGCCCTCCATCGCGCGGAGCGCGTCGGCCGCCAGTGTGCCGCGTCCCGGTCCCAACTCGACATAGAGCGGGTCGGCGCGCCGGCCCGAGCGCAGCCAGACATCGGCGAGGCACAGGCCGATCAGTTCGCCGAACATCTGGCTGATTTCCGGCGCCGTGGTGAAGTCGCCTTCCAGCCCCAGCGGGTCGCGCGTGGCATAATAATGCTGGTTCGCCTCGCCCATATAATGGGCGATCGAGATCGGTCCGCCCGAATCGATCTGGCGGGCCAGGCGCTCGGCGAGGCTCAACTGGCTGGGCAGGGCATCAGCTGACACTCGCGCTGCCTGCGATCGGTTCCACGCGCACGCGCCGGCCCTTGGCGGTGACGATCAGATAGAGCCCGCCCAGGATCATCGGCACGCACAGCCACTGGCCCATATGCAGGCCGGTCTTCTGGGCAAATTCCATCAACTGGGCATCGGCCTCGCGGAAATATTCGACGCCAAAGCGGAAGATGCCGTAGAAGAAGAGGAACAGGCCGACGAGCATGCCGGGCTTGTAGCGCGCGCGCGTCTTCCAGAAAGCGAAGGCGAGGATGCAGAAGAGGATGATACCCTCGAAAAAGGCTTCGTAGAGCTGGCTTGGGTGGCGGGCGAAGGGGCCGCCGGTCGGGAAGATCATCGCCCAGGGCACATCGGTTTCCTTGCCCCACAATTCGCCGTTCACGAAATTGGCGAGGCGGCCGAAGAACAGGCCGAAGGGCACGACGCAGGCGACATAGTCGTGGATGCGCAGCCAGCTCAGCTTCTCCTTGCGCGCCATGTAGAGGATGCCGAGCGACACGCCGGCTGCCCCGCCATGGAAGGACATGCCGCCATTCCACAGCTTGAAGATGTCGAGCGGATGCTGGAGGATTTCGGGCTGGTAGAAGAAGACATAGGCGAGCCGGCCGCCGATGATGATGCCCAGCGTCGCATAGAAGATCATGTCGTCGGCATGGCGCCGCGCCATCGGCGAACCGGGCTGGGCGATCAGCTTCAACAGATACCAATAGCCGATCAGGATGCCGGCCAGATAGGCGAGGCTATACCATTTGAGCGTGAAGAAGCCCAGGTTCAGGGCGATGGGGCTAAGCCCCAGCTGGTCGAAGCGGATGGCGCCTGAAGCGGCGGCGGCAAGGTCCAGGATCAAAATGGCATTCCCTCGGCAACTAGGCTTGCGGCCATAGAACAAGCGGGGGGGAAGATGAAGGGGGGGAGGGGGATTTGCCGTCTTCGGCGTTAGCTATCCCGAAAGGGCAGCAATGTATCATAGATGGCGAGGCCGGGTTTACCCGGCAGCGTCGCGCCTCGGCGTAGCAGAAAGGCGTGGCGGACGATCTCGGCCTGTTGTTCGATGCCGTAACGGGTGAAGGGTTTGCCCGGCAGGACCACATAGTCATAACGGCAGAAGGGGTGTCGCATCAGCGGCAGCCAATATTTGCCCGACCGCTGCGCCTGCCAGACATGGGTCATCTCATGGATGAAGAGGCCCTGGAGATGAAGCGGGCTGGCACAGAAATCGGCGCAGAACAGGCCGCCCCCGGGATGGAGCCACAGATCGCCGTCGGGTGCCATGGTCACCGTTCGGGGCTGGAAGGGCCAATATTTGCGGTTATGGACACGCACCTTGTCATAGGCGATCGCGTCGCCGAACATCGTCCTGGCGAGCGCGGCCTCGTCGGTGGTCAGAAGGCGGCTGGTCAATGCGCCTTATGCTCTTCCATCGGAGCGCCTGCCGCCGGAGCATCGCTTCCCGGCTTGCGGATCACCGCATCGACCAGCAGCCGGTCACCGTTCGACATCAGGAAGGTCAGTTGCATCTTGCCCCGGCTGATCGCGGTGTCGTTGATGCCCCAGATCATCAGATGCTTGCCGCCCGGTGCGAAAGCGACCGTGCCCTTGGCCGGGACATCGACGCTGTCGATCGGCTTCATCTTCATGACACCGCCCTCATCGACGCTTTCGTGCATTTCGACCTTGAGCGCATAGTCGGTCATCACCCCGCGCAACTGCACCCCGGCATCGCCGCCATGCGCCACGAAATAGCCGGCCGAGGGCGTATCCTTGTTGGGTGACAGCCGGACCCAGGCCTGATCGACATAACTGGGCGCGGGGTCGCCACAGGCGGTGAGCGCCAGCGGCGCGGCAAGGACAAGGAGGGCAAAGGGCGCGCGCATGGGAAGCTCCGTGACTGTCTCGTTTCCGGTCAATAGCTGACTAATCGCCCCCGATCCTTGTGCCAAGCGAAAGCGCGCCTATATCCCCCGTGCAAACCGGCCTTGCCTTGGCGCTTACGTGAGGTATTGGGCCGTCAACCGCTGAATTTATTTTGGGGTTCAAAGAGGACACAAATGGCAAAAGTTATCGGTATCGACCTTGGCACGACCAACAGCTGCATTGCTGTGATGGATGGCGGCAAGCCCAAGGTTATCGAAAATGCGGAAGGTGCGCGCACCACGCCGTCGATCGTCGCCTTCGCCAAGGATGGCGAACGTCTGATCGGCCAGCCGGCCAAGCGCCAGGCGGTCACCAATCCGGACAATACGATTTTCGCGGTGAAGCGCCTGATCGGCCGCCGCTTCGACGATCCCATGACCAAGAAGGACATGGAACTCGTCCCCTATGACATCGCCAAGGGGCCGAACGGCGACGCCTGGGTCAAGGCCGGTGGCGAGGATTACAGCCCGTCGCAGATCAGCGCCTTCATCCTGCAGAAGATGAAGGAAACCGCCGAGAGCTATCTGGGCGAAACCGTCACCCAGGCGGTCATCACCGTTCCCGCCTACTTCAACGACGCCCAGCGTCAGGCGACCAAGGACGCCGGCCAGATTGCGGGCCTCGAAGTGCTGCGCATCATCAACGAGCCGACTGCGGCGGCGCTGGCCTATGGCCTCGACAAGCAGGACGGCAAGACCATCGCGGTCTATGACCTTGGCGGCGGCACCTTCGACATCTCGATCCTGGAGATCGGCGATGGCGTGTTCGAAGTGAAGTCGACCAATGGCGACACCTTCCTGGGCGGCGAAGATTTCGACGCCAAGCTGGTCGAATATCTGGCTGCCGACTTCAAGAAGGCGGAAAGCATCGACCTCACCAAGGACAAGCTGGCCCTCCAGCGTCTGAAGGAAGCGGCTGAAAAGGCGAAGATCGAGCTGTCCTCGGCCCAGTCGACCGAAGTCAACCTGCCCTTCATCACCGCCGACCAGAATGGTCCCAAGCATCTGGTGAAGACGATCACCCGCGCTGATCTGGAGCGTCTGGTCGCCGACCTGATCAAGCGGACGATGGAACCCTGCAAGAAGGCGATGGCCGACGCCGGCGTGACCGCCAGCGAGATCAGCGAAGTCGTCCTGGTCGGCGGCATGACCCGCATGCCCAAGGTGCGCGAGGCCGTGAAGGAATTCTTCGGCAAGGAACCGCACACCGGCGTGAACCCGGACGAAGTCGTCGCCATGGGCGCCGCCATTCAGGCCGGCGTTCTGCAGGGCGACGTCAAGGACGTGCTGCTGCTCGACGTGACCCCGCTGAGCCTCGGCATCGAGACGCTGGGTGGCGTGTTCACCCGCATGATCGACCGCAACACCACCATCCCTGCCAAGAAGTCGCAGGTCTATTCGACCGCCGACGACAATCAGCAGGCGGTGACCATCCGCGTGTTCCAGGGCGAGCGTGAAATGGCGGCGGACAACAAGCTGCTCGGCCAGTTCGACCTGGTCGGCATCCCGCCGGCACCGCGCGGCGTGCCGCAGATCGAAGTCACCTTCGACATCGACGCCAACGGCCTGGTCAATGTGTCCGCCAAGGACAAGGGCACCGGCAAGGAACAGCAGATCCGCATCCAGGCGTCGGGCGGCCTGAGCGACTCCGACATCGACCAGATGGTCAAGGATGCCGAACGCTTTGCCGAAGACGACAAGAAGCGTCGTGAAGCGGCTGAAGCCAAGAACAACGCCGAAAGCCTGGTCCACACGACCGAGGCGCAGCTGGCCGAACATGGCGACAAGGTCGACGCCTCGCTGAAGGGCGAGATCGAAGCCGCGATCGCGGAAACCAAGAGCGCGATCGAAGGCGGTGATGCCGAAGCCATGAAGGCCAAGGCGCAGGAACTGGCGACCGTCGCGATGAAGCTGGGCCAGGCGATCTACGAGAAGGAGCAGGCTGCTGCAGCCTCGCCGGAGGCCGAAGCGCCGAAGGCCGATGACGGCGTCGTCGATGCCGAATTCTCCGAAGTGGACGACAACAAGGCGTAAGCCCCATGAAACGCTCCTCGACTTCGCTTCGGGCGGACATACTGGTTTCTGACCAGTGCATCCGTTCGGAGCGAGGCCGGGGACCGTGCGCGCCGAGGGCGAGATGACGACCGAAATCGACTATTACGAACTGCTCGAAGTAGAACGCACAGCCGACGGGGCCGCGATCAAGAGCGCCTATCGCAAGCTGGCGATGAAATATCACCCGGACAAGACCGGGGGCTGCACGGACGGTGAGGCCAAATTCAAGGCGGTGTCCGAGGCGTATGAATGCCTCAAGGACCCGCAGAAGAGGGCGGCCTATGACCGGTTCGGCCATGCCGCTTTCAAGCAGCAGCAGGAAGGTGGCGGCGGTGGTTTCCACGGCGGCGCCGGCGGTTTTTCCGATCTGGGCGATATTTTCGAGACGATCTTTGGCCAGGCCGGCTTTGGCGGTGGCGGTGGACGCCAGCAGCAGCGTCGCGGCGCGGACCTGCGCTATGACCTCGAAATCACGCTGGATGAGGCCTATCACGGCAAGAAGACCGAGATCGAGATCGAGGTTTCGACTGCCTGCGATAGCTGCGAAGGCTCGGGCGCTCAGCCGGGCACCGGGGTCAAGACCTGCGGCACCTGCCAGGGCCATGGTCAGGTGCGGGCGCAGCAGGGCTTTTTCGTGGTGGAGCGGACCTGCCCCAGCTGCCATGGCGCGGGCCAGGTGATTGAAAGCCCGTGCAAATCCTGTCGCGGCGAAGGCCGGGTCGATCGGCCCAAGACGCTGTCGGTCAATATCCCGGCGGGCGTCGATGAAGGCACCCGGATCCGCTTGTCGGGCGAGGGCGAAGCCGGCGCGCGGGGCGCGCCCGCAGGCGATCTCTACATCTTCCTGCATGTGAAGCGGCACAGCATCTTCGAGCGAGACGGCACGACCCTGTTCTGCCGCGCGCCAATCAGCATCACGACGGCCGCGCTGGGCGGGGTGATCGAAGTACCTGGCCTTGATGGCCAGCGGCACGAGATCAAGATCCCGAACGGTATCCAGTCAGGCAAGCAGATCCGCCAACGCGGCGCTGGCATGCCGGTGCTGAATGGCCGTGGTCAGGGCGACCTGGTCGTGCAGGTCGATGTCGAGACGCCGACCAAGCTGACGGCCAAGCAGCGCGAACTGCTGGAGGCTTTCCGTGAGACAGAGACCGGTGAGGAATGCCCGCAATCGAGCGGCTTCTTTGGCAAGCTCAAGGAAATGTGGGGGGACTGAGGCTCCCCACAGGACTGGTCAGGGCGTGGCGCCGGTGCGCCGCGCCCACCAGTAGAAGGGCAGGCCACCGGCCATCAGCAGGAAGCTGGCGCCGCTGGGTATGAGGCCCGCGCCCCATAGCGTCCAGCAGGCATAGGCAAGCCCTATCGCTGCCGCCGGCACCGCGATCCGCAGCCGCAACGCGGCCAGCGCGCATCCCACATAGAGCCACAGGGTCGCCGATGTCGCGAGCAGCGCCATCGCGGTAAACAGCGCGACCAGCCCCTGCAGGCTGTTGGCGACCAGCAGCAGGCTGGCGAGGATGCTCGACAATATCAGTCCGCGTAGCGGCGTGCCGCGCGCATCGGTGCCCGCCAGCCACGCCGGCAATTCGCCTGCGCGCGCCATCGCCAGCGGTACTTCGCCCTGCAGCAGCGTCCAGCCATTGAGCGCGCCCAGGCAACTTATCACCACGAACATCGCGACCAGGCTGGCGGGGCCGGCCGACCAATAATGGGTGACATAGGCACCGAAGGGCGATCCGGTCTGGCTTTCGGCGCCGGGTAGGGTGAGGGCGATGCCGGAACAGACCAACAGATAGAGCAGGCCGGTGACGGCCGTGCCAATCATCGTCGCGCGCGGTACGGTGCGGGCGGGATCCTTGACCTTGTCGGCAGCGACCGACGCGGATTCAAAGCCCAGCAGCGCCCAGAGGGTGAGCGCGGCGGCGGCGGTGATGCCGCTGCCGGTAAAGCCCTGGGCCGGGAAGGGCACGATTTCCGCCGTGCCACGCCCGATCGTCAGCGCCAGTAGCACCAGGACGACCAGGATGGGCACGACCTTGATGATCGTCGTCACCAGTTGGGCCGTGCCGGCGGCACGGGCGCCGCGCAGGTTGATCGCGGTGGTCAGCCAGATGAAGCCGATCGAGCAGAGTGCGCCCAGCCCCGGCCGATTGAGAATCGGCAGCAGGCTGGACAGGTTGGCGGTGGCCGCGACCGCGATCGTGACATTGGTGATGATGATCGACAGCCAGTAGATCCAGCCGATCGCAAAGCCGGCCAGCGGACCATAGGCGCGCGCGCTCATCTGCGCGGCATTGGCGTCGGGCATGGCGACGGTTAGCCGGGCGATGACGAAGGCCAGGATCAAGGAGCCGGCGATGGTGAACACCCAGGCGGCGACCGCATCCCAGCCGAAGGGCGCGAGGGCGGCCGGCAGCAGGAACACCCCTGATCCGATCATATTGCCCATGACCAGCGCGATGCAGGCGGCCAGCCCCAGCGTCCGCACCGGGCGGTGGGGGATCACATCCTGTGCCGGCGGCGGGCTGTCCATCATCCTTGTCTATCGGTGAAAAGGGGGCAGGGCCAGAGCGGATCGTTGCGCCTTCGTTCGGACTTGCATGGCGGCGCGCTTCGGGTGATGCTGAGGACAGGAGATAGAGGGAGAGGCAGGACTTGCGGCAGGTCGCGGCTTGGGCGTTCATGCTCCTTTCTTTGTCCTCATCGTCGGACGCTGCCGACGCGAACGAACCGATCATCGTTACCGCCGCCAAGCTGCGCAGGGTCGGCATCGACTATGACGCGCGCGGGCGCGACCTTATCCGCTGCACCATCACCCGGACCAGCGGCGAGGATCGGGTCGATCAGGCGATGTGCGAACTGGTGCGCCTGTGCGTGGCTGACGGCCATGGCCGCCGGCGCGATGCCCAGGCCTGCGTCAGCGAACGGATTGCGGTGCTGGCCGATGCCGAGATGGAGGCGGAAGATGTCGTGCTCGTCCGTCCAGCCGCGCTGGCGCAGGCGCGACAACCGATCGAATCGGTGGTGTTGCCCGGACCCCAGATCAGCCTGCCGCCGGTGGAGCAGGATGCCGGTATTCTCGTCACCGGATCGCGCTACCGGATCAGACCGGGTCTGTGGGAGATCGAGAAGGGACGAATGTTCAGCCGGATGGTAGGGTGGAAGGTGATTGGCGCCCGCCCGCAGAGCAGCCTGCCGCCGCCGCCACCGGGCTATCGCTATCAGCTATGCCTCAGCCGCAGTGATGCGGAGACGCTGCAGCAATTTGTCGATGATCATTTCGAGCGCGAGGGGCTCAAGGGCTGCATGATGGCGCGCATGGAGGTGGAGGAGGGGCGGCTGAGTGTCACCCGCTCCTGTCCGTCGCGCTATGGTACGATCGACATGCGATTGAGTGCGCAGTTGGCGGCAGAGCGGATTGAAGGGATCATGCTTGGCACAACCGACACCGGGCGTTTTCAAGCCGAGGACCGATATCTGCTCAACGGCCGGCGCATCGGCGAATGCCCGCCCTCCCGGCCCGAAGGTGCGGCAGGGCGGGATTAGATTTGCTTAGAGCGCGCTGCGTTATATCCGACGCAGCGCGCTCTCAGTTTTTGTTGTCGCATCGTTTTAAGCGCAAAACCGGTTCCCGCTTTTGCGCACGATGCTCTAGGCTGCCAGGAACATGTCCGGGTCGAGCGCCATCAGCGTGTCGGCGCCGCCCTCGATCTTGCGGCGGAGCGAACCGGCGTCGGGCATGATGCGCTCGGCAAAGAAGCGGGCGGTGACCAGCTTGGCTTCCAGGAAGCCGGCATCGCCCTCGCCCGCGTCGAGCAGGCCGGTGGCGGCCTTGGCCATGCGCAGCCACATCAGGCCGGTGGCGACGATGCCCAGGATGTGCATGTAATGATGCGCGCCGGCTCCGGCATTGTCGGGGTTCTTCATCGCGTTCTGCATCAGCCACATGGTCGATGCTTCGAGCTGGCCCTTGGCCTTTTCGAGCGCATCGGCGAAGCTGGCCAGCTTCTCATTACCCTTGGCCTCGGCGATTTCGGTGGCCAGGATCTTGAGGAAGGCCTGGAGCGCGCGGCCGCCATTCATCGGCAGCTTGCGGCCGACCAGATCCATCGCCTGCACGCCATTGGTGCCTTCATAGATCTGGGCGATGCGGGCGTCGCGAACATACTGTTCCACGCCATTTTCCCAGATGTAACCATGGCCGCCGAACACCTGCTGGCTGGAAACGGCAACGTCGAAGCCCTTGTCGGTGCCATAGCCCTTGATCACCGGGGTCAGCAACTGCAGCAGGTCGTCGGCCGCCTGACGCTCTTCCTCGGTTGCGGCGCTGTGCGACAGGTCATGCTGCAATGCGCCCCACAGGATCAGCGCGCGCAGGCCTTCGGTCAGCGCCTTGCCTTCCATCAGCATGCGGCGAACATCGGCATGGACGAACAGCGTGTCGGCCTTTTCTTCCGGCTCCTTGGGACCGGTGAGCGCGCGGCCCTGGCGACGGTCCTTGGCGTAATGGACGGCGTTCTGGAACGCGATCTCGCCCTGGCCCAGGCCCTGCAGGCCGACGCCCAGGCGCGCGGCGTTCATCATGATGAACATGGCGGCCAGGCCCTTATTTTCCTCGCCGACCAGCCAGCCGGTGGCGCCGTCATAGTTCATGACGCAGGTGGCGTTGCCGTGGATGCCCATCTTGTGTTCGAGCGAGCCACAGGACACGGCGTTGCGGTCGCCCAGCGAGCCGTCTTCATTGACGATGAACTTGGGCACGACGAACAGCGAGATGCCCTTGCTGCTGTCGGGCGCGCCGGGCGTCTTGGCGAGGACGAGGTGGATGATATTCTCCGCCAGGTCATGTTCGCCGGCCGAGATGAAGATCTTGGTGCCGCTGATCGCGAAGCTGCCATCGCCATTGGGCACGGCCTTGGTCTTGATGAGGCCCAGGTCGGTTCCGGCATGGGGCTCGGTCAGGTTCATCGTGCCGGTCCAGGTGCCCGCCACCATGTTGGGCAGATAGGTGGCCTTCTGTTCGTCGCTGCCCTTGGCGATCAGCGCGGCGATCGCGCCGGCGGTCAGGCCATGATACATTTCGAACGCCTGGTTGGCCGACAGCACATATTCGGTGACGGCGGTGGCGATGACATTGGGCAGGCCCTGGCCGCCAAATTCGATCGGCGCGTGCAGCGTGGTCCAGCCGCCCTCGACAAACTGGTCATAGGCCGCCTTGAAACCGGTCGGCGTGGTGACGCTGCCGTCGGCATGACGGGTGCAGCCTTCCTTGTCGCCCACGGCGTTGATCGGGAACAGCACTTCCGACGCGATCTTGCCGCCTTCGGTCAGGATCGCCTCGACCAGGTCGGGGGTCGCATTCTCGAAACCGGGCAGATTGGCGTAGCGCTCCAGCCCGACGACATGGTCGAGCACAAAGCGGGTGTCGCGAACGGGGGCGGTATAGCTGGGCATGAATCTTCTCCAGTCGGTTTTGTTCTGTAGCGGGGGAGCCGGCGGTGCGGCTCCGGCTTATTTCTCGATCGAGCCGATGAAGCTCGCCAGTTCAGCGATCGCGGCGTCGATATCATCCTTCTGCCGGGTCAGCAGGTCGATGCGCGCACGGCATTTGTCGATCGTGACGCGACGCTGTTCCTCATGGCCTTCGTCGGCGTCATACAGGTCGATCATCTCGCGAATGTCGTTGAGGCTGAAGCCCACGCGCTTGCCACGCAGGATCCAGGCGAGGCGGGCGCGATCGCGACGCGAATAGATGCGGGCCAGCCCCTGACGTTCGGGGGCGATCAACCCTTCATCCTCATAGAAGCGCAGGGCGCGTGCGGTGACCCCGAATTCCTCGCTCAGGTCGGTGATGGTGTAGCTCTGCTGGTCCCGGTCGTCGGGCAGTTCGATACCGGCGATGTTGCTGCGCGTGCTCATGGCCAAGGGTGTAAAACGGGTTTACGTTTACGTCAAGGTGAGTATGTCGCGGCGATATGGCCTTTTGTCCTAGTGACAGACGGGTTTGGGCCACCTAGGCCATGACCGATGATGGGGGCCATACGAGAATCATATGCGGCACGGAGCCTGCTGGCTTCGCTGGCGCTGCTCGTCCTGGCCATGCAGATGGTGGTGCCGGCCGGCTTCATGCCGATGCGGACCGAACGGGGCGTCGTCGTGACGCTTTGTACCGGCCAGGGCGCGGTCAATGTCGTGGTCGATCGCGACATTGCGCCTGGCAAGAAGCATCCCGGCGACGCCACGCCACAGACCCAGCATTGTCCCTTTGCGGCCTCGATCCAGCCGGTCATGCCGCCGCTGATTCTGGCCGACCTGCCACTGCCGGCCTGGCAACTGGCCTTCGGTCCGATCGCCTTTGCGCTGCGCACCGGCGTCATCGCCCGGCTGGCCGCGCCACCACCACCATCGTCCGGACCGCCCAGCCTTTCCTGAAACCCGTTCATGCGCGTGGCCGCTAACCGGCCAGCGCCCTGCTGTTTTCAGTTAAGGTCCAAAAATTCATGCGTCTTTCCCATCTCCCGCGCGGCGCGGTGCTGTGTGCGCTTGCCTGTTCCCTGCCCCTCCATGCGGAGGAAGCGCCCGATCCGGGCAGCATCATCGTAACCGCCAGCCCGATCATCGAGGAAGCCGCGGCCCGGGTGGCACGCACGCCTGGCGGCATCGATGTCGTCGCGGCGGATGACTATGGCGACAAGCTGGCTGTGTCGCTGCGCGATGCGCTCGCCTTTTCGCCCGGCGTCTACACCCAGCCGCGATTCGGGCAGGAGGTACGGATATCGATCCGCGGATCGGGCCTGTCGCGTGGCTATCATATGCGCGGCCTGACCCTGTTGCAGGACGGCATCCCGATCAACGCTGCCGACGATAATGGTGATTTCCAGGAACTGGACCCGCAAGTCTTCCAGCATATCGAGGTCTATCGCGGTGCCAATGCGCTGCGGCTGGGCGGATCGACGCTGGGCGGCGCGATCAATGCGGTGACGCCCACCGGGCGCAGCGCGCCGGGCGCGGAGGTTCGCATCGATGGCGGCAGCTTCAATACGCTGCGGGGCAAGGCGGCCTATGGCTATGCCGATGATCGGGGCGATGGCTGGGCGGCGATCACCGCCGACCGATCCGATGGCGACCGCGATCATGGCGCGCGCAAATCGCTGCGGTTCAACGGCAATGTCGGACTGAAGATCAGCGAGACGGTGGAAACGCGCTTCTATGCCAGCGCCCAGTCGATCCGGCAGGATCTATCCGGCGCGCTGAGCGAAGCGGATGTGCTGCATGATCCGACCAAAGGCAATTTTGTGGGTGATCAGGCGCGCAACATCGATTCGATCCGCTTGCAGAACCGGACCATAGTGCAGATCGGGGGAGGCGAGCTGGCCTTTGGCGTCTATTATAATGCCAAGCAGCTCGACCATCCCATCTATCAGGTGATCGACCAGAAGTCCCAGGATCGCGGGCTGTTCGCCAGCCTGGATCTGGCGGGCGAGATTGGCGGCATGGCGGCGGAACTGACGCTGGGCAGCCAGGCGCGCTTCGGCCGCACGGTCGCGCGTCAGTTCGTCAATGTCGCCGGCAAGCCGGGGGCGCCGACGGCCTATGCGATCCAGAAGGCGGAAACGATCAACAGCTATGGCGAGGGGCGGATCGCGCCTGTAGCGGGTCTGTGGCTGATCGCTGGAGGCATCTACACCCATGGCGAACGGCAGATCGACAATATCTTTGCCCCGGCGCGCAGCGGCGACGCAGATTTCGACAGTTTCGCGCCGAAATTCGGCCTGCTCTACGAACCGGCGGAGACTGTCCAAGTCTATGCCAATTACAGCCGCTCGGTCGAACTGCCCGGCTTTGGCGAACTGAGCCAGACCCCGGCGGGCGGGGCGCCCGGCTTCACGCCGGTCGGCGCGCAAAAGGCGTGGACGGCGGAGATCGGCACGCGCGGCCATCGCGGCATCGCGGCTTGGGACGTCAGCCTCTATCGCGCCGATATCCGGGGTGAAATGCTGCAATATAATGTGGTCGCCGGCACGATCCCGGCCGCTACCTTCAATGCGAGCAAGACCCGACATCAGGGGATCGAGGCGGGGCTGGACCTGGAACTGGCCCCTTGGGCGACACTCCGGCAGGTCTATCAATATAGCGACTTCCGCTTCCGCGACGACGTGCAATTCGGCGACAATCGCCTGCCGGTGGTGCCGCGCCATGTCTACCGCGCGGAGGTGAAGCTGGGCACCGATCGGTTCAATGTGACGCCTGCAGTCGAATGGGTGCCGCAGGGGGCCTGGGTCGATTATGCCAACAACAAGCAGGTCGGTGGCTATGCGACGCTGAACCTGCGGGCGGAGGCGGTACTGCGCGATAGCCTCACCCTGTTCGTCGATGCGCGTAACCTGACTGCGGAGGCGGCCGTCGGCGATATCGGTGCGGTGGTCGACTATTCCGCGCTGGCGCCCTCGGCGCAGGCGATCTTCTATCCGATCGAGCGGCGCGCCATTTATGGCGGCGTCCAGGCGCGCTTCTGATGGCGGCGGCGATGGGCAGTGGCGCCTTTTATCGGGCGATGTGGCGGTGGCATTTCTATGCCGGGTTGATCGTCCTGCCGGTGCTGGCGCTGATGGCGGTGACCGGTGCGCTCTATCTCTATAAGCCGGAGATCGAGGCGCTGGTCTATCCGGTGCGGATCGCCGCCGCACCTGGCGGTGTGCCGCCTTCGCAAATGGTCGCCGCCGTGGAGCGGACCAGCGGGCTGCGCGTCACCCAGATCGTCCGGCCGGCAATGCGGGATGAAAGCTGGCGGGTGACGACGAAGGCGACAGGGGGTGATGCCGTCACCTGGTTCGTCGATCCGCATGACGGTCGCATCCTGGGCACCATGCAGGGCGGCGGCATTATGAAGGTGATCAAGGACCTGCACAGCCTGGCGCTGACCGGGGCGGTCGGCAATCGGCTGGTGGAGGTGGTGGCGGGCTGGGCGATCCTGCTCTGCATAACCGGCCTCTATCTGCGCTGGCCCCGGCGCGGCCAGCCGGCGCTGGCGGTGCGGGGGCGACCAGGCGGGCGGCTGTTCTGGCGCGACCTACATGGCACGCTGGGTTTTGCGTCGGCGCTGGTCATCCTTTTCCTGGCGGTGACCGGCATGCCTTGGACCGAAGTCTGGGGCGGGGGGCTGCGCGCGGTGGTCGCTGCGAATGACCTGGGTCGCCCCAGGGCGCCGGTCATTCCATGGACTGCACCGGCGCAGGAAGCATTGCCCTGGGCCTTGCGCGAGGGCGGCGCGGCCAAGGGCGCCGTTGGCGGCATTGGCATCGATGCGGTGGCGGATATCGTCGCGCAGCGCGGCGTCAGCGGCGGCTATACGCTGGTCCTGCCCGCTACGCCGGGCGCGCCCTGGCTAGTCGCCACCATGGTCGAGCGGGCGCAGGATGCCCGCGCAATCACCATCGATGCCGCATCAGGCGCGGTGGTGCAGGATATCGCCTGGCGCAATTTCGGCGGTGGTGCGCGCGTGGTCGAATGGGGCATCGCCACGCATCAGGGGCAGGAATATGGCGAGGCCAATCGGCTGCTGATGCTGGCGGGGTGCCTGTGCCTGCTGCTGCTGTGTCTGACCGCGCCGATATTGTGGTGGAAGCGGCGGCGAAATGGACGGCTGTGCGCCCCGCCTGATGCGACCCCGGCTGTGCGCCGGACGGTAGCGGGGCTGATGCTGGTCATTGGCCTGCTGTTCCCGCTCACCGGCCTGTCGATGCTGGCGGCGCTGGCGGGTGAATGGCTTGCTGGCCGGTTGAAGCGCGCCGGGGAATAGCATTTCGGGCCGTTAGCGATTATGGGCAGGGCCATGATCCGTCTTTCCGGCCTGAAACTGCCCCTCGACCACCCGGCCGAGGCGATGCCCCTCGCCATCTGCGAACGCTTGGGCCTGGCGCCGCAACAACTGCTGGGCCACAGCGTCGTACGGCGCGGCAATGATGCGCGCCGCCGCAGCGCGATTCAGCTCGTCTATACGCTCGATGTCGATGTCATGGACGAGGCGGCGGTGCTGGAACGCTTCGCCAACGACCATGATGTCCGGCCGACGCCCGACACCAGCTACAAGTTCGTCGCCCATGTGCCCGATGGCTGGCAGGGCAAGCGGCCGGTGGTGATCGGCGCGGGACCGTGCGGGCTGTTTGCGGGCCTCATCCTGGCGCAGATGGGGTTCAAGCCGATCATCCTTGATCGCGGCAAGGTGGTGCGCGAGCGGACCAAGGACACCTGGGGCCTGTGGCGCCGCGCGGAGCTGAACCCCGACAGCAACGTCCAGTTCGGCGAGGGCGGCGCGGGCACCTTCTCCGACGGCAAGCTCTATTGCCGGGTGAAGGATCCCCGCTTCCTGGGGCGCAAGGTGCTGGAGGAATTCGTCGCGGCGGGCGCACCCGACGATATATTGTGGGAGGCGCATCCCCATATCGGCACCTTCCGCCTGGTCTCGATGGTGGAAGCGATGCGCAAGCAGATCGAATCGCTGGGCGGTGAATATCGCTGGCAGCATCGCGTCGATGATCTGGTGCTGGAACGCCAGGGTGACGGTACGCAGATGCTGCGCGGCCTGGTGTTGCAGGACGGCAGCGTGATCGAGGCGGATCATGTCGTCCTGGCGGTGGGGCACAGCGCACGGCCGACTTTCGAGATGCTGCATGGCAAGGGCGTGCATATCGAACCCAAGCCCTTTTCCATCGGCGTGCGGATCGAGCATCCGCAAAGCTGGGTCGACAAGGCGCGCTATGGCAATTGCGCCGGGCATCCCGATCTGGGCGCGGCCGCCTATAGCCTGGCCCATCATTGCACCAATGGCCGCACCGTCTACAGCTTCTGCATGTGCCCGGGCGGCCGGGTGGTCGCCGCGACGTCCGAGGAAGGGCGAGTCGTCACCAACGGCATGAGCCAATATAGCCGGGCCGAGTTCAACGCGAATTCGGGCCTGGTCGTCGGCATCGATCCGGCGCGCGACTTTCCCG
Source organism: Sphingobium sp. AP49 (assembly GCF_000281715.2). NCBI lineage: Bacteria > Pseudomonadati > Pseudomonadota > Alphaproteobacteria > Sphingomonadales > Sphingobiaceae > Sphingobium > Sphingobium sp. AP49. The sequence continues at coordinate 4,068,727 of NZ_CP124576.1, read as the reverse complement.
ACGGACCGCTGGCCGGGATCGAACTGCAGCGCCATTGGGAGAGCCTAGCCTATGTCGCGGGCGGCGCCTCCTACTGGGCGCCGGGGCAGACGGTCGGCGACTTCCTCGCCCGCCGGCCTTCGACCGAGCTGGGATCGGTCATCCCCTCCTACAAGCCGGGGGTGACGCCGACCGACCTGTCGCTGTGCCTGCCCGATTATGTGATCGAGGCCTTCCATGAGGCGTTGCCCGCCTTTGGCCGCCAGATTGCGCGCTATGACGATCCCGATGCGGTGATGACCGGGGTGGAAACCCGCACATCCTCGCCAATCCGGATTACGCGGGGCAAGGACTTCCAGAGCCTCAACGTCGCCGGCCTCTATCCGGCAGGCGAGGGCGCAGGCTATGCCGGGGGCATCCTGTCGGCCGCGATCGACGGCATCAAGGTAGCCGAGGCGGTGGCGCTGCAAATGATTCAGTCCTGATCTGCGACGGGTTTGACATCGCCGGGTCATGAACCCGTCACGTGGTTGACCCGACTTCGTCCCCTGGCGGTAACCGCGTCGTCAATCCAGCGTAACGGGCGGATGCTAAAGCGCCGTCATGCTGAACCCGATCGACCGTTGTCTGCGCATCTCCCCGGCCGACAAGGCCCGGTTGCGCCTCCTGTTCCTGGCCAAGCATGCCTGCAAGGGCGGTGGTGCCGACAGCGTGGATGGAAATCATGCCGTCTACCATCATGAGATGCGGTCGACCCTTGAGGCGATCGGCCTCAATGTCGCGGTTGCCGACAGCTATGATGCGCTGTTCGATCGACCCGATGTCGACTTCGTCGTCACCCTGCTCAATCGCGGCGGTTTCCAGAATAGCGAGATGCTGGCGCCGCTGCTCCTGTCCTGGCGCGGCGTGCCCTTTCTGGGGGCGAGCCCGATCCTGCGCGGCGTGTCGGACGACAAATATCTGTCCAAGCTGATCGCCCGCGCCCATGGCGTGCCGACCATGCCCGCGCGGATACTGCGCCGGGGCGCCATGCCCGCAGGCGCGGAATTTCAGGCCGAACGGCTGGTGGTGAAGCCCAATGCCTCTTCCGCCTCCTGGGGCCTGGCCATGGTCGACAGCTGGGCCGAGGCGCATGCCCATGCCGATCATCTCCATGGCCTGGGCCATGATGTGCTGGTCGAGGCCTGGGCGCCCTTGCTCGACGTCGCCGTGCCGGTGGTCGGCGGCAGCGGGGGCCAGCCCTGGATCCTGCCGCCGATGATGTATGTGCCGGCCGACCCGCATCGCGAGCGCAGCTATGAGGAAAAGCGCGGCCTGATCGATGCCGGCGACGACCCGCTGATCCTGGTCGAGGACCATGACCTGCGGGTGCGGCTGGAGGATATGACCAGCCGTCTGCTGCCCGAGCTCTGGCCGTTCGACTATGGCCGGTTCGAGTATCGCTATGATCCTGTGAGCGGCGATGTGCTGTTCATGGAAGTGAACCTGTCCTGCAATCTCTGGTCGAAGAAGACGATCTCGCGCTCGGCCGCTTCGATCGGCGTCGATCATCAGAGCCTGGTCGAAACCATCGTCGCGCACAGCCTGGCGCGGCATGGCCTGCTGACCGAAATGCCGGTGCGGGAGGCCGCCTGATGCCCGGCACGGCAACGGCGCTGGTGTTGGCCGGCAAACGCGACGGTGCGACCGACCCGCTCGCGCTGGATGCGGGCGTCACTCATAAATGCCTGGTTCCGGTGGTCGGTCAGCCGATGCTGGTCCATGTGATCGAGGCGCTGGCTGCGAGCCCGCGCATCGGCGAGATCCGCGTCGCGATCGAGGATGTGGAGGTTTTGGACATGCTGCCGCAGCTGAGGGGCCTGCGCAATACCGGCCGACTGGTCGCGATCCCGGCTCAACCCAATCTGGTCGACTCCGTGCTGGCGGCGGCCGATGGCGCACGCTTCCCGTTGCTCATCACCACCGCCGACAATGTGCTGCTGACCCCCGATGCGCTGGCCGAGATGCTGGACGGCTGTGCCGCACAGGGGGCCAGCGCGGGTGTCGCCTTCACCCGTCGGGCCTCGGTGCTGGCGGCGCATCCGCAGGGGCAGCGCAAATTCTATCGCTTTGCCGACGACGAATTTTCCAACTGCAACACCTATTGGCTAAAGGATGGCAAGGCGCTGGCGGCGGCCGAAACCTTCCGTTCGGGCGGGCAGTTCGTGAAGCATCCGATGCGCATCATTGGCGCCTTCGGCTTGCTAAACCTTATCCGCTTCCGCTTCGGCATTGGCACGCTGGGCCAGGCCTTCGCGCGCTTTTCTCGCCGGTTCCGCATGGTGATCGCGCCGGTGATCCTGAGCGACGGCGCGGTCGCGATCGACGTCGACAACGCGCGCAGTCATGGCGTGGCGAGTGAATTGCTGCAGCAGCGGTTGACTCGGGTCGAGGCGGCCTGACCCTTGTTCACGTTGCGCGCGCTGCCCCCGGCAGACGGCAATATGCTGCTGGCCGCCTATCATGACGGGTTGCGCCGTCACTGGTCGGTCGGCCGCCGCATGATCGCGCGGCTGATCGCGGCGAGCGGGCGCAGCGGCTGGGCCGGGTCGGAACGGCGGTTGTTGTGCGAGACGGTGCGGGCGCAGGGGCTCAGTATGCGTGATCGCAAGGGCGTGCATCGGCTGCTCAATCCCGGCGCCTTTCCGGCGGAAGCCAATCCGCTCAAGAACAAGCAGCTTTTCGCCCGCCATGCCGTTGCCGCCGGCCTGCCGGTACCCGACAGTTTCGCGCTGGAGGCGAGCGATATCACCACCTGGCTGCACGGCCAGAGCGTCATTATCGCCAAGCCCAGCTATTGTTCCAAGGGCCAGGGCGTGGTGCGTTTCGAGAAGAAGGGCGGGCGCTGGGAAGGGGCGGAAGGTCCGATCGCCGACGATGCGCTGCGACTGCGCCTGCTGGCGCTCTGGGCGGCGGGCGGGGTCATCCAGCACTGTCTGGCGACTCATGGGGCACTGGCGGATATTTCGCCTGGCGCGTTGCCGACCCTGCGGGTGGTCACCTGCCTCGATGAGGTCGGCACGCCAGAGGCCTGCGCGCTGGCGCTGCGCTTGTCGGCCGGGGGCGGGCAGCCTGTGGATAATTTCAATGCCGGCAATCTTGTGCTGTCGATCGATGGCGACGGGCGCTGCGGTCCAGTGTGGCAGGCGGGGCCGGATGGCGCACCGATCCGCTGTGATCGTCATCCGCTGACCGGCGCGATGATCAGCGGCCGGCCGGTGCCCGATCTTGATGCTGCCGTGGCGCTGGCGCTCAGGGCACATCTTGCCTTCCGATCGGGCTTTACCGTGATCGGTTGGGATGTCGGATTGACACCGGATGGCCCGGTGCTGGTCGAGGGCAACTGGAATCCCGGCACCGATATCGTCCAACTGGTCAGCGGCCGTGGCCTGGCCGACAGCCGTCTGGGGGCGCTTTATTGCCATCATCTGCGTCATTTGCCGTCGCGGCGCTGGCAGGCAGCGGGCGCGATCGAGCGGGACGCACGCCGGGCGTGATCATCCTCTATGTCCATGCGCTGGCCGCGACCGGTGTGGTGCGCAATGTCCGCATCCTCGCCGCCGAACTGGCGGCGCGGGGGCTGGCTGTCGAGCTGGTGACGGCGCTGCCGGGCGGGGAGGGCGTGACCGGTGTGCCACATCATGCGCTGCTGGCCGGCCCGCATCCGTCGCGCCGGCGCGAGAAGATAAAGGCGATCATGGCGTTGCGCCGTCATTTGCGCACGCGCCGGCGCGCGACTTTAATCTCTGCCGGCAATCATGGTCATGTCACCGCCTGGGCGGCGGCGCAGGGTCTGCGAGATGTGCGGCGTATCTATCGCATCAGCAACGACATCATGCGCAGCGCTGCCGGCGCGCCGTCCGGTGGGGTGAGGCGGCTGGGGCGTACGGCGATGGCGCGGTTGCTGGCATATGACGCCGATCATCTGGTGCTGGTGTCGCCGACGCTGGCGGATACGCCGGCCTTTGCCAGCGCGGCGCGGGCGGGCAAGGTGGCGGTGATCCCCAATGGCATCGATGCCGATGCCGCCCGCTTTCTGGCCGACGGGCCGGTGCCGCATCGCTGGCTGGGGCGCGAAGCGCCGGTGATCCTGGCGATCGGCCGACTGGCGCCGCAAAAGAATTTCGGCACGCTGCTGGAGGCCTTTGCGATCCTGCGGCGGACGCGGCCCGCGCGGCTCATCATCCTGGGCGAAAGCCGGGACCGGGCCTGCGACAGCCTGCGCGCGCAAGCGATGGCGCTTGGCGTGGCCGATGATCTCGACCTGCCCGGCACAGTCGACAACGTCTTTCCCTGGCTGGCCCATGCCGATGCCTTCGTCCTGCCCAGCTGGTGGGAAGGGTCGCCCAATGTGCTGCTGGAGGCGATGGCACTCGACGTGCCGATCATTGCCTCCTGCAGCGCGGGCAATGCCGCTGATCTGCTCGACGGTGGGCGATACGGCTTGCTGGTCGATCCGGCCGACGCAGTGGCGATGGCGGGGGCGATGGCACGGCAACTGGATCGCGCTACTGCGATCTGGCCGGGTGACCGGATTGACCATTTTGGCCTGGATCGTCTGTCCGACGCGTGGATCGATTTGTTGCGCTAGCGGCGGCGGAACTGGCGCGGCGTCTGCCCGGTCCAGCGCTTGAAGGCACGGCCGAAGCTGGTCTGTTCGGCATAGCCGAGGCGCTCGGCCACCTCGTCGATCGGCATCGGCGTCTGGCGCAGATAGATGCGGGCCAGTTGTTCGCGCTGTTCCTCGACCAGATCGACGAAGCGCAGGTCATGGGCGGCAAGGCGGCTTTGCAGCGTGCGCACCGACAGGCCCAGCCGATCCGCGCAACGCTCGATCGTGCAACTGCCCGCTGGCAGCGCGCCGCGCACATAGGATCGGGCGCGCTCCGCCATGTCGGCGCGGTTGAGCAGCCGCAGCCGCCCGAGATAGCCGCCGACCAGCCGATAGGTCAGCCGGTTGGCGGTGCCGATCGGCAGGTCGAGCAGTGCGGCGGAAAAGCCGATCGCGCTGCCGGGTGCGCGGGGGCGGGCGGCGGTGCCCAGCAGCGCTTCGATCTCGACCAGTTCGTGTGCGCTGGCATCGGCGGAAAATTGCACCCAGGCGGGGCGGAAGCGAGGACCGCTGACGTTGCGCAACAGCAGCAGGATCAGCATCATCGCCTGATAATTGGCCTGGTCGTTGAAGCCGACATCGGCCCGCACTGCCCAGCGCAGTTCGGCGATCCCGTCCTGCTCGACCAGATCGAGCTGGGCTTCGGGCGAATGGGCGACGGGCAAATAGCGGATCAGGCTGGCGATCGCCGATCGCAGGTCGGGCGCGGCGCGGCACACGGCGGTAACGCTGCCGAACACATCGGCATCCTGGGTCGCGGCCAGATGCAGGCCGAACAGCGGATCGTCGAACAACAGGCTGCAATATTCAAACATCGCCGCCACCTGCTGGCAGGAAATATGCCCGTCCGGGTCGGCGAGGGCTAGCGGATCGAGCCCATGCTGAGCCAGGATACGGCGCGGCGCGCCACCGCGCGCGCGGACATAGTCGGAAAAGCCGCGCAGATTGGCGGCGCGCATCTGGCCGGCGGCGGGCACCGCCTCCAGCGGGCCTTCCAGCCCGAAGAAATAATCCTGCTCCTCCATCGCGCGTCCCTGTCGCAGTCCCGATTTCCTTGCGTATCATATCGAAAAAGCTGCGCCTAATGCCAATAATGACCCGCCATCCTGTGGCAGCTTGCACCGCAGAACAGAGCAATTGGAGAGTGTCATGGCCAAGGCAAGTGCCGCCGAGCTGAAGCGGGAAGCCGCGCAGTTCGTGCGTTATGAGAAGGACAGGGCGCGCAAGATCGCGACCGTCACCTTCGACCGGCCGGGCAAGGCGAACACGACGACGATCGGCATGCGGCTGCTGTTCGGCGAGATCGTGCACAAGGCGAATATCGACGATGATGTGAAGGTGCTGGTGATCCGTGGCGCGGGCCAGGATCTGGGATCGGGCGGCGACATCAACGAACATGGCGACATGTATCTGAACCCGGGCGAGGAGGATAATTTCCTGCCCGACCTGGAGATTGACGATCCCGATGTGCGTTATCCGCCGCCCGGTTCCTATCGCTTCCTCCACGGCCTGACCGACCATTATGCCAAGGGCTATGCCGGCAACCGGCCGCTGCAGGAATTCAAGAAGATCAGCATCGTCGAGGCCAAGGGCTATTGCTATGGCTGGCATTTCTACCAGTGCGCGGACGCCGACCTGATCGTCTCGTCCGACGATGCGCTGTTTGGCCATCCCTCCTTCCGCTACGCCGGATGGGGGCCGCGCATGTGGCAATGGCTGGAAATGGTCGGCATCCGCCGCTTTTCCGAAATGCTGTTCACCGGCCGGCCCTTCACCGCCGCCGAGATGATGGACTGCAACTTCGTCAACAGCGTGGTGCCGCGCGACGCGCTGGAGGCGGAGACCGACAAATATGCCGATGCCTGCGCCCGCACCCGGCCACTGGACGTGGTGGTCGCGCAGAAGACCTTCATCGAGGCGTATAAGCAGTATCGCGGCGAATATATGGGCAGCCTGATGACCGGCTGGCTGGAAGGCATGCTGCCGCTGATGAAGAACGACCATGATGGCGACATCAATCTGGGCGCCGGCGGCTTCGACCAGGGCATCGCCCATACCGTCAAGAATAACGACCTCAACTATCCCCCGGAGTGGCGGCTGAGCCGCGCCGGGCGGGCACAGCAGCGCTGAGGGGAGCAGAGCGATGATCGAAACGCTCTTCGCCCTCGACCGGGGCAATTATCGTGAATGCCAGCAGCTGTTCCGTGGCGCGCGCGAGCAGGAATATTATCGCGGCGATTATTGGATGGAGGACGGCGCGGTCATCGATGTGGAGGCGCGCCGCAAGCCTGCAGGCCCCAGTGCGGCGATTCTGTTGCGCGCCCATAGCCGGCTGTTCTTCCGCCGTACCCGCCAGCATATTCGCGAGGACGGCACAGACCTTAGCGTGCTGTGGTTCGTCAAGCGCGGCCGACTGGTCTTCTCCAATCAGTTGGGCAGCCGAACTGCCCAATATGGCGACTTCCTGATGACCCGGTCGACCGCCCCCTTCTTCATCGAATGCCAGCCCGATGCACAGGGCGTGCATGAGGTGCTGCATGTGACGGTGCCGACCCATGTGTTGCGCGGCTTCGTCGATTGCGATGCCGGGGCCGGGGTGCTGCTGCCGATGCAGCGGGCGGAACTGGCGATCGCCGACACCATATTGGCGGGCCTGTTCCAGCAGGATGGCGATATTGGGGAGGAAACCACCCGCACGCTGGTGGAGGCGGCGCTGGCGGTGATCGGTCAGGGCCTGCGCCATGATGGGCGGGCCGTGCCGCCGCGTCCCTCCGTCGCGGAGAAGCGCTTTGCCGATGTGCGTCGTTTTGTGGAGGTACATCTGTCCGATCCGGGCCTATCCGCCGCCATGACGGCAAAGGGGTGCGGCATCTCGCCGCGCTATCTCACCACCCTGCTCAAGCAGAATGGCACCAGCTTTTCCGACCTGATCTGGCAGCGCCGGCTGGAGCAGGCGCGGGCGTGGATGGCGCGATCGGATGCGGCCAGCATCTCGATCAGCGAGATCGCCTATGCCGTCGGCTTCAAGAGCCCGGCCCATTTCAGCCGCATGTTCAAGCGCGTCTATGCCTGCAACCCAAGCGACTATCGGGCCGAGGCTGCTCCGCCGCCGCCGGTTGCACTGCATTGAGCGGGAGGGACACATGACCATGCAGGGCAACATCACCCAACCGCCGGTCCTGATCGGCAACACGGCCTATGTCTCGCAATCCTACGCCGATGCCGAAGCCGCGAAACTATGGCCCAAGGTCTGGCAGGTCGCCTGCCGCGAAGAGGAAATTCCCAATGTCGGCGACTATGTCACCTATGACATTGTCGACGATTCGATCATCGTCATTCGCGCCGCGCCCGACCGGATCGCCGCCTATTTCAACGTCTGCCGCCATCGCGGCCGGCAACTGACCGAAGGCTGCGGCCATGCGAAGCGGCTGGTCTGCCCCTTCCATGCCTGGAGCTGGGATCTGGACGGCAACAATGTCGGCGTGGTCCGCAAGGAGGCCTGGGGCGACGCGCTGAACGCTGACGACCTGCGACTGCGCGATGTGCGCGTTGAAACATGGGGCGGCTGGGTGTTCGTCTGCATGGACCCCGATGCGCCATCGCTGCGCGACTATCTGGAGCCGGCGGCATCGATGCTCGATCCGTTCGAGCTGGAACAGATGCGCTATCGCTGGCGCCAATGGCTGCATTTTCCCTGCAACTGGAAGGTCGCGATCGAGGCGTTCAACGAGGGCTATCATGTCGCGGGCACCCATCCGCAACTGACCAAATATTCGCCCAAGCCGACCTGGAGCGACGGGCGCGGCATCCATGGCGTATTCGGATCGCAGGCGCGCGAGGGCACGGGTGGCGCCACGGCGGGGGCAGCAGGCGCTGCCGACATGCGCCAGGGATTGGCGGATTCGCTCAACCAGCTCTGGGAGGAAGTGAACGGCACCACGACCGAGACGATGGTGCGGGTCGCCAATCTGCTGGTCGAGGAGCTGCCCGAGGGCACGCCGCCGGCCGAGGTGCAGATGCACCTGATGCGCCGCACGGTGGAGGAGGACGCCAAGCGCGGTGTCGCCTGGCCGCGCATCGACCCGGCCCATTTCGCGGCGGCGGGCAATGTCTGGCACATCTTTCCCAATACGGTGGTCATCCACGGGCCGACCTTCGCGCTCTGCTATCGCGCGCGGCCCGACGGCCATGATCCCGACAGCTGCATCTTTGAGGTCTATACGCTCGAACGCTTCCCCGAAGGCAGCGAGCCGCGCCCCGCCAATCTCCACAGGCCCGAGATCGACGAGGCAAGCTGGCGCAAGGTGTTGTGCCAGGATTTCTCCAACATGGGCGCGGTGCAGCGCGGCCTGCGCTCGCGCGGCTGCGACGGGTTGCGGCCCAGCCCGGTCGAGGAACGGGCGATCATCAATTTTCACCGCGTGCTGGCCGACTATCTGGGCACCGGCGCGCCGCAACCGATCGAATAGGGACGTTCAATGGCCGACATGGAGCATCATAATGCCAGCGCCGTGCTGGATACCAGCGACGTCGACCAGTGGATCGGCAAGCCGGTCATCTTCGCGGAGATGTGGGACCCCTGCAATGCGACCGACATTCGCCGCTGGGTGCAGGCGATGGACTATCCCAATCCGATTCATTGGGACGAGCAATTTGCCCGCGCCTCGCGCTTTGGCGGGATCGTCGCGCCGCAAAGCTTCACCGTGGCGATGGACTACGGCCATGGCTGTCATCCGGCCTGCGTCGGCAAGGTGCCGGGCACGCATCTGATCTTTGCGGGCGAGGAATGGTGGTTTTACGGCACCCCCGTCCGCCCCGGCGACAAGCTGGTGCAGAGCCGCCGCTTCGACGGCTATTCGATCGCGGAGACCGGCTTTGCCGGCCCGACCATGTTCGCGCGCGGCGACACCATCCACCGCAACCAGCATGGCGCGCTGGTGGCGAAGGAACAGGCGACCGCGATCCGCTATCTGGTCGAGGAAGCGAACAAGCGCGGCGTCTATGCCAAGGAGAAGCGCAGCCCCCGGCGCTGGACCAAGGCGGAACTGGCCGCCATCCATAAGGCGCGCCACGACTGGATCCTGTCCAACCGCGAAGGCCGATCGCCCGCCTATGGGGATGTGAAGGTCGGCGACCGCCTGCCGCGCCGGGTGATCGGCCCGCATTCGGTGGTGAGCTTTGCCAATGAATGCCGCGCCCACCGCCAGAATATCTGGGGCACATGGGCCTGGAACGCGCCCGAGGGGGTGCATGATCCGGCCAAGGAGGATGCGGGCTTTGGCGCCGACATGAGCTATGACCATGAGGCGCGCAGGATCGATCCGCGCATGGGCGATGGCCTGTATCACGGGCCATCATCGGGCCATATCAATGCCGAGAAGGCGGAGAATGTCGGCATGGGCGGCGCCTATGGCTATGGCGCGTCGATGAATGCCTGGCATCTCGACACGGTCGCCTATTGGGCCGGCCATGGCGGCTATGTCTGGCACAGCAAGACCCAGTTCCGCTCCCCCGCCTTCGAGGGCGACGTCAGTTGGGTCGATGGCGAGGTGGTGGAGAAGATCGACCGTTCGCCCTTCGGCATGCCGGTGGTGAAGGTCCGCACCACGATGACCACCCAGGATGGTGAGGAGATATTGAAGGGCACGGCGCAGGTGGAGTTGCCCTATTGAGCGCGCTGCTCTCGCTGGTCCATGGCCCGCCCTTGGTCGACGAGTCGGGGCAGGGTGCGCAGACCATCCCAGCCTATCTGGATGCGGTGCGCGCCCGCCATGGCGCGCGCGACGCGGTCATCATGCGGACGGCGGATCGGCGCATCTGCTGGAGCTATGACGAACTCCATGCTCGGTCGGTCGCGGTCGCCCGGGCGCTGATCGCGGCGGGCGTGGGCAAGGATGGCCGGGTCGGTGTGCTGATGGCGAACCGGCCCGAATATCTGGCCAGCGTCTTCGGCATTGCGATGGCGGGTGGGGTGACGGTGGCGCTCAGCACCTTTTCCACGCCCGAGGAACTGGAGCATCTGATCCAGGCGTCGGCGATCGATGTCCTCCTCTTCGATACGCGGGTGTTGAAGAAGGATTTTGCCGCGATGCTGGCGGGCATCGACAAGGGGCCGTTCCTGCGGCGGCTGGTCCAACTCGACAGCGTGACCGACGATGCGCCGCTGGCGCCGGGCGATGAAGGCTGGGATGCTTTCCTCGCCAGCGGCGATGCTGTGCCCGACGCCATCGTGGCGCAGCGCGCCGCCAGCGTGACCCCGACCGACACGGGCGGCATCTTCTTCTCGTCCGGCACCACCAGCCTGCCCAAGGGCATCATCCACAGCCAGCGCGCCTTCTGCATCCAGTGGTGGCGCTGGCCACGCGTGTTCGCGATGCGTGAGCCGGTGGTGGGCTGGACCGGCAATGGCCTGTTCTGGTCAGGCAATATCAGCCTGGTGATCGGCACCGCTTTTTCGACCGGGGGAACGGCGGTGCTGCAACCGGTGTTTGACGCCGCCGCGGCGCTCGACGTGATCGAGCAGGAGTGCGTCACCTTCCTCACCGGTCGGCCGCATCAATGGGCGCGGGTGCAGGCGGCGGAGAATTGGGCACGCGCCGACCTCTCCAGCCTCAAATATGTGACCAAGGGCGAGCTGATCGGTGAGCATCCCACGGTCGATACCGACTGGACCACGCCCTGGGCGTTCGGCACGACCGAGACGATGACGATCTGCACCGCCTTCGATGCGGACACGTCCGAGGCGGATTATGGCGGCAGCGCGGGCGCGCCGCTGCCGGGCAACAGCCTGAAGATCGTCGACCCGCTGACCCGTGCGATCCTGCCGGTGGGACAGGCGGGGGAGATGTGCATCAAGGGGCCGACCTTGATGTCGGGCTATCTTGGCAAGGCGCCGGAGGATTGCTTCGATCCGGAGGGCTATTACCGCACGGGCGACGGCGGACGGGTGGACGAACAGGGCCGCTTCTTCTGGGAAGGGCGCCTTACCGACATGATCAAGACCGGCGGCGCCAATGTCGCGCCCGAGGAGGTGGACGCGGCGATCGCCTCCTTCCCCGGCGTCAAGCGCAGCCAGACGGTCGGCGTGCCCGACGATCTGCTGGGCGAGATGGTGGTCGCCTGCATCGTGCCGGTCGATGGCGCGACCGTCGCGGAGGCCGAGCTGATCGCCCATCTCAAGGCGCGCATGGCCAGTTTCAAGGTGCCGCGCCGGGTGCTGCTGCTTGATGAAGCGGATTTCGCCCTGACCGGCAATGAGAAGGCGAAGGCCGCCGATATCCGGGCCGTCGCGGTAGCGAGATTAGCGACCGGATAGCGCTATCCCTTCGCCGCACGCACCCCCGCATTGCTCCGTCGGGCCAGTTCGCGCTTGAGTTCGGCGGGGTGGGAGGCGATCAGGAAGCCGAAGCTCACCGTGCCCTCCTTCGTTTCGACCACATGGTGGAGGCGATGGGCCTGGACGATGCGCTTCATATAGCGTGAACGGGCGACATAGCGATGTCGCATCCGCTGGTGCACGATGATGTCGTGAAAGCCCAGATAGATGGCGCCATAGGCGGCGATGCCGGCGCCGATCGCCGTCGCCCAGTGGCCCCAGCCCCATTGCACCCCGCCCAACAGAAGCAGGATCGAGGGCAGGGCGAAGATCACGAAATAAAGGTCGTTGGCCTCGAAAAATCCGGTCCGGGGACGGTGGTGGCTGGCGTGCAGGAACCAGCCCGGCCCGTGCATCACCCAGCGGTGCATGACATAGGCAAAGCCTTCCATCAGCGCGATCGTGACGACGAAGAGCAGCAGGAGGGCAATGGGAGGCATGGGGCTGCTATATCGCCGCAGCTTGTCCGAGGCAAAGAAAAGGGCCGCGATCCCGGTCGGATCGCAGCCCTTTTCCCGTAAGGCTGGGCGTGCTTAGAAAGCAGCGGTCAGCGAGAAGATGACAGCGCCGTCGGCGCCATATTCTTCCTTGTTCACCTTGGCATCGGTGTTCACGTAGGTCACGCCGAAGGTCAGCATCTTGTAGCTGGCGGTGGCGCCGAACGAATAGTCGAGCACGTCATGATCGCCCGGGGTATAGCCGCCCGGGAAGGCGTCGCTCGCCGCATAGCCGACATGCGCGTTGACGCCCAGCGGGGTGTTGGGGATGGCGCTCGACAGATCGACATGGCCGTAGAAGGACGACGACTTGTGGCCGGTCAGCTCACCCGTGGTGTTGTTGCGGCTTTCCAGCGCGCTCTGCTTCCAGGCATAGTTGACGCCGACCTTGGCCGTGACCGGGCCGACCGCGCCGATGACGTTCAGATAGGGCTCGAAGAAGTCCGTCGCATAGTCGCCATGCTTGGGATAGAGATAATAGAGCAAGCCACCGTCGATGGTGATGCCCGACACGACTTCCTTGGAATAGCCGGCCGACAGATCGACTTCGGTATGGCCGTTGAAGTTGATGCTCGAACCCCAGACCGAGGCATAGAGGCCGCTTTCATGGGTGGCGGTGATACCGCCCTGAATTGCAGCGTCTTCGCCATTCTGGGTGAAGCCGCGGAAGCGATAATCGGAAACGAGGCCCACATTGCCGGAAAGCTTGACCGCTTCGGTGGGTTCATCCTGGGCCAGGGCCGGAACCGACAGTGCGGCAAGAGCAACGGCCGAGAGGCCGAGAATGGACTTACGCATTTTAATCCCCTTAGTGGTTCTGCGATCGTCCCGCCTGCGTCCAGGCGCCTTCCTCTATATTTCCGCTAGGGATGGGTTGGCTTGCCTCAACGAGTCCGGCCATGCCTGTCCCCGCTGCGACGCACAAGATATTATTGCTGTTTGATGTCTTTTACGTCTGCAAATGTTGCTAGAGTGCAACAAGCGTTGGCAATATCATGGCGTGAAGGCGCGCCTTTGCGCGCTTCTGGTGCCCTTTTGCCTTTGTTGCTGTCTTATTGCGGGTGCGTCGAATCCGGCCGCATTTCGATGACGCGATGCGGATAGGGTACGGTGATTCCATGCGCCTGGAACTTGTCGAGCACGCGGCCGAGCACGTCGTGCGTGACATTGCCGATGCCGCTTTCCGGATCGCTGATCCAGACGCGGATTTCATGGTCCAGCCGAT
>NZ_CP124576.1:0-2500 GCF_000281715.2 Sphingobium sp. AP49 | reverse complement strand
CGAACCGTTCAATGTTGAAAAATTGTCGGATGAGTTGTGCTTAGGGGTGAAAGGCCAATCAAGCCGGGAAATAGCTGGTTCTCCGCGAAATCTATTGAGGTAGAGCGTCGAATGATTGCCGTTGGGGGTAGAGCACTGGATGGATGCGGGGGTCGCGAGATCTACCAACTCTAACCAAACTCCGAATACCAACGAGTCTAGTTCGGCAGACAGACGGCGGGTGCTAAGGTCCGTCGTCAAAAGGGAAACAGCCCTAACCTACAGCTAAGGTCCCCAAGTCACGTCTAAGTGGGAAAGCATGTGGGATTTCCAAAACAACCAGGAGGTTGGCTTAGAAGCAGCCATCCTTTAAAGAAAGCGTAACAGCTCACTGGTCTAAATAAGAGATCCTGCGGCGAAGATGTAACGGGGCTCAAGACGTGCACCGAAGCTTAGGGTGTGATCCTTTGGATCACGCGGTAGCGGAGCGTTCCGTAGGCCGTTGAAGCGATCTGGTAATGGGTCGTGGAGGTATCGGAAGTGCGAATGCAGACATGAGTAGCGATTAACAGTGTGAGATGCACTGTCGCCGAAATTCCAAGGGTTCCTGCTTAAAGCTAATCTGAGCAGGGTAAGCCGGCCCCTAAGACGAGCCCGAAGGGGGTAGTCGATGGGAACCACGTTAATATTCGTGGGCCTGGTGGTGTGTGACGGATGCCGTAAATTGTTCGGGCTTATTGGATTGCTCCGGGCAGTGAAGGGGTCCCAGGAAATAGCCCCACCGTATAGACCGTACCCTAAACCGACACAGGTGGAATGGTAGAGTATACCAAGGCGTTTGAGAGAAGTATCCTGAAGGAACTCGGCAAATTGCCTCCGTACCTTCGGAAGAAGGAGGCCCCACATATGCGCAAGCACTTGTGGGGGGCACAGGCCAGGGGGTAGCGACTGTTTAGCAAAAACACAGGGCTCTGCTAAGTCGGCTTCAAGACGACGTATAGGGCCTGACGCCTGCCCGGTGCCTGAAGGTTAAGAGGAGGAGTGCAAGCTCTGAATTGAAGCCCAGGTAAACGGCGGCCGTAACTATAACGGTCCTAAGGTAGCGAAATTCCTTGTCGGGTAAGTTCCGACCTGCACGAATGGCGTAACGACTTCCCCACTGTCTCCAGGATATGCTCAGCGAAATTGAATTCTCCGTGAAGATGCGGAGTACCCGCGGTTAGACGGAAAGACCCCGTGCACCTTTACTGCAGCTTCAGAGTGGCATTAGGAAAGAACTGTGTAGCATAGGTGGGAGGCTTTGAAGCGATGACGCCAGTTGTCGTGGAGCCATAGGTGAAATACCACCCTGTTGTTTTCTGATGTCTAACCTCGCACCGTTATCCGGTGCAGGGACCCTCTGTGGCGGGTAGTTTGACTGGGGCGGTCGCCTCCTAAAGAGTAACGGAGGCGCGCGATGGTGGGCTCAGGACGGTTGGAAACCGTCTGTTAGAGTGCAATGGCATAAGCCCGCCTGACTGCGAGACTGACAAGTCGAGCAGAGACGAAAGTCGGTCATAGTGATCCGGTGGTCCCTCGTGGAAGGGCCATCGCTCAACGGATAAAAGGTACGCCGGGGATAACAGGCTGATGATTCCCAAGAGCTCATATCGACGGAATCGTTTGGCACCTCGATGTCGGCTCATCACATCCTGGGGCTGGAGCAGGTCCCAAGGGTTTGGCTGTTCGCCAATTAAAGTGGTACGTGAGCTGGGTTCAGAACGTCGCGAGACAGTTTGGTCCCTATCTGCCGTGGGCGTCGAAATTTGAGAGGAGTTGACCCTAGTACGAGAGGACCGGGTTGAACATACCTCTGGTGTACCTGTCGTCACGCCAGTGGCGCAGCAGGGTAGCTATGTATGGACGGGATAACCGCTGAAAGCATCTAAGCGGGAAGCCTCCCTCAAGATAAGATTTCATCGAGCCGTCGTAGACCACGACGTTGATAGGCTGGATGTGGAAGTGCGGTAACGCATGGAGCTAACCAGTCCTAATTGCTCTGTTCGCGCTTAAGAGTCCCACCATCAACGACAATGCTGGAAACAGCAGCGTCCGTTGACGGAATGGTTTTAAGCCAGCCCAGATATACGAACATACAAATCAAAGCTCTTGATGTTCACTTTCCCAAGTGAAAGTGAACTGTGCACGGTATCGATTAAAAAACCGCAGTTATGCGCCTGCTTCATTGCTTGGTGACCATAGCGTCTGTGACCCACCCGATCCCATCCCGAACTCGGCCGTGAAACCAGTCTGCGCCGATGGTACTATTGCTCAAGCACTGGAAGAGTAGGGCGTCGCCAGGCATTGAAGCACGCGCATGACTACGGATAAAAACCCATTCATAATTGCAAAGCAGGGCGGCCCACAAAGCCGCCCTTTTTGCATATCAGGGCACCAAAAAAACGCCCAGTGTCGCGGGATGGAGCAGCCCGGTAGCTCGTCAGGCTCATAACCTGAAGGTCGTAGGTTCAAATCCTACTCC